>CAIQQN010000199.1 GCA_903873975.1 uncultured Anaerolineales bacterium
AGCTCGCAAAGCTCTGTTTTTTCAATTTTCCCCCTTCCTGGGGGAAGGGGGATCAAGGGGGATGGGGATTATGAACGATGGCATTATGAAAACCATGACAGGAGGTGTAAAACTCTATCCTTTGCGAAGGTCGTGTCTGTCGGCAAACCTCTTGACCTTGCTCCACATATTATCTATACTGGAGGAGAGTTCCATCATGACAATTTCTGCCCAAAGGCTGGTGGATTGAGATCGTCAACCTGGTGCATGCCCGGGCAGGAAGGACTGCTGTAGGTCACGAAGAGTCAGGGCACCAGATGGTATCATCCCATTTTCTGAAACAGGAGGATTATATGAATGCTTACCAATTGGCTCAAGAATGGAACGACTTGCGTTGGGGAACCGTCATGCCGGTCGCGCTGATGATCGGCTCGACCTTTGTACAGGTGCGGGCCCGGGGAAGTTTCTCCCTGGCAGTAACAGACCCGTCGCGGCTGGAACCGCAGATGCCCGATCCCGAAAATCTACCCGCATATTTGAAGTCGCTTCTGGCACAAACCATCACGGACATTCTTGGCGAACGGAGTGCTGAAGTCTCCAATGTCGCCCAACTTACGGAAGTCACCCCTCAAACGATCCAGGCGCTTCGAACGATATTGGAGCCGAAATTCAACGCACTTGGATTGCAACTTAAGAATGTGACCATCGAAGCCATCGAAAGTATATAGACGTGACTCGCAGGAACCCGATGGCAATGTCTGAGGGTCAACAGGCTATCTTGAGAACCCTGCGTGACCTGCTTGAAACCATCGGGAGCGCAAACGATGCCGAGGATCACGGCTATGGCGAAGAGGCCATCCGGATGCGGAATGACTCCTGTGAGGCGATCTGGGGCCTGCTGACGGAGCATGCTTTTCTTACGGAACTCTTCCCAAAGCTCCGGTGGGAGCTGGACACGCAGCACATCCTGGGGTTTGGCTGGGCGGAGCTCTGTGACGGAGTGGAAGCCCATCTGGAGGTGCCGGTCAACGGGCAGGGAGGTGGATGATGGCTGCAGGAAGGGGAATGCATCTTTCTGACAGTTGGGTTAACCGGACATCATTCCGGAGACAGTGTTCGTGGAATTCTGACTCTTTTCCTACTTGTATTCAGCCATCAAAAATTGTATAGTATTTATCAGTAACACTTCATATCTCATCCTGGTGGCTGCATCACATTCTACTCACCGAGACCTCACCTGCCAGGAGGTGCGGGTCGTCACAATGACAGGAGGGATCCCATGTTTTTAAAAACCTTCTTTTCCATCAGCCTTGTGTTCGCCTTGTTCTTGGGCATGCCGAGTGGATTGATAACTTCCCCGGCAAGTCGCAGTGCCGCCTTGCCGCAGGGTGTGCAGCCTTTTGCCCTGAATACCAGTGAACTGAAGGTCACAGCACCGGACGGCGCGGCGAGCGAATTTATTGGAACCTCGGTGGCAATTTCGGGCGACACAGCCCTGGTGGGAGCGAGCGGGCACTATGTTGACTCAATCCTTGCCGGTTCTGTCTACGTCTTTGTCCGCGATGGGTCTACCTGGAACCTGCAGCAGCAACTGACCGCCTCGGATGGCGCGGCGGGTGACAATTTTGGCTGGTCGGTGGCGCTCTCGGGTGACACAGCCCTGGTGGGTGCTTTCCTCGCGGATGTCAGCGGGAACACTGACCAGGGTTCAGCCTACATCTTCACCCGCAGTGGGACCACCTGGAGCCAGCAAGCCAGGCTGATCGCCTCGGACGGCGCGGCAGAAGACCTTTTTGGTGTCTCGGTGGCGCTCTCGGGCGACACGGCCCTGGTGGGGGCACCCTACCATGATTTCGGGGGGAACATTGACCAGGGCTCCGCCTACGTCTTCGCGCGCAGCGGAACTACTTGGAGCCAGCAAGCCAGGCTCACCGCTTCGGACGGCGCCGCGCATGACTGGTTTGGCACGTCAGTAGCGCTCTCTGGCAGTACGGCCCTGGTGGGGGCAAGTGGAGACGATGTCAGCTCAAATGGCAATCAGGGCTCGGCCTATGTCTTTGTGGGTAGCGGAATTTCCTGGAGCCAGCAAGCGAAACTGACCGCCTCGGATGGAGCCGCGGGTGACTGGTTTGGCAACTCGGTGTCACTCACACACACGGGCGATGCTGCCCTGGTGGGGGCTCCTTATGCGGATATCGGCGCGAACGTTGACCAGGGCGCCGCCTACCACTTCACCCGCAGTTGGTGGACCTGGAGCCAGCATTACAAACTGACTGCATTGGATGGCGCAGTGAGGGATTATTTTGGCAGCTCGGTGGCGCTTGAGTTATACCAGGCCCTGGTGGGAGCCCTTGGGGATGATATTGGTGCCAACGTTGATCAAGGCTCGGCCTATGTCTTCGTGCCCAGCGGTCCGGCCTGGAGCCAGCAAGGTCAGTTGGTCGCCTCAGACGGCGCGGCAGGGGATGAATTTGGTGCTTCGGTGGCACTCATGGATAATACGGCTATATTTGATAATACGGCTTTCGTGGGAGCACCCTTTAACAAGGTTGGTATGCATCCCAGTCAGGGTGCGGCCTATTTCTTCCAGTTCCACATTATTACGGAAGACTTTGCCGATGTACCATATACTTACTGGGCCTATGACTGGATCGAACGCCTATTTTCTGAAGGCATCACCACCGGCTGCAGCCTCACTCCCCACCTCTACTGCCCGGAGGATCCTGTCACCCGCGCCCAGATGGCAGTCTTCCTGGAACGCGGGATCAACGGTCCTGACTATACTCCGCCCGCCGGTACCGGCATGGTCTTCGCGGATGTGCCTCTCTCCTATTGGGTGGTGGACTGGATCGAGAAACTCTATGCCGATGGCATCACCAGCGGTTGCAACACCAGTCCGCTCCTTTACTGCCCGGACGATTCGGTCACGCGTGCCCAGATGGCGAAATTCCTCCTGAAGGCCAAACACGGCGCCAGCTATTCGCCTCCCGATGTGGGCGGCAGCACCGGTTTTAGTGACGTATCCACTGGTTATTGGGCTGCAGCCTGGATCAAGCAATTGGCCCTCGAGGGCATCACCTCCGGTTGCGGTGGCGGCAACTACTGTCCCGATGACTCAGTCACCCGCGCCCAGATGGCCAAGTTCCTGGTGCTGACCTTCAACCTGCCGTGATCCTGTCCGGTAGAGCAAAGTAAAAACCTTGGGTGGGGAGAATGATGCGATAAGGGGTTCAGTTTAGAGCTGGATCCCTTTTTTAGTTCTTTTCCCACTTGAATTCAGTCATCAAAGATTGTATAGTATCATTGACATTTATCATCTCATCCTGGTGGTTGCATCACACTTTACACGCTGAACCCTCACCTGCCAGGAGGTGCGGGATTTTTCATTGATAGGAGGAATCCCATGTTTTCCAAAAGCTTCTTTTCCATCAGCCTGATATTGGTCCTGTTGTTGGGCATGCCGGGTGGAGTGATAACTTCCCCGGCCAGCCGGAGCGTCTCAGCCATGCCCGCTGGTTTGCTGCAGGCTGTGCTCGAGACGACCGTCCAGCCCTTGGACGCCAGTTATGTCGAGCAGAAGGTCACTGCTTCGGACGGAGCCGTGGGTGACTTATTTGGAATTTCGGTGGCGCTCTCGGGCGACACGGCTCTGGTTGGGGTAATGAGTGATGATGTTGGCGCAAATGCTGACCAGGGCTCAGCCTATGTCTTCACCCGCAGTGGGTCTATCTGTAGCCAGCAGCAGAAACTGACCGCCTCAGACGGCGTCGCAGGTGACCAGTTTGGCTATTCGGTGGCGCTCGCGGGCGATACCGCCTTGGTGGGTTCATATGGAGATGATGTCGGCGGGAACGCCGACCAGGGCTCAGCCTACGTCTTCACCCGCAGCGGGACGGCCTGGAGCCAGCAAACAAAACTGACCGCCTCGGACGGCGCTGCGAATGACGGCTTTGGATTATCGGTGGCGCTCTCGGGCGATACCGCCTTGATGGGTGCATATGGAGATGATGTCGGCGGGAACGCCGACCAGGGTTCAGCCTACGTCTTCACCCGCACCGGGACGACCTGGAGCCAGCAAGCCAAACTGACCGCCCCGGACGGCGCTGCGGGGGATACATTTGGCACTTCAGCGGCACTCTCGGATGACACCGCCTTGGTGGGGGCGAACCATGCTGCTGTCGGCGGAAACAGCAATCAGGGCTCGGCCTATGTCTTCACCCGCAGCGGGACGACCTGGAACCAGCAAACAAAACTTACTGCTTCGGATGGCTCGGCGTATGACAACTTTGGCTTCTCAGTGGCTCTTTCGGTCAACACAGCCCTGGTGGGCGCACAGGATGATACGGTTGGGGCAAATAACGAACAGGGCTCGGCCTACGTCTTCACCCGCAGCGGGACGACCTGGAGCCAGCAAACAAAACTGACCGCTGCGGATGGCTCGGAATATAACGACTTTGGCTCCTCAGTGGCTCTCTCGGGTGAAACCGCCTTTGTGGGGGTACTTAAAGATCCTGTTGGTGGGAACGCCTACCAGGGCTCGGCCTACGTCTTCACCCGCAGTGGAGTTACCTGGAGCCTGCAAGCCAAACTGACTGCCTCGGACGGCGCAGCGGGAGATTTGTTTGGCCGGTCGGTGGCGCTCTCAGGCGACACAGCCTTGGTGGGAGCGTACCGGAATGATGTCGGTTCGAACGATGATCAGGGCTCGGCCTATTTCTACCAGCTTCAGCAAACCTTTGCTGATGTTCCTGCCGACCATTGGGCCTTTACATGGATCGATCGCCTGTATGCTGCCGGCATCACCAGCGGCTGCAGCACCAATCCAATCCTCTACTGTCCTGAGCAGTCGGTCACCCGTGCCCAGATGGCGAAGTTCCTTGAGAAGGGTATCAACGGCTCCGCCTATACCCCGCCTGCCGGGACCGGCACCGTTTTCGTCGATGTGCCTCTCTCCTACTGGGCTGTCGACTGGATCGAGAAACTCTACGCGGATGGCATCACCAGCGGCTGTATTCTCAGTCCGCTCAGCTACTGCCCTGACGACCCGGTCACCCGTGCTCAGATGGCCAAATTCCTCCTGAAGGCTGAACACGGCGCCAGTTATACGCCTCCCGATGCGGGCGACAGCACCGGCTTTGGTGACGTGTCCACCAGCCATTGGGCAGCCGCCTGGATCAAGCAGTTGGCCCTCGAGGGCATCACCTCCGGCTGCGGCGGCGGTAACTACTGTCCCGATGATTCGGTCACCCGCGCCCAGATGGCCAAGTTCCTGGTACTGACATTCAACCTGCCGTAATATTTTTCAGCAGAGAGAAGTACAAGTCTGGGGCGGAGAGAATGATGCGGAAAAGGGGTTCAGTTCAGAACTGAATCCCTTTTTTGATTCTCCCCCCACTTGTATTCGTCCCTCATAAGCTGTATAGTATCACTGACACTGATCATCTCAACCTGGTGGCTGTATCATACTAAATTCACCGAACCCCTACCTGCCAGGAGGAGTGGGTTCGTTCTTTTTCAGGAGGGATCCTATGTTTTCCAAAAACTTCTTTTCCATCAGCAGCCTGATATTTGCCCTGTTGTTGGGCATACCGGCCAGGAGCACTGCCCAGGCCAGCCGGAGCGTCTCGGCCATGCCCGACGGTTTGTTGCAGGTTATTCATGAGACGACTGCTCAGCCCTTTAATGTCAGCTACGTCGAGCAGAATGTCATCGCTCCCGACGGTGCAACGAGTGACTATTTTGGTTACTCGGTGGCATTCTCGGGCGATGGAAACACTGCCCTGGTGGGAGTGGCATTAGATGATATCGACGCAAATGCTAACCAGGGTTCAGCCTACGTCTTCATCCGCAGCGGGTCCACCTGGAGTCTCCAGCAGAAACTGACCGCCTCGGACGGCGCGGCGTTTGACAGTTTTGGCGTCTCGGTGGCAATCTCGGGTGACACCGCCCTGGTGGGGGCATATCTGGACGATGTTGGTGCAAATACCAACCAGGGTTCGGTTTACGTCTTCACCCGTAACGGGACAACCTGGAACCCGCAAGCCCAACTGACGGCCTCGGACGGCGCGGCAAATGACGAATTTGGCTTTTCGGTGGCGCTCTCGGATGACACCGCCCTGGTGGGGGCGTGGAAGGATGATGCCGGCGCAGGTGCCAAACAGGGTTCTGCCTACGTCTTCACTCGCAGCGGAACAACCTGGAGCCAGCAAACAAAGCTAACCGCCTCGGATGGTGCGGAGGGAGATCAGTTTAGCGTTTCCGTGGCGCTCTCGGGTGACACGGCCATAGTGGGGGCATACTATGATGCTGTCACTGGGAACGCCAACCAGGGCTCGGCCTACGTCTTCACCCGCAGCGGGTCAACCTGGAGCCAGCAAGCGCACCTGATCGCCTCAGACGGCGAGGTAGATGACTATTTTGGCATTTCGGTAGCACTCTCTGGTGACACCGCCCTGGTAGGAGCATGCTGGGATTTTGTAAGTGAGAACGCCTACCAGGGTTCGGCCTATATCTTCACCCGCAGCGGGATTACCTGGAGCCAGCAAGCTCACCTGACCTCCTCGGATGGAGCAGCGCAAGACCAGTTTGGCTTTGCGGTAGCGCTCTCTGGCGATACAGCCCTGGTGGGGGCATGGTTGGCCGATGTTGGAAGTAATATTGACCAGGGCTCTGCATATGTCTTCAACCGTAGTGGAGCAACCTGGACACAGCAAGGGAAGCTGACCGCCTCGGATGGAGCCGCGGGTGATTTTTTTGGCACCGCGGTGGCGCTCTCTGGCGACACGGTCTTGGTTGGTGCTATCGGGGATGATATTGGCGCAAACCCCAACCAGGGCTCAGTCTATTTCTATCAGCTTTACCAAACCTTCGCCGATGTTCCTGCCGACCAATGGTATTACTCGTGGGTTGAACGCCTCTACGCTGCTGGCATCACCAGTGGCTGCAGCGTTAGTCCGCTGCTCTACTGCCCGGACCAGTCGGTCACGCGTGCCCAGATGGCGAAGTTCCTTGAGAAGGGAATTAACGGCTCCACCTACACCCCGCCCGGTGGCAGTGGGATGGTCTTCGCGGATGTGCCTCTCTCTTACTGGGCCGACAACTGGATCGAGAAACTCTACGCCGATGGCATCACCAGCGGCTGTATTCTCAGTCCGCTCTCCTATTGCCCGGACGATCCTGTCACACGCGCCCAGATGGCTAAATTCCTCCTGGTTGCCAAACATGGC
>CAIQQN010000200.1 GCA_903873975.1 uncultured Anaerolineales bacterium
CGGGTTACCTGCCCGGACATTTTATTTGCACTATAATGCCCCCATGTTTCTCCCCACCACCCTCGAAGAAGTCAAGCAACTGGGCTGGGATGCGTTGGATGTCATCCTGGTCACCGGCGATTCCTACATTGACAGTCCCTTCATTGGCGTAGCCGTCATCGGGAAGGTTCTGCTCAACGCCGGCTATCGCGTTGGAGTGATCGCCCAGCCCAACCCGAAAACGGATCTCGATATCGGCCGCCTCGGCGAGCCGACCCTGTTCTGGGGGGTGACCGCCGGCAGCATCGACTCAATGGTCGCCAATTACACCGCCCTCAAGAAGCCTCGCCGCTCCGACGATTACACCCCCGGCGGCCTCAACACCCGCCGCCCCGACCGGGCTACCATCGTCTACGCCAACCTCATCCGGCGCTGTTCCAAGCGGCTCCATCCCGGCCAGCCCGCCCGCCCCATCGTCCTGGGCGGCATCGAAGCCAGCCTGCGCCGCGTGGCGCACTACGATTTCTGGGATAACTCCATCCGACGCTCCGTCCTGTTCGACGCCAAGGCCGATTACATCCTGTACGGCATGGCCGAAAATGCGACCCTGGAATTTACCCTCCTCCTGCGGGATGGGCTTGACCCGCGCGGAGTGCGCGGTCTGTGCTACATCGCCAAAGAGAGGCCTGACGGCTTTATTGAGCTGCCGTCCTACGGGACCGTCCTCGCGGACAAGCTGGCCTTTATCGAGATGTTCCACCTCTTCTACCAGAACAACGACCCCGTCAGCGGAGGCGGGCTCTGCCAGCAGCACGGCGACCGTTACCTGGTTCAGAACCCGCCCGCCCCTTACCAGACTCAATCTGAGCTGGATAAGGTCTACGCACTCGATTTTGAGCTTGCCCAGCATCCTTATTATGAGGCGCAAGGCCAGGTCAAGGCGCTGGAGACCATCCGCTTCTCGATCTCCACCCACCGCGGCTGTTACGGCGAATGCAATTTCTGCGCCATCGCCGTCCACGAGGGCCGCACCGTGCGCTGGCGCAGCCAGCAGTCCATCCTCGACGAGGCCGCGCGCCTCATCGCCCGTCCCGATTTCAAAGGTTATATCCAGGACGTGGGCGGCCCCACCGCCAACATGTACGGCTTCGAGTGTGACAAAAAACTTAAGAACGGCGCCTGCCCGGCCAAAAGCTGTCTCTTCCCCGTCATCTGCCCGCTCCTGGAGGTGGATCACCGTCCGCAGTTGGAACTGCTCCGCCTGGTGCGGCAGTTGAAAGGCGTCAAAAAGGTGTTCGTCGCCTCCGGCTTGCGCTACGACATGATCCTGGCCGACGCGGTCTGCGGCGAGGCCTACCTGCGCGAGATCGTCGAGCAGCATGTCTCCGGTCAGTTGAAAGTGGCTCCCGAGCACACCGAGAATAATGTTCTCGACCTGATGGGCAAACCGGGCCCGGACTCGTTGCTGAAATTCAAGGACAAGTTCGACCGCTTGAGCCGCCTGGCCGGCAAGCCCCAGTTCCTCACCTACTACATCATCGCCGCCCACCCCGGCTGCAGCGCTCAGGATATGGTGCGCCTGAAAAGCTTCACCAGCGAGAAACTGCATGTCAACCCGGAACAGGTGCAGATCTTCACCCCCACCCCTTCCACCTACGCCAGCCTGATGTACTACACCGAACTCGACCCCTTCACCCGCCGTCCGGTCTTCGTGGAGAAGGATCCCCGTCGCAAGGAGCATCAGAAGGACATCGTGACGCGCAAACCAGCCACGGAGTTTTCGTGATCAAGGATGAACGATGATGAAAAGGAATTTTAAATCCCGTTTATCTCCGTTTATCTCTGGTGAATAGGATTCATTTTGGACTCGTATTTTGCTGTAACCGCCCCCGGACTCGAACCCTTCACCGCACAGGAACTGCGCGGGCTGGAATTTGCGCCTGCCATCGAACCAGGCGGCGTGCTCTTTAAAGGGAATCTGAGCGCACTTTACCGCGCCAACCTGCACCTGCGCACTGCCAGCCGCATCCTGGCCCGCCTGGGCAATTTCTTCTACGCCACCACCTTCCCTGAACTCCAGGAACGCCTCGCCCGCCTGCCCTGGGAACGCTTCCTGACCCCCGGACAGCCGGTCTCCACCCGCGTTACCTGCCACAGATCAAAACTCTACCATTCTGACGCCGTCGCCCGCACCGTTTCCACCGCGCTGGAGCAGCGGCTGGGAAAGCCCTCCCCCATTCTCAAAGCTGATGAGGACAGCGACCACCCGCCGCAGTTGGTTGTTGTCCGGCTGGCGGAAGATAAATGCACTGTCAGCGTGAATTCATCCGGGACTCTGCTGCACAAGCGCGGCTACCGCCAGGCCGTGGCCAAAGCCCCCCTGCGCGAGACCCTGGCCGCCGCGCTGTTGATGGCCTCCGGCTGGGACAAAGTCTCCCCGCTGCTCGATCCTTTCTGCGGTTCCGGTACGATCCCCATCGAAGCCGCCTTGATGGCACTCGGCATCCCGCCGGGGATCAACCGCCGCTTTGCTTTCATGGATTGGCCAGGCTTCGATGAACGCCTCTGGCAGGAAACGGCGGGCATCTGGCAGAAGGCAGCCGGCACAACATCACTGATCCTGGCTTCGGACAGGGACGCGGGGGCGATCAAAATGGCGCAGGCCAACGCCGAACGCGCCGGGGTGACGGACTATATTGAGTTCAAATGCCAGGCTGTCTCGTACCTCACGCCCCCCCCGGAACCCGGTTGGATCGTCACCAATCCACCCTACGGACTGCGCCTCAGCGAAGGCAAAGACCTGCGCAACCTGTATGCCCAGTTCGGTAATATCCTGCGCGAGAAGTGCTCCGGCTGGAACCTGTCGGTGCTGTGCAGTGACCGGGTCCTGCTTGGCCAGATGCAGGTTCAGATGGATACGTCACTGTCGTTGGTCAATGGCGGGATCCGTGTCAGGCTGGGGCGGGGAATCGTCAACTAGGGGAAGCAGAAAAGTCTATGCGCAGGAAATAAGCTGGTTGATCGGTAAGACCGGTCTCTCGCATGGTCTTCTCCTTACTAATCCTGCAGGCTGTCATCCTTCCTGAGATTCCAGCTCGATCCAGGTAGCTTCGTATGAGACCTCCCGATAACGAGCCAAGCGCAACTGTTGGCTGGCGGAATGTGCATTTAGTTCCGCTTCCAAACGGCGAATTTGAGACTGTAATTCAATGACCTGGCTGCGCAGGTGCAGGATCGCCTCAACGGCAGCCTCGTCGGCTCCCAGATCTTCCTGAAGACGGCGCTGGCTGCGCGACTCATAGCCTTCGTATGGACCATACCAATATCTTTTTGGGGCTGAGTTTTCATTATTCATATGATTACCTCATTCAGAATGTGGTTAAGAACGCTTCGGCCGGGAGGAGGCTAAGGCGCGGATGCTATTGACATCCTGGTCGGTCAACGGGTCGGGCAGCACCAGCCTGACCATGGCATACAGGTCGCCGCGCCTCTTGGGATCACCCAGGTGGGGCATGCCCTTGCCGCGCAGGCGGAAACTCCGCCCGGCATTGGTTCGGGGGGGAATCTTCAGGATCAGCGGCCGCTCCAGGGTGGGAACGTGGATTTCACCACCCACAATGGCAGTGAAGATATCCACCGGCACGTCGATGTGCAGGTCGTCGCCTGCGCGCTCGAAGGTGTTATGGGGCAGAACCTGGATGATCAAGTACAGATTTCCAGCAGAGCCACCGTTCTGCCCCGGTTCCCCCTGGCCTGCCAGACGAACTCGTGAACCGGTGCGCACCCCGGGTGGAATTCCGGCTTTGATGCGGTGGCCATCCATTTCCAGCAGGCGTTCTGCGCCATGAAAAGCCTCTTCCAGGGTTAGATCGACTTCATACTCGACATCCCGTCCGCCGCGTGGGCCGGTCGAAGCACCCCGGCCACCACCTCTGTCACTCGTGCGCCTCTGGCCAAAGATGTTGGCAAAGAAGTCGGAATATGGCGAGGCGTTTCCGAAGAGATCTTCCAGGTCTTCGGCATTGGCATATTGGACGTGCACCCCCTGGTCAGGTTGGGCAGACCAGTTTTGCCAGTCGAAATCCTGTTGGCGACCGCCTGTCTGTTGCCACTGCAGGTATTGGGCGCGTAACTCATCGTATTTCTTGCGCTGTTCCACGTCCGATAGAGCCTGGTAGGCCTCATTGATCTCCTTGAATTTCTCTTCTGCTTCTTTATTGCCCGGGTTCACATCCGGGTGAACCTTGCGTGCCAACTGGCGAAAAGCCTGCCTGATCGCCTTCTCGTCCGCATCCGGTGGAACACCTAATGTTTGGTAATAATCCTTAAAATCCATGGGGTACCGTCTCATTCATCTTCTTGTTCATTGTCTGACTCTTTGGCATTCCTGGACTGCCATCTTTTATAAGCAGTTTCAAGTTCCCCTGCCGTGTGGGTATCGCAAGCGACCAACGGTCGTCGTTCATCTGGTACGCGGTGACCGCCCGGGCTGGTCACGGCACAATCCACCAGCCTGCCGTCCGGGGAGTATATGGCAAGAATGTTGAATATTCTGGCACATACGATACAGCCATGCATCTCGACTGTATTATTATTTTCAGACTTGGTCATGGCTGGCCATCTCCCGTTCGGATCCGCCCATTCTGTTGAACTCCCAGGGTTGGTCATCGTTCATGCTTGTACTCCATCTGTCAATCATCATTACCGGGTTGCATTATACATCGATGGAATGTACCCGGGCAAACTCGCAAGATTTTTAATCCTGCCTGGTTTTGACTTTTTCACCAATCCAGGTCAGGTCGCCTTATCAGCTCCAACCATCAGGACCCCTTTTTGCGGCGCACTTCCAGCACGGCGATCTTCGTCGAGTGGTTGAACGGGGTTGGGTCTGTGATGGGGGCTCCGGTGCGGGTCTGTGGATACCCGCTGAAATCCTCCGGGACCGGGATCTTTTCCGCGATCCTCAAATACCCATCGGCGCACAGGGCCTCCAGCGCCTCCAGGTATTCCTTCCCGCTGACATACAGGGCGTTGTTAATGGAGACCAGCCAGCCGCCGTCGTTGATCAGCGGCCGGACCTTGTTGATGAGCCTGGCGCTGTCCGTGTTCAGGTCCAGGGTGCCTTTGGGGGTGGCAGAGAAAAAGGGCGGGTCCACCAGCACGCAATCGAAGTATTCACCCGCCCGCTTGAGCCGGTTCACCTGTGCCCAGAAATCCCCGACGATAAAATCCGCTTTGTTTATCGGGAAACCGTTCAGGGTGTAGGAGGTCTTGGCAAGGTTGAGGAACGCCCGGTTCAGGTCCATCTGGACGACACGGCTCGCTCCCCCGGCGCAGGCCGCCACGCCTAGACTGCCCGTGTAGGCGAAAGTGTTCAGGACGGTCCTGCCGCGCAGGTGCTGGAAGAGCCACAGGCGCAGGTTCCGCGTATCCAGGTACAGGCTTGCGTCCCGGTTCATGCACAGGTCGATGGCATACCAGACCCCGTGCTCCTGCACCTTCCGGTCGGGCGCTGCGCCGAACAGGAGTTTTCCCCGTTTCTCCTCGTCCGACGGGCTGTTGCGGGTTTTGACAATCCCGGCCTGCAGCCAGGGGAAGCGGGCTTGCAGGAAGGCCTGCGCGGTTCGTACCAGTGGCAGGCCCTGTTCCGGTCTCTCAGCGTAGTTGTGCAGGATGGCAGTTGCCGCGTACAGGTCCACCACCAGGTCGGGACAGCCCTCTAAAAAGCCATTGAACAGTCGGAAGGCAGTCTTGTGCCCGGCATCGATCAACGGCTCACGCGCTGCGGCGGCTTTTTCGAGCAAGGGAATGATGGACTCGGACATGCTGGCATTCTCAGTCATCAACGTTTCTGCAGGGCAGGCGATTCCGCCCTGGGTCGTTCCGCACTTGCAAGCCTGCCCTCGTAGATCCGCAGGAAGACCACTCCGCCCAGGATGATCAGGCTGCCTATGATTTGGATCCAGGTCAACCGTTCACCCAGCAGGAAATAGGCGGTCACGGCAGTGAAGACCGGTTCCAGCGTGACGACCAGGTTGGCCACGCTGGAGGGCAAATATGTCAGGCTGACATTGTATAATCCGTAGCCCGCCAATGTCGGTCCTGCTGCTAATAACAACAATACACCCCACCCGGCCCAGGCCTTTCCCAGCCAGAGGAAGTCCGCCGGATGGGTTGCTGCGCCGGGGATGTGTCCGCCGGAGAACAGGTTGAAAGCCAGCAGGAAGATTGCCGCGAACCCAAAGGTATACAGCAGCGTCGTCCATGGGTTGAGTCCGCGCTGCGAGGCGGAACGGCCCATCAGCGTGTAGATGGCGTAGAACAGTCCGGAGAGCACCCCGGTGATGATTCCCAACAGGTTAAGGCGCCAGGCTGCCGGGTCCAGCGCACCCGCAACCAGCGCACAGCCCGCCAGGCTGAGTGCCACTGCCAGCAGTTTACCCCAGCCCAGCCGTTCCTTGAGGAACAACCAGCCCAGCAGGGCAGTGAACCCGGCCGAGCAGTAGACCAGCACGGTCGAGACCGCCGCTCCATTGATCGAGACTGAAAGAGTCCACAGGGAGTTGAAAATGGCCAGCGCCAGGCCGTAGAGCACGAGATAGCGCAGGTGCCGGGTGTTCACCCGCAGGAGCGACCGCCGCACCACCGCCAGGATGGGCAATAGGGTCAGGAAGACGAAAAATTCCCGCCAGCAGGCCAGCACGAGGGCGGGCAGGTGGTAGGTTTGGGTGAGGTAGCGTATGAAGATGGCCGTGGTGGAAAGGATGGCCGCGCTGATCAATGCGATGGTATAGCCGCGGGTGAGATGGGAGGTGTTAGACATAAGTTAATTGTAACGGATTACTTCATCCCCAGCCGTTCATTTTTCTCTAGCATGCGGATGGCTTCCCGGATGCGCCGCTGACGGGTTTCTTCCTTTTTGGCATCCGAGACCCAGCCGATGTAATTCCTGCGGTGGGAGGGCGGTAATTTGCTGAAGTTTTCCCAGGCTTTGGGGCTGGTCATCAATCCCGTTTTCAGCCAATCCGGCAGGGGTAGTTCAGGACGTTTCGGCCGCGGCTTATCGGCTTCGGTCAGGCTGAAATCCACGCTGGCGAGACCGGCCGCGGTCATGCGCCCTTCCTTGACCAGTTTCGCCACCAGGTGCTTGTTCAGTTCAGACCACTTGCTTCCAGCCCGGCGCGGGTTGAACTTACGGGCGTATTTCTCCTCGTCGATCTTCTGGATGAGGCTGTCGATCCACCCAAAACACAGCGCTTCTTCGAGGGATTCAAGATAGGTCACCGATGGTTTAATGCAATCCTTTTTGTAATAGATCAGCCAGACTTCCCTTTCGGTGGAGTGGTGTTTTTCGAGCCAGGCCCGCCATTCGCTCCGATTGGCGGCAGATGTGGTCTTGTTCATTTCCATGGTTGCCAGTATACAACAAATCAGTCAAGTATAATGAGCCGTCACGCCTTCACCTTGTTAGAAGTGGTCTGGTGTGAGCCGGACATCGTCCCTGCAGGGTACTTGCGACTAGGCGTATTCAGGCTTTATTTCAATTTGGTTACAATTTTATATCTTTAAAATAGCAGCTGTAAACTTTACCATTCCAAGTTTATACGCTTTATGAGTACATATTTACCATCACATCCTTAATAACGGTTTGCGTTAGCCGCAAGTGGGCAGAACGCGGACAAGGCTCGAAAACGGAAACCTCCCAAGGTCCTGAGTAGCTTTCTACTCTGACCTCCCTGGGGATAGGTCAGGAGTTCAAAGCTCAGGTCATCAACTCCTCTTCAAACCCCATTCCACTTTCCTGGAAGGAAAATATGTCTGGAGTATTTGACAGAATCATTCAAGGCAACATGGCTTGCAGGTCAGCTTCGCTCAGGGCAGTGTCCGTAATCATAAGTTCATGGAAGTAACCACCAGCTTCCCAGTCATACGCTACCATGGGGCCACTATACCCATCAACACTGATGAAACCGCTTCCGGAATTAATTAGAGTTGTGGGTTGGCTGTCAGATGAAACAGGCAGTTCCCCTTGAATTGATGCGAGGCTGCGCTTATAGATGATCAGGTGACCGCGCGAATCCTGCCATGTGAATGTCAGGCTGTCTCCCACTGACTCGGCTTGTGGCTGCAGTAAGTAACTGGACGGAACAGTTGGCAGGATCAGATCAGGGTGACTGGTGAGCAAGTCGCTCACATTCACCGATTCGACCGCCTGTGCGACAGCTATACCAGCGCCGGCCTCTTCACCGTTTTCACCCCTGATCGTCACAGAATGGTCGGTTTGTTCAACAACGGCGTCCATGTTCCCGTTGACGACCAGTGTGTGAGTATCCTGATCAACACTGACGGTAACCCCGTTGAAGGTGAGAATGGTTTCCAAGGCAGCACGGACAGCTGATGAGAACGTGAAAATCAATATGGCTGTTATTACAAGTGCCAGTGTGATCAAGAGCGAAGAGCGGTTTCTATGAGAGATCATTTATACCTACGAAGCGATTTACATGTTATAAATACAATATTTATCAATATTGTCATAATAGCATTATAACACATATAGGTGGACCCGGCAGGAGTCGGACTTGCGACCAAGCGATTATGAGTCGGCCCAATTATTCGATATTGCTCTGTTGCAATCATAAAAAAACTTTCATATGTCATTGCGAGGAGGCCTGAGCGGAGCGTAGCGAAGCCGAAGGCCGACGAAACAATCTCATCCTCATTTGGGAAATTACTTGTTACGATAGGATAGAGCATCCTTGCAACAGAGCAATTCGATATCATTAAATAACAAGTGTCAAGGTATATTTATAATCAATATTTCTCCCCCTTTTTCCCCTTGACAAATTAGCACTAATGTTCTATAACAAAGTTGCGCACGGTGAGGTTTGCTGTGTGTGATTCTTTTTATAACGAAAGGACCTCGTCATGTCCGGATCTCCTCCCCATAAACGCGGCGGCCAGCCTGGCAATCGCAATTCCTTCAAGCATGGCTTCTATTCCCATACTTTCACCCGGCAGGAAAAGGATAACCTCGAGCAGGGTATCCTTGGGGAGCTCCAGGACGAAGATAAGCTCCTCAATGTTTTCATCGACCGCGTCTTCTCCTCTATGCAGCATGAAAAAATGAATTATGAACGCTACGTCATCGGCCTGCGTGCCATCTCCCTCGCCATTGGGCGCAAAGCCGCCCTCCAGCGCTCTCGCAAGGAAATCTATGAAAAACTCACCAGCATTGAGCAGGCCATGCAGGAACTCAAGGATATCCCCCTTGAAGAGGACTAGCCGATGCGCGCACCGCCACCTTCGATCGGGAACATGTCAACATGTCAACGTGTCAACTTGCTGACGCCTATTCGTTATTCGTTCCTCAATATCGAATAGATGCCCAAAATGTCTCTCTTACAGGCATACTTTACAATGAAGGACTTCTCGAGGAGATTGATGTCTTCGTATAGAAGGATTCGTTCCTCTTTTTTTCTTTTTGAAAACGAATGGGCGGGGGTACCCTGGCCAAGCCGGCACACTTGCACCGCACGCACACCTGCCCTGGCGTGTGGTGCTGGGGAGCGCAGGTGTCGGTTGGTGGACGATATGGATCGGCGAAGCCCCCTCTCAGGAGCAGTATAATGGGCCAGTTCGCCCGCTCTTCGGGGAGCTCCTCTCCCCTGGCGATCCACTCTCATCCCTCTTGGAGGCATGTGTTCCAGGCTCTCATCTTCGACTTCGACGGTCTCATCCTCGACACAGAAACGCCCGAGGTGCAAATCTGGCAGGAACTTTATGCCCGCTACGGGCAGGAATTTCCGCTCGATGAGTGGGTGCGGACCGTGGTCGGCGCTACCATTGCCAACCTCGACCCGCTGGCCCAGCTTGAACGCCTCACCGGCCTGCCACTCGATCGCCAGGCCCTGCATGAACAGGTGCAACGCACCCGCCTGGATATGCAATCCGATCTGCCACCCCTGCCCGGCGTGGCGGAATACTTAGACTCTGCCCGCCTGCTGGGATTGCGCCTGGCGGTTGCTTCCAGTTCCCCGCATGGCTGGGTGGATGGCCATCTGCGCCGTCTGGGATTTTACGACCTGTTCGATACAGTCATCTGCCGCGAGGACGCCCCCCGCCTCAAACCGGACCCCGACCTGTTCCTCGCCGCCCTGTCCGCCCTCCACCTCCGGGCTGACCAGGCGCTCGCTTTTGAGGATTCACCCAATGGCGTCAAAGCGGCCAGTGCCGCCGGACTGCGCGTGGTGGGCGTGCCGAATTCGATCACCGCCCGCCTCGGTCCTCTGCCCGCTGACCTGCTCCTCGCCTCGCTGTCTGACCTCCCCCTGCCGGGTTTGTTGGGTCACTTCGGCGACTCGCTTGCTCTCCACCCGGAAACCCCGGATGACCTCCCCGGCATCCGCGCGGTTGAAGAAGCAGCCTTTTCCCGCCATAACGAGGCCGACCTGGTGGATCTGGCGCGCAGGCGCGGCAAATCAGTGCTTTCGATGGTTGCGATCCAGGCTGGAGGTGTGGTCGGGCACGCACTGTTCACGCCCGTCTCACTCGACCCGCCGAGCTCTGGCTGCCGCGGCCTGGGGCTTGGCCCGATTGCCATCCTGCCCGAATTCCAGCGGACTGGCATTGGGTCCCGGCTCATGCGGGCCGGACTGGAACACGTCCGCCGCCTCGGCTACGGTTTCGTCATCTTGCTGGGTAACCCGGCTTATTACTCCCGTTTCGGGTTCACGCCCGGACGCCTCTTCGGCCTTTCGAGCGATTACGGCGAAGGAGACGAATTCCAGGCGCTGGAACTCCGCCCGGGTACGCTGGCAGGTGTGCGCGGGCGCCTCAAATACATCCCGGAGTTTGAAGAGACTGGCTGCTAAGGAAGATTGATTGAAATGAAACGCATGATTTCTTGTCTGGTAAGCCTGGCATTTCTGCTGACCGCTTGCGTCACCTCGAATCCTTCCCCTACGCCCATCCCGTCGAACGCAAACACCGTGCAGCCAACCGGCACATCTCTGCCAACAGGTACGCCTCTGCAGGCCGAAACACTGGCTCCCAGTCTGACACAGCAACCACAGACGGTGAAGTTTGCCGTCATTGGCGATTACGGCATGGACAATATCGCCGAAGCCGACGTGGCAACCCTTGTCCATAGTTGGCAGCCGGACATTATCATCACCGTCGGTGACAACAACTACACCTTGGGGTCGGCCGGTACGATTGACGCCAACATCGGCAAGTATTATCACGATTACATCTCCCCCTACATCGGCATATATGGCCCCGGCGCAGATACCAATCGCTTCTTCCCGACCCTGGGCAACCACGATTGGTATACCATGAATGCTCAACCGTACATCGATTATTTCACCCTACCCGGCAACGAACGTTACTACGACTTTGTCTGGGGTCCGGTCCATTTCTTTGCCCTCGACAGCGATGAGCACGAGCCGGATGGTATTAATGCAGGCTCGGTGCAAGCCGCCTGGCTCCAGCAGGGGCTGGCCTCCTCCACTTCCCCCTGGAATATCGTTTATATGCACCACCCGCCGTACTCGTCCGGCATGCACGGTTCCACCAGCTGGATGCAGTGGTCGTTTGCTGCCTGGGGAGCGGACGCTGTGCTGGCGGGTCACGACCATCTCTATGAGCGCCTGTTGGTGGACGGCATCCCGTACTTCACGGACGGCGCTGGCGGCGGCGGGCTTTATGACTTTGTGAACATCCTGCCACAGAGCCAATTCCGCTACAATGCCAATTACGGCGCCATGCAGATCACGGCCAGCGAGACGGAGATGCTGTTCGAGTTTTACAACCGGGTGAGGGAGTTGAAGGATTCGTACACGGTGACGAAGCCGTAAAATGGGAGAGACCGGTCAAAAAGAGGCCGGTCTCTCGTTTGTGGACTCAACGGTTTGGTTAGGCCGCCGTATCGATTGGAGTCATTACTCCCTTGTGGAACCGTGTTGCTTTTCCAACACACCTATAATTGTCGCTACTCCGGTGCAATACTGCCGCACCATTGACAAGCCCAATCACGTCATAATCCACATCTTCGGAGTAGCGTCGAACTATCTCAAGAAACGGTGGCTCGAACCGATTCAAATGTGGCAAAATCTCGTAGTCAACTACTCCGAGGGCTTCATATTCGCTACGATTCTCGAACACTTCATCAAGAGCCACATTAAGCAGCCGGAAGACCGATAAGTTCTTTGTGAGTTGCATCGAGCCTCCACTAGCAGCGACAATCATCCGACTTGTGGTCAAGTACTGTCGCAACTTTCCAGCCAACCCAACCCGAAGAATATTGCTCCGAAATCCTATTGGGTCGCCTCCGGTTAGGTAGATGATATCGTACTGGTCAAGGTGAGCCAACTGCTCTTCTTTCTGTTCATCGTCGATATCGCAATACTCAAGATTTGAAAAGCCGTATGTTCTGAACAATTCTTGCGAGGCTGGGAAGAGCTTGTGGCCCATCTCGGTGAACGGTGGTACCCATGCGATTCGTGGATGCGGATTGCCGCTTCTCATGAAGTCGAAGACCTCTTGATTGGCTGTCGAAGGCAGATCGCTCGTAAGCGCAAGATTTAATACTGGACTTCGGAATACCATACTTGAACCTGACGATGCTTGCAATTCAGTGGCCTAACGGTGAGCGTTAGCTGCGGTTGGTGGGAGAGACCTAATCCCTGATTACCTGATTCCCTTTTTCCCCATACAACTTCCGGTGCACAATGCTCAATGCCCGCACCTGCTCACCCGCGTGATAGGACGACCGCACCAGCGGCGCCGACTCGACCCACTTGAAGCCGATCTCGCCTCCGTAGTCGCGCAGTTCCTTGAACTCCTCCAAGCTGTAATAACGCGCGATCGGCAGATGCTTCTTGCTCGGCTGGAGGTACTGGCCGATGGTCAGGATGTCCACCCCCCAGCTGCGCTGGTCGCGCATCACGGCCTTGACTTCCTCCATCTCCTCGCCCAGCCCGACCATGATGCCGGACTTGGTCAGCACCTCTGGGTCGAGTTTCTTGGCATTGTTCAGGATTGCCGCGCTCCACTCGTAGTGATCCTGCGGCTGGACTTGCTTGAACAGCCGCGGCACGGTCTCTACATTGTGGTTCAGGATTTCCGGGCGGGCGTCCAGCACAATTTTCAGGGCTTCCAGTGAGCCTTTGAAATCCGGGATGAGCACCTCCACCGAGCAGCCCGGCAGGAGCTCGCGAATACGCCGGATGACCATGGCAAAGATGGGCGCACCGCCGTCCCGCCGGTCATCGCGGTTAACGGAGGTGATGACGGCATGTTTCAGCTTCATGGACTTGACCGCCTGTGCCACTCGTTCCGGCTCCAGCCAGTCGAGGGCTTCCGGTCGGCCGTGTTTGATATCGCAGAAACCGCAGGTGCGCGTGCACACGTCGCCCAGCATCAGGAAGGTGGCGGTGCCGGAGCCCCAGCATTCGCCCATGTTCGGGCACATGGCTTCCTCGCAGACGGTGTGCAGCGCCTTTGAACGCATCAGGGTTTGCAACTGCCCATACGTCTCTCCGGAAGGGGCGCGCACTTTGATCCACTCCGGGCGGCGGAGTGGGGTGGAGGGTACGGTCGCGGGATTGACCCGGTCACGGGTGGGGGAAAAAGGCATCAGGTCCTCTTAATACCGGTAATATTTATCAATTAATTCATATAAATTATATCATATACAGGGACACAACCGCGCTGTACTCCTGCAAGATTCACATTTTTCTCACCAATAACTTCACGCCTTCCATTTTGACCACTTCCACTTTCTCACCCGCGCGGATCCTGCCCTGGCCCTCTGCCAGTTCCGCCGTCCACAACTCAGCCCCGCATTGGACTTGTCCGGTCGGGTTGATATCGGTCCGGGCGATACCGGCCTTGCCGCGCATCCCCTCCTGACCGGTGATGACCGGTTTCTTCCGCGCCCGCAGCGCAATGCCGACGATGATGGCAAAACTAATGCCGATGACGAGAGCCACCATGATGACCAGCGGGAGCGAGACGCGCTCGAACTGGGGTGTACCCGGCGAGTTGAACAGCACCAGCGCCCCGACGATGAACGAGCCGATGCCCGCTGCCGTCAGCCCGCCGTGGGTGGCGGCTTTGATGTCTACGATGAATAGCACAAAAGCGATGATCAGGAAGGCCAGCCCGAACCAGTTGACCGGCAGGACGCCCAGCCCGTAGGCTGCCAGCGCCAGGCAGACCATGCCAACGAACCCGGCCACCCAGCCGCCCGGGCTGGAAAGCTCGATCAGGATGGCCTGCACACCGATGCTGAGCAGGATGAAAACGAAGTTCGGGTCCACCAGCAGTTGCAGCAGTTGCTCGATGATGCTCATCGTCAGGTCTTCGGCCGTCGCCCCGGATGTGTGCAGGGTGCGCGGACCGTTTGCCATTTGAACGGTGAATCCGTCCAACTGTTTGAGCAGATCGTTTATATCGCTGGCGATGAAATCCACCAGGTGTGCAGCCAGGGCTTCGCTGGCTGAGACGGCGATGGCACTCTCGATGGTGGACTCGGCCAGGGCAGTGGCCTCGGCTCCGCGTCGTTCGGTGTATGAGCGCACCAGCGCCTTCATCGCCTCCTTGACCTTGGTCTGTTCGGTGGTGGAAAGATCCGTCCCCTGCGATCCAACCGGGCTGGCCGCGCCGATGGCGGTCTCCGGGGCCATGGCTGCCGCGTGCCCTGCCAAAGTAATGACCGTCCCGGCGCTGGCGGCCCAGCCGCCGCGCGGGCTGACGTAGACCACCACCGGTATGGTGCTGGCGCGTATGTCTTCAGCCATTTTTTGCATCGGATCAAGTCCCCCGCCGGGCGTATTGAGCTGCAGGATAACGACCTCGGCACCGTTTTGTTCAGCGGTCTGGATGCCCCGGCGCAAATACTCCTGCGTCGCCGGGGTGATGGCCCCGCTAATGGTCAGCACCAGGGCCACCGGCCCATTCGCCGCTGCGTGGACCGGTTGAAACAGGAACATGGTCAGGGCAAAACAAGTCAGGACAAAACGGGCAATTTTCATGGGGATCTCCGCTCAAAATGATTATACAGGGTACTGCGTAAAAAATCGAACCGAAATCCCGTTATTTATGGCTCTCTCAAAGTTGAAACATTTCATCGCTCTGCAGCCTCCTTGCCCGATTCCATTGTGGAAAAGAAGCGGTATCCTGAATCAGCCATTCGCTTGTCCACCCGGCGGACTTCAGCTATACTCCGGCCATGCACAGCATTGACCGCAAATGGATCGACCTGGCGGCAGGGTACCAGGCCATCCAATCGTTCACCACGAAACTGACGGCTGAGTTTGGCCGGGCGGTACGGGTGGGTCACAAACAGCAGTTCCGCAAAGAACTGACCGAATGGCAAAAGAAGCGCCGGGTCCTTTTTTTGCTAGGTGCGGTCGCTCCGCTCTCAATCATCGCACTCTGTCTGACGGCCTATTATTATCGCGATGTGGCCTGTGTCATCATCTACTGGGCGGTGCTGGTTTTGATCATCCTGGTCACGCTGGCGGTGGCCGGACGCCAGTACATCCTCGAAATGGTGGACGGAAAGCCGGTTGCGCGGCGGGTTGAAGGGCAGGTGGTGGACCTGGAAGGGCGCTGGTGGGATAGTCTCTCGCCGCAGGACTTTGCGGTCGGGAAGCCAGGCAAAAAAGGAGAAGGCGATTTCCTGGCCCTGCTTGTTCATTCCCTTCCGGACCTTTATTCTGCCCGGCTCCTCTCGGATTCCGATCTGCTGTTGCTCGGTCCATCGGGGATCTGGATCTTAAAAGTCGAGTCCTGGAGTGGGACGATCATCAAACAGGATGGTGTCTGGAAGCAGATCCAAACCGTGCGCGAGAAGCTCTGGCGGAAGCGCCTCGAAGAGAAGACGCACGAACCAGGCCCCGATGACGGATGGCTCCAGCAGAAACAGGAGATTGTAAGAACGCTCGAAGACCATCTGCCGGAGCGGGCCTGGACCCTGAGCCTGATCCAGGGCGGCGTAGTCTTTTCCAACCCGAAGGTCAATCTCGACAAAGAACACATCCTGGGCAGCAGCGCCGCCTATGGCCCGTCAAAAGCCTGGGCTGAGCGCATCTGCCGGGCCCCAACGGTGGACGGATTCACACTGGAAATGCAATTGGAAATACTGGATACCCTGGCCGGAGGCGGTAGCCAGCCAACGATCTCCACCAAAGACGAGGCCGAGCGGCTGTACCGGCAGGCCGTTGAGGAACTGCGCGCATACGTGGTAAAGATGGTGAAATGACGGGTTGACCGTCTGCGTCCCACACGGTAGAATAACAGTCCACTGCGGGCGTAGTTCAGTGGTAGAACGCTTGCCTTCCAAGCAAGATATCGTGGGTTCGAGTCCCATCGCCCGCTCTTTATCACCACGAAGGATGCAAAGGCTTGCCCCGAGCAACGCCGAAGGGAACACAAAGGTTTCTTTGTGACTTCGTGCCCTTCGTGGCGATGTTTTTCCGGGCCCGTGGCGCAGTGGTTAGCGCAGGCGACTCATAATCGCTTGGTCGATGGTTCGACTCCATCCGGGCCCACCTAAACAGCAAAAATCCCTTCATGAAGGGATTTTTGAATCTGGCCTTCAAATATCCAGCCGAGAAAGTACACCTTAGTTTTAGCCCCAAATCTGTCTCACGGGCTTTGAAACGCTACAATCGAAATCTCGCCACCAACGCAGTCCGAGAAAATCGGGGTGCGGGCTGGCTTCTACGCAAACGGCGCGAATGCCCGAGTCATATGCATGCGCCATCTCTGCGCGGATCACGCTTTCTTCTTTGCCGCGCTGCCAGAGAAA
>CAIQQN010000201.1 GCA_903873975.1 uncultured Anaerolineales bacterium
CGAATGGCACTGACTTAAGGGTTTTGGCATCGGTTTCTGTGAGGGGTGTCCTTGAATAGGTGTCGTGGCTTATTGAGCAGGGCGTACTCTTTTGGTCTTCTTTTTCGGGCTCGGGGTTCGACGCGGTTTGGTCTGAGTGGTACGATTGCGCGGGCGATGAACAGCAGGAGTTGCCGTAGTAGGTCGTTGCGGTTTTTGTTTGAGAGACGGAGGTCTGCCAGCATGGGCGCCCATTGAATAATGGTGGTGACGGTGGATTTGAAGCTGATCTCGAATGGCTGAACGGCGTGTTCGCAGGCGGCTTGCCAGATGGTCAGCCGGATGAGGTTGTAGGCGAGGATATGGACGGCGAGTTCCTTTTCGACCCTGTCGGGTGTCTTGCATCGCAGTACGTCCATCCGCATGGAGATTTTGATGTCTCTCAAGAACAGTTCGGCGAGCCACCGGCGCCGGTAGAGTTCCTCGAAGGCGCGGGTGGGGAAGGTTCGGTGGTCGAGCAGGGTGGTGGCGATCTGGAGGGTGTGCGCGCGAAATCCGGGTAGGGTGACGTGGACGATGATGTGGCGGACCCTTAAGGTATTGGGGACCATGAGCCATTGTTCAGGGGGGATCCACTTGGGACGGCATTGGGGTTTGTGCCACAGCACGAGATAGTCGCGGGGTCCGAGCTTTTTGAGTATGGTGACGCCCACCGTTCGGCGGGCGTGGAGGCGCATGACGCAGTCGACGCGGCGCCGGGCCAGCAGATAAAAATCGGCGTAACTGGAAAAGCCCCGGTCGGCCAGAACGACTTCCCCGGGCTCAAAGAAATCCCACAGCGCGTGAAACAAGGCCCGTTCGCTCACGGATAAGGCGCCCTTCTCCCAGTTCCTTATGGCCCCGGTAACGAGCGAAAACACGGCGACGAGTCTCATAACGGGAAACCCGCAGCCGGGCTTCTGGCCGTGAGGCTGCGGATATTTGTTCTGGTTCTCCGGCGTGTCCGGCATCGAAATCGATGAGCCGTCCACCACGTTTACCCGGCGGCCATACCAAAGCATCTTCCGGGTTTCGCACCCATCCAACTGCCTGAGCGCGTCCGCACTGACTGCTTGAATCCCCTCCTGCGGGAGCCGCGCCCGCGCCCTGCAATACGCTCCCGAATCCGGAGAAACCCCTTTGCCTTTGCGCGCGAGATGCACGGCGCATTTCGCCACCGCTTCCTGGCACGACCCGTTGGGCGACAGGACCTGCCCCAGAAAAGCCCAAAACGTCCGCTCATGCGTATAGAGCCGGTCGCGATCTCCTTTGTATTTACCCGGCCACCGCACCCATCGCCCGAACACCCCCGCCACATCATCCATCGTCTCAACCCGATGTCTAAGCCTGCCGCGTCCCATCATGGCCGTTCTCCTTTTCCGGTTGACAAAGCTCCTCCGGCTATGATACAAGTATACATACTTGTAGTTACGCGCCATGGCATACTACTTCCACAAACGGAGGAAAAAATCCGATGCGCGGGAAAAAATCGGACGAACCGGAAGAACTAAAGCGGAGCTACCAGCGCCTCGCGGCCCGGCTGGGCAAGTTGGGCTTCATTGCTCAGGGCACGATTACCGAGCGTATCATCATGCGGCCCGATCCTCAGCATCGCGCTACCCAGCGCGCCTACGGCCCCTATTACCAGTGGACATGGAAGAAGGAAGGCAAGACCGTTACCGTCAACCTCACCGCAACCCAGGCCAAAGCCTTTCAGAGAGCGATTGACGGACACCGCAAACTCGATTCCCTACTCGACCAAATGCGCGCCCTCTCCAGACACTACCTTGAGATCACAACCCCAAGCGTCAAAAAGCGTAAACCGCGTCGCTAAATGAATTTACGCCTTAAGTCAGTGCCATTCGTAACTGTCCCCTGTTATCC
>CAIQQN010000202.1 GCA_903873975.1 uncultured Anaerolineales bacterium
GCAGGGGCAGCAGGTCGAATTTCGTCAGATGGAACTGGACACGCCCGGATTCCAGCCGGGCTAGGTCAAGGAAAGACGATGCCAGGGTGTTCAAACGCAGGGTTTCCTTGTGGATGTTGCGTATCATCTGCTCGCGCTGTTCCTGGGACATTTCCGGGCGGAGCAGTAGGTACGTGACCGTTCCGATGGAGGCCAGCGGCGTGCGCAGTTCGTGGACGAACTCGGCAATCAGGTCAGATTGTTGGAACAAACGCGCATTTTCAATCGCCACCGCCGCCTGCGCTCCCAGCACCAGGAGCAGGTCTTCATCGGCTGCGGTGAAATTGTCGTTGTGTTTGTTGATGACCTCCAGCACACCGACAACTTTTTCCTTGGTGATGAGCGGTACACCCAGCAGAGATTCGGTGGGGAAGCGCGTAACTTGTTCTATTTTGCTATAGAAACGGACATCCTCGTGGGCATTGGCGATCCGCACTGGTTCGCGGTTGGTCACAATCCACCCGGCAATGCTGCCATCCAGCGGGACGACCAGGCCGCGCATGGTTTGCAGATCGAGGTTGGTTGCTACCTGAAAATTTAACTGACGGGCGGCATCATCGTAGAGCAGGATGGAGGCCGCCTCGGCTTCAGTAATATCGATAGCAGCGCGAACGATGCGGTTGAGCAGAACGTCCAGATCGAGGGTCGAAGCGAGGTCGCGGGCTATGGCGATCAGACGCCGGTAACCCTCGAGTCGCTTCCCGCCGTCATTCATTTTTTTTCTTTTGCTTTTCAAAGTCCAGCATAGCCGCGGCCAGCCTGGCAAATTGCTGGGCAGTCAGGCTTTCGGGACGGGCAGCAATAATTGTGGTATTCATGCGGGTGGCTTCATAAACCAGTTCGGGAGCGGGGGTGATGGCGATCAGCGGAGTCTGGCCGAGGAGCTCTTCCATCTGCGTCATGTTAAGTTGGGTATCTGAGCGGATGCGGTTGACCACGATGGCGTGAATGTTCTCCCTGCTGCCTGTCAGGTCGGCAAGATCGGTGATGAGCGCCTTGGAGTGAACGACCGAATTCGTCACCGGCTCCACGAGCACCAGAAGGATATTGCAGGCAGGTAATAGTTTCAGGGTCAGGGGTGTCAAACCGGCTCCCAGGTCGAGGACCAGATAGGGGGTCAGATAACTCATCCGGTTGACCAGCGCCTCCATCAGGACCGGGGCGTTAATCAAAAGTCCGTCCTTCGCCTGGACCGAGCCGAACAGCAGGCGAAGGCCGGTTCCATGGGTATGGAGTTTTTCCTGGATTTTCTGGCGGGTCATGTCTGACTGGTTGGAGGACAGGAGTTCAGTCAGGACCCTGGGGTTGGCATCGCCCATATCCGGGCCAAGGGTGCCCATTCCCGGGCGCAGTTCCGCCACGATGACATCGCCTTTGGTCGCTATTCGGAGAGCTTCCCCCAAATTGACAGCCACTGTCGTGACCCCCTGCCCGCCGCTCGGGGCCATAACGCCGATCGTCAGAGAGCGTTTCTCAGCCGGCAGCGGTGCGGTGGGAACTTTGCCTTTACTGGAACGCGCAAGCAGAGCTTTGACATGTGCGCTTAGTTCGGAAGGATGGGTTGGTTTGGTCAGGTAATCGTCTGCGCCGGCTTCAAAGCCGGTTACTTTGTCGTCCAGCTGCGTCTTGGCGGTGAACATCAGGATGGGAGTGTTGGCCGTCAGTGAGTTGGCACGCAGACGTTTGGCTACTTCGTAGCCGTCCATCTCTGGCATCATCACGTCCAGCAGAATTAAGTCGGGATTTTCTGCTTCGGCCTGCGTAAGCCCCTGCTCGCCGTTGGCAGATGCAACGATCTGATATCCCTGTTTCTGAAGCA
Source organism: uncultured Anaerolineales bacterium (assembly GCA_903873975.1). Classification (GTDB taxonomy): domain Bacteria; phylum Chloroflexota; class Anaerolineae; order Anaerolineales; family Villigracilaceae; genus UBA877. Next base: position 1,859 of record CAIQQN010000202.1, read on the forward strand.
TCAAACCCACCAGTTTCAGGGTATCAATATCGTCGTCAATGATCAGAATCTTTTCAGCCATAGAACACCTCCGCAAACTTGAACAAAGTCTAGCATAAAGCGGCTGGAGAGGCAAGCGCGGCGTTGCTCGAATAGCAAATTTGCTTACAATCGGATCGCCATGCTGCGGATAATGGAAATCAAAAAGCCCTGCTATACAAAGAAGCCGGATTTCTGTTCAATTGCTCCTTGTATAAATTTGAAACCGGAGCAACCAGGAAGTAAGGAAAAGACAACGATTTTTGTTTAATATTCACACAGAACCCTGTAAATTGAGATTAGCAGTACAGGTTGTGTTCCAAGATGTAATCGTAAACCGCTGGAGGAAGAAAATAGCGGAAGGGGCGGCCATCGGCAACGCGTCGGCGGATCTCATGGGCGGCGATGTCAAGCAACGGAGCATCCACATACCGTACTTTGGCTGTCAGGCCGGGGATGATCTTTTCGAGCGCAGGCAGGTCAATGGAATCACCCGGACGGCGCATCACGCCGATAAAGTGGAGGGCAGCCAGCAGGTCTGCAGGACGGTGCCAGGCAGGAAGATCGCGCAGAGAGTCGCCACCCATTATGTAGACCAGGTCTGCAGAGGGATTTTGTTCCGATATGATTCTTACCGTATCCAGGGCATAGTGCGGAGCGGGACGGTCCATTTCGACGGTGGACAGCTCGAACCGGCGATTATCCGAAATGGCCAATTCGACCATCGCCAGGCGGTGTTCGAGTGGAGTGATCAGCTGGCTCTGCTTGTGAGGCGGGTTGGGAGTCAATACCCAAAGCAGCCGGTCGAGACCGAGTTGGGCGCCTGCCTCGGCGGCAAGGATGAGGTGGCCGATATGGGGCGGGTCAAAAGTACCGCCGAATAGACCAATAAGCAGTGGCATGGATGTAGTATATCATTACAGAAGTTAGAGATTGGAGGGTGGGCAATGGATTCTCCGGTGAAATCTTAATCGTATGTTCATAATCGGCGGTTATACTGTGAAAATATATAAAACATTTTTGATAATTCCATGGGAAGAGGAAAAGTTATGGCTGTGTTGGACGGGTTATGTCCGTACAACTTTCCATTAATTAATCCACAACCAAGGTGATTCCTGGAGAATCTTAAATATAAGGAGAAACGAATATGAAAAAAGTATGGAAATGGATTATTGGTATCGTACTGGGACTTGTCATCCTTGCAGTCCTGGTGGGTGTGGGATACATGATGCGCGGCAATTTTCATGACAATCGCGTCGAGCTCCAAGATTCGCGCCGCTTTTCTGAGGGCGGTCACGGGATGATGCCTTACGGCGGATTTGGCTCGCATATGCGCGGTCCCGGCATGATGGGCTATGGCATGATGCCTTTCGGTGGATTAATCGGAGGGCTGTTCGCACTTGGATTCCTGGCCCTCGTGGTGCTGGGCATCATCTGGCTTGTAAGAAACCTGGGCAAGCCGAAGGTTGTTGATGTCCCCGCTGCAACGCCTGTTGCAATCCCTGCTGCTATCGGCAATTCTTGCAAGAAGTGTGGCAGGTCCATTCAGGATGACTGGAAGGTTTGCCCGCACTGCGGCAAAAAAGTGTAACTAGCCAGAGCAGCCATTCAATCGAACGAAAAAGTAAGGTTTAGGCCTCCGAGGAGTAACTCGGAGGCCTGATGGTTGATGGCGCAGAGATTTGTCCTTGGTGTTTAGCTGAGAATCCCCCGGTACCTGCGTCAAAGGGCAAGTGTATGCTCTTGTCACCCCCACAGCAGGCCGTGAGGATGATCTTCATCCAATCCCCGCAAGATTGTGTAAAATGATGGGGTGTGATTCATGATAGACTCGCTTGAACTTATGAAGCCAAAACACTGGTTCGTCTTCATTTTGCTCGGCGTGGTCTGGAGCGCCTCCTTCCTGTGGATCAAGATTGCCGTGCAGGAAGTCGGTCCCTTTACGTTGGTCGGGTTCCGCGTTGTCTTCGGCGCGCTGACCGGCATCCTGGCGACCATTTTCCTGCGCACACCCTGGCCTCGTGACCGCGCCACCTGGGTCACCTATGCCATCCTGGGTGTCACCAGCGTCGCCATCCCTTTTGTCCTGATCTCATGGGGCGAGAAGACCATCGACTCGGCTGTGGCATCCATTTTGAACGCCAGCGTGCCGCTCTTCACCATCATCCTCGCCCACTATACCCTCCGAGATGATCGCATGACCGTCCAGAAAATGCTCGGGCTGCTGGTGGGCTTCGGTGGAGTGGTCGTTCTGCTCAGCAAGGATTTACAGCCCGGCGCACACAATTCCATTCTCGGGCAAGTGGCGGTTATCGTTGCTTCACTTTTCTACGCTGGGAGTACCGTCTTTGCCCGCGTTAAAACGGAGCACGTCCCTGGCCTGGTGCGCGGGGCTGCCCCCCTGTTGACCGCCAGTGTAGTGATGTGGGCAATCATCCCGGTCGTCGAAAAACCGATAGTCCTGCCGTCCCTGCCCATCACCTGGGTGGCTCTGGTCTGGCTGGGTGTGCTCGGTTCCGGGTTGGCGCTTATTCTATGGTACTATCTCCTGCACGAGATTGGTCCAACCCGCACCACACTGGTCAGCTATATTTTTCCACTGGGCGGCGTGATCCTGGGCGTGATTTTCCTGCGCGAAGAACTCACCTGGCAGTTGTTTCTTGGCGCGCTGCTCATCGTTGCCAGCATCTTGGTTGTTAATTGGAAATCCCGTAAATGATTCACCACAGAACACCGGGAGACCATAGAGATGGTTTGATTTTCTCTGTGTTCCCAGTGGTTTGCGTGGCAAGGAAAGAACATGACTGATTTCCGCTCTGGTTTTATCGCCATCCTCGGCAAACCCAATGTGGGCAAGTCCACGCTGGTCAACACCCTGCTTGGCCAGAAAATCGCCGCCGTCTCTCCCCGTCCTCAGACCACCCGCCGTCGTCAACTCGGCATCCTGACCACCACCAACTCCCAGCTCGTCTTTGTGGACACGCCCGGGGTTCACACTCCACGCCACAAACTCGGCCAGTTCTTCAACCAGGAGGCCGAGGAAGCCCTGGAAGGCGTGGATATCATCCTCTTCCTCGTCGACGCCAGCACCGAGCCGGACGAGGACGATCAGCGGATCGCCAGCCTTCTCTCGAAGCTGCGCCGCAGGCCGGACCTGATGCTTGGCCTCAACAAGCTCGACCTGCTCCCAGTTGAGGTGTTGGAGAGGCATCGAGTTGCATACCAGGCCCTGGTCCCGGACGCTCCGGTACTGGCCTTTTCGGCGACAAGTCGCCTCGGGCTGGACGAATTGATCGCTGCGCTGACCGCCCGTCTGCCAGTTCGCCCGCCGGAGTTTCCCGAAGAACAATTGACAGACCTCTACGAGCGCGAGATCGCGGCAGAATTGATCCGCGAAGCGGCACTCATCTTCCTGCGTGACGAGGTTCCGCACGCTTTGGCCGTCCGCATGGATGAGTTCACCGAGCGCGGCGAAGAGGGTGCCTTCATCGCCGCCACGCTGTTCGTTGAGCGCGATTCGCAGAAAGGCATCGTCATCGGCGAGGGGGGGGCGATGCTCAAAAAGATTGGCTCGGCGGCGCGTAAGGAAATCGAAGCCATGAGCGGGCGCAAGGTCTTTCTCGAATTGCGTGTCAAATTATCGAAAAACTGGCGTGACAATGAGGACGCCCTGCGCCGGTTTGGATATAAGATCAAAAAATAGCGGGGTATTCTCCCCTAAAGGAGGCAAAGGAAACCATGCTGACAACGCTCTTGTTCATCGCTGTTCTGGCCGCAGCCGCGACAGACTGGGTGGCTGTTGCCAAAGGCTGGAGGAAAATCGAAACTATCGCCAAGCCGGTCACGATGGTGCTCTTGTTCAGCTATCTGGGGCTGACCGGAGGCTTCGGTGCAACACCGTTGATCTGCTTTGGGCTGGGCATCCTCTTCTCGCTGGCTGGGGATCTATTCCTGTTGTTCTCCGATCGCTGGTTCATCGCCGGTCTGGTGTCGTTTCTGCTGGCGCATGTGGCCTATATCATCGGTCTGAACACGCCGTTCGGGGAACTCTCGCCGTTGTGGGCCATTGGCATCGGCATCATCCTGGCGATAACGGCGGCGCGCCTCCTGCGGCGCATCCTCGCCGGGGTGCGCGAGAAGGGAAAACCGCAACTGGTTGTACCGGTGGTGGCCTATGGAACGGTCATTACGCTCATGCTGCTTTCAGCCATCCTGACCCTGTCCCGCCTCGATTGGAAAATCTCAGCCGCCGGACTGGTGAGCGTGGGAGCCATTCTGTTCTATGCCTCCGACATCATCCTGGCCTGGAACAAGTTTGTCAAACCCGTCAACAACGGCCGTGTGTTGAACATGATTGCATATCACTTGGGGCAGATCGCGCTGGTGGTAGGAGTCGTCATCCAGTTCGCGAAATAGAGCGGTGGTGACAAGCTTGAATATAAAATAGTTGGTTAAAAAAATTCTTTAGGAGAATTTGCATGGTGATTACAATTTTAGCGGCTGGTACAAGAGGAGATGTTCAGCCATATATTGCACTGGGGATTGAACTAAAAAAAACAGGTCACAATGTTCGAATTGCAACATTTAAAAACTTTGAGAACTTTGTAAAAGGTTATAATCTGGAGTTTTATCCAATAAGAGGGGATGTATCCAGGGTAGCTTTAAGCGAGAGTACGAGGGACGCCAGACAGGCTGACAATCCTCTAAAGCTCGTCTTAGGTTTTAATAGACTTAAATCCTATGTGTTTGATCTTCAAGAGGATTTCTTCGATGCTTGTACTGGTTCGGACGCCATCGTTTACCATCCGGGTGTTCCAATCGGGTATTTTGCTGCCCAATATTTAAAGATCCCCAGTATTCTTGCAACTCCTTTTCCGATGACGCCTACCATGGATTACCCTGCATTGATGTTCTATGATACGGTTCGACTGGGCCGGGGATATAATTTTGTAACACATAAAATCTTGGAGCAGGTAATGTGGCTTAGCTCCAGTTCGGCTGTTAAAGAATTCTGGAAGAAGAAGTTTGGTCACGGTCCTGAGGATTTTGCATGTCCATTTGGTAAACAAAACACCAGGATCAACCCAACTGTTATTTCCTGCAGTAATTATGTTTTTCCCAGACCGAATGATTGGTCAGAGTATGTTTATAACACCGGGTACTGGTTCTTAGATGAGGAGGTTGATTGGAATCCATCCAGTGATCTATTGGATTTTATGCAGAGAGGAACACCGCCAATTTATGTGGGCTTTGGTAGTTTAGGAGAATCTTCTCAAGCAGTTCAAACAACCGAGCTGGTTATTGAGGCTCTGAAACGCTCTGGACAACGTGGGATTTTGGCAACCGGGTGGAGTGGTATGTCAAAAGTCGATAGTATTCCCGAAGAATTTTTTATTCTTGAAAGTGCACCGCACTCATGGTTATTTCCCCGCATGGCAGCGGTTGTCCATCACGGAGGTGCCGGAACTACCGCCGCTGGTTTGAGAGCTGGAATACCGTCTATCATCATCCCCCATAGTAATGACCAATTCGCGTGGGGACGTCGTGTGTTTGAACTTGGAGTAGGTTCCAGGCCAATTCCCAGAAGAAAACTCATGGCAGAAAAATTGGCTGAGGCAATCAAGTTTGTGTCAGCAAAAGAAATTAAAGATGCAGCAAAAGATCTGGGGTTAAAGATTCAAAGCGAAAATGGAGCCGAGACAGCTGCAAAAATTATTGGAAATTGTCTTGAGCATAAAGCCGCGGGATAAATAATTTAGAATTCATGTTCGGAACCAAAATTCCATGAGTTGAGGGCAATTCGACAATGGCATGTTCACAAATATGCAAGATGCAGTAATACTGCAAAAAACATTATCGCGCCTCAGTCAATTGGCCGTCTTCACCTTCCGCAGCGCAGCCAGAGCCAGCAGATTGAATCCCACCGCCCCCAGCACGACGAACCAGAATCCCAATCCATATAAGCGCGGGGCCAGCAGGTCCCCCAGGGCGCGGCCGAGCGAGAGGGCAGCCACGTTGAAGGCCATCAGGGTGGCGCGCCTCGTAGGCAGGAGTTCGGTCATCAGCGGGATGATGCTGACCAGGGTGAACTCAAACGTAATGTAAAAGAAAAACAGGCCAACCAGGGCGCCAGCCTCTGTCCGCCCCAGGAAAAGCAGGGCCAGCGCGGCCAGGCAGTTGGCTGCCAGCCCCAGGCCGATGGCACGCGGCTTGCCCAGCCGGTCAACGAATGCCGCCACCAGTCCCTCCCCGCCCAGTTCGGAGAGACCGATTACAGCCGAGGCTGCGCCCAGGGCAGCAATCTGCAGGCCAAAGGCATCCTCCAGCCAGACCCCGAAGATGAGGTTGACCACCTCGTTGCCTGCACTGGCCAGCAGGCCGACGGCCAATCCAGCCAGGGCGGGGACGGAAGTAAGCACAAGGCGAAAATTATTCCTTTCCCCGTCTGCTGATGCGCTCATCGGCTGCTGGCTGTCATTTGGCAGCATCAGGGACAGGCCGGCGAAGATGAGCGCTCCCAGGAGCACCATCAACGGGAAAGGCGCCATCCAGCCATTGCGGGCGATCAGGAAACCCATCAGCGGGATGCCGAGGATAAAGGCCAGCGACCAGCCAAACTCGGTGACGGCAATCGTCCGGCCGCGGCGTGCATAGGGGATGCGGTCGGCGAGATAGGCTTGCATGGATGGGTCGAAAATGTATTTACCGAGCGTGGAGAGGATGATGGACAGAACCAGGGCTGGGAAGACCGGTCGAATGACCACGATGGCCGTCCCCATGGTGAACAGCCCTATGCCGAGGAGCATGCCGAATTTGCGTCCCCGCCGGTCGGCGATCGTCGCCGCGAACGGGCCAACGGTCCCAACCAGGCTTCGGGCAGTCAGGGCGTAGGACATGGAGATAAGGTCCACGCCCACGCCGCGAGCCAGCACGGCCAGGAAAGGGTAGACCATCCGGTGCAGGGTATTGATGATGGTCCGGGTAATGGTGAATGCAACCACCTGCGAGGTAGTCCCGGTTCCTGGAGGGCGCGAGGGTGTCGCCGTTTCTGGACGGGGCGAGGGTGTCGCCGTTTCCGGACAGGGCGGTGAAGTTCGCTTCACCTGGAGAGCCACCAGCGGGTCATGAAATAGGCGGCGGCCATCGTCAGGAAGATAATCCCGATAAAAAACAATTGGAGCGATAAAATCCCCGAATTCAGGATCGGGGATGGCTGCGGGTGCATTACATAATCTACCTGCGACAACCCGATCCGCAGGGCTACAAAGAACAACACATTAAACAGCGAGGTGAACACAGGTCTGGCCAGCAGCGTCAATCCGATCTGGAGCAGCACCCCGGTCGCGGCAAAAATGACGGCGAGGCGGAAACGCGGCTCGCTCAGGAACAGACCGTTCCAGTTTGCCTGCATGGCCCATAATGAGAGTGGCAGATCAGTGACCCAGAAAAAGAGGCCGGTGCGGCCCAACGCGGCAGACCATTGATGCAGCCGTTCGCGGCGGCTGAGAATGCCCAACAGCCCGGCGACAGCCGAAAGTCCGAGAACCGTTTCCGCGGTCAGCACCCACGCCCCGTGCAGATACACAATCCGCACATTTGCGCCGAGCGATTGTTCCTCGGGACCGAGGGCGGTCAGCGCGGCAGTGGTCAGGACGGCCAGGACGAACCAAAAGAAAGGGGATTTCAAAATCGACATGCGGGGATTGTACCCGATTATGAAATCCAGGTCATCACCTGCTGGTCAACAACCCACGATCCGTTTACTTTTTTAAGAAGCACATAGTATCCTGCCCCGGCCAGCCAGTGGCTCATCGTGCCAACGTAAACCAGCGCCTGGTCATCCGGATTATTGAAGCCGACCCGCGAAAGTGTGGTGATCCCCGGTGCATCCGGGTATTTTTCATAAAAGATCTGCCACCCGTCCTGGTTTTGACTGAAGATTTTACTCTTTTCGGCCTGGCTCAGCAGAACGTACCCGCTGCCGAGGTCCATGTCTGGCCGGACGGGATAGGCCGCATCGTTCCGGACCCGGAAACTGTCCGACGTTTCCTGGTCAACGCCGCGCATGTCTTGCATAATGCGATCGAGGGTTGTCGACGTATCCCCCACGCCGACCGGGCTGGTGGCAGTGGTATCCATGATGACATAACTCGAAGCCGAATACAACCTTAGGAGCAGCGCGGCATAAACAGCCTGCTCCTCGGCGTCGATTTGCTCCCCGGAGGGCGTGGAGATGGGTGCTGGTGTGCCGGTACAAGCAGCGAGAACAATGGCGAGAAAAACGAAAAGGGATTTCCTGAACATGGCCACCTCCATGACGTGGTCTCTTCCAGTGATAAGAACGAATTCTAACCGGTTTAGTTCCCCATCTTTCCCTTACGCTTCATCCAAACGTTCCACTTTTCCTCGCACCAGCCAGGGCGGCAGGAAGGTGCAGGTTCCGGTCACGCCGACTCCCAGGATAAACCCGGCCAGGTAACCATAAACCTGCGGCCAGTTAAAAGCCGAGACCAGCCACATCGGACCGATGAACAGCCCAAAGAGGAGCGGCAGGCTGAGCATGGTCAGGAACTGCCCCAGGCAGCCCAGGCTCCCAGCAGACATTTTCCGCGGGTCTTCCCATTTGAAATTAGCCCCCGCCACTCCAAATGCCAGCAGGATGCCGTTCATCCCGGCCAGGCACATGGCAACGGCTACCAGGCTGTATAAAAACCCGGCGAGCGGGATTTTCTGCAAGATCGAAATTCCGATTAGAAATAACAACCCCAGCGCCAGGGTCGGCAGATAAGCCACCAGGAATTTGGCCGCCAGCATATGACCGGCGCGCACCGGCGCGGTTTTCAACATCCAGTAGTTTTTTCCCTCGGACGAAAAAGCCATGCCCGAGAGGCGCCCCAGCAGCCACCAGCCGACGAATAGTGACATGCCGACATTGCCATAGGACAGCAGGATGCGGAAGGAATTCATGAACCAGTCCGGCGCTTCCCCCAGCCCGGCCGGCAGTTGGCCGCCGGTGCGGAACAACATAAAGGAATAAATGACCCCGAAAATGAGCGGGGAGATCAACTGTGACAGGTTGCGCAGGTCCCGCCGGAGCAGCAGGAAATCCTTCCAGAGGATACCCCGCACCGGCGCGGGGATGAGGCGTGCCATCCCGAAGAGGGGAATTTCCCTGGAGATTCGCCCCAGGCGTGAGGCTTCTCCAGAGGCGGTTGGCCTGACAGTACGGAGCGGCTTCTTCTTGCGTGCCACAACCTGCATCCCGGCCCAGCCGGAGTAATACCAGCGTTCCGCCGTAGCCAGGGATATCATGAAGGCCGCTGCTGACAACCCCAGGGTGAGCAACTCCATCAGGATGCCAGTCAGCCAGCGGCCCTCGCCCAGCGCCACCAGTCCCTGCCCGGCCCAGTTCAGCGGCAGCCAGGGGGTGTTGAAACGCATCAGAAGGGTGAACATATTGTTCACTTGAGCGCCGGAGACGTTTACGGAATGGCCAAAAGCGTTATATAGATTCCCGGACTGCGAGCAGGTAAAGGCCAGGATGGCTCCGAAAAAGCCCAGGATCTCCGCCGCACGTCGGGGCGGAAATACGCGCGCCACCAGCATGACCAGCAGGGCCGAAAGACCAGCGGCTGCCAGCGCCAGGGCAATCATAGTCAACAGGACAAGCGGATAGTAGAGAATGTTGTAATGCCCGGCCAGACCCAGCCCGTACAAGACCGGCAGGCCGAAGAGGGAGATCAACCCAAAGTTGGGAAGCACTGCCTGCAGGAGCTTGGTGACAAACACTGCCCGGATGGGAACCGGCGAACTCAACAGGAAGTCCATGTCACCGGAAAGATACAAGGCTTGCAAGAGCACGCCAAAACTGCTCAGCAGGATGCCCAGGAACAGGGCCGTGAAGATCAACACCGGCATGGCCTGCAGGAACGGGTTCACATCCATCCCCACGTATTGTATGAGCTGCGGTGAACGCAGGAAATTGAGCAGCAACCAGCTCAAGAACAAGATCAGCCCGGCAAAAGCCAGCAGGCCAATGACGGCAACGATAGTGAGAATTTTGCGGATGGTCCTGGCGTGCTTGAAGCCGTTGAGGCTGATCTGCAAGCGCAGGCGGATGAGTTTCCAGACCGCTGGCAGGAAGCGGTAGGATGGAGACGGCGCGATCGTGCTCATTTCAAAATCTCGGCAATCTCAGCCTCCTCGGCGCCGCCGGTGAGGCCGAGGAAGATATCTTCCAGGCTGACTTCGCCAACCTTGGCAAGCGAGCGTAATTCATTCATCGTGCCCACCGCCACCAGTTCACCTTTGTTGATGATGCCAATCCGGTCGCACATGCGCTCGGCGATCTCGAGGATGTGCGTGGACAGGAACACCGCTCCTCCGCGCTCTGCCATCTGGCGCAGGATGTCCTTGATCAGCCGCGCTGACTTGGGGTCGAGACCGACGGTGGGTTCGTCGAGCACCAGCACCTTGGGGTCGTGCATCAGTGCCGAAGCCAGGGAGGCCTTCTGCTGCATTCCGTGGCTGTATGAGTCAACGGTATCGTCCGCCGCCGCGGACAGGTCAAACATGCGCAGCAACTCGTCGGTACGCTGAGCCGCCTGCTTGCGGTCCAGGTTGTACAGGTCTCCGACAAAGCGCAGCAGTTCGCGCCCGGTCAACTTGGCGTACAGATTGGGTGTGTCGGGCACGTAACCGCTGGAGGCTTTGGCAAGCAGGGGCTGGGTCTGCACATCGTACCCGGCCACCTTGACCGTGCCTGAGGTGGGCTGGAGCAAGCCGACGATCATCTTGATGGTGGTGGTCTTCCCGGCGCCATTCGGCCCGACGAAGCCGAACACCTCGCCCCCGTGCACTTCCAGACTGACATTATTCACGGCCATTTTGTCTCCATAGCGTTTCATAAGATTTCGAGCTTCGATCAAAGCCAGTTCAGGCATATGGCCTCCAAAGAAAGGTGTAAAACAGGTTTCCAAAGATGCAGGGAAAAGCCAAAGGGTTGGAAAGGACCCATATATTATACGTGCGACACCCCTAAAAAATTCGGCTATTTGGGAATCAGATAGGGCTTTTTCGCATTCTCCCCGCCCCTAGCCGAGGCGGCTCCAAGCCGCCACACTTGCACCGCACGCAAGTGCAGGTGTCGGCTGTTTCGGCGCCATTGCGAAGCATCCCCGTGGGACGAGGCGCCGAAACTCCATGTTGGGGTGCACCCTTACGGGTGTACTTCGCGAGGGTTCGGGGGTGGGGTTGAGTGCTCAGACTTTTACAACACCCTGGGGAATCGGATGGTTGATTATGCTACCAAACCCAGAATATCTTGACGCGTATTTGATATTAGATTATTATCTAACATATTAGATAATAATCTAATACACACAACAACATGACCATTCTCCGCTGGAACTCTGGTACCGCCTACGATTTATTTATCAGCCTGCTCGCGCTGCATCACGCCGCTGATTTTGGCCTGCGCCCCAACTGGACGGCGGGAGTACGGCAGCGCCTTACCGTCCCCCAGCGCGAATTCCTGGAATGTGTCTTCTCATTTGCATCTGTGCCGCTGGACTGGATCAGCAGCCTGCCAGAACCGAAGGATGCTTTGCCCGTCTTGAGCCGCGCCGTGGATCTCGCACCTGCTGACCGCCTCCGGATTCTGACCCTGCCGATGAACACGCCTCTCGAAACCACCAAAACATTGGAGCACATCGCCGAACGAGGCTCGGTCACCCCCAAAGAAAAAGAGTTCCTGGGACGCACTCTTACCCAACGCGATAAGGTTCTTAAAGCCGCCGGGTTGGATAATTTACTCAAAGTCTGGATGATCATGGACAGATCCAGTGAGCAGATAGTGACGAGTTTGCAGGAATATTACGGCGCCTTTTTCGCCGATGAAGAGACCCGCATCCGCCCCGTCCTGCATACCGGGCTGGAACATGCCCGGGAATTGGCCGGGCGCGTAATGCTGCCCGCACTCGTGGAAGAACTCTCGCGCGGTGTCAATTTTGAAGACGTCGAATCGGCACAGGAATTAATCCTGGTGCCGTCGTATTGGTCCACACCATTTGTCTTCCCCACCAATCCGGCGGAAGGCACCCTGCAGATCGTTTTCGGCTGCCGTCCGGATATCCAGAGCATAGCGCCCGGTGCGGAGACGCCCGACATGCTGGTCAACGCTCTCAAGTCTCTGGCCGACCCAACCCGCCTGCGTATCTTGCGTTTTCTTTCCTCGCAGCCTCTCACACCGACCGAGTTGTCGCGTCTCCTGCGCCTGCGCCCGCCAACGGTGCTCCATCATTTACAGGCATTGCGCCTGGCAGAGCTGGTAGCCATCCGCGTGAGTGAAAATGGCGAGAAACGCTATGCAGCCCGGTCGGAAACGTTGAACGTGATTTTTACATCTGTAAAGGATTTCTTGAAAAAACAGGGATAAATGGCCAACGTTTTACAAATCTATTGGACGAGAATCAAACAATTTTCCCCCAACGCCAGGCTTTATCTGACAAGCATCATCCTGACCGGCGCGGCATTGGGCATTTATCGGTTGCTCTTTAATTTTTATGTGCTCAGCCTGAACATGGATGCCAATGTGGTCGGGCAATTGACATCCACGAGCAGCATGACCGCCCTGATCATGGCCGTGCCGATGGGCTACCTAGCCGACATTCTGGGGCGCAAGAAGGCCTTTATCATTGGCGGTCTGGCGGTCTGTCTGTCGATTGCCGGGATGGTGCTTTGGCCAGTCAAAGGCATTTTATTTGCGATGAGTATCCTGAGCGGTGTGGCGCAAAGTCTTTCAGCGGTGACCATGTCGCCTTTCCTACTGGAGAACAGCGGGCCGGAAGAACGGACTTATCTATTCAGTCTGGCTTCCGGTGCACAAATGACGGCCTCTTTCGTTGGCAACTCGATCGGCGGCAACCTGCCCACCTGGATCGCCGTGAGACAGGGCATCAACCCTACCAGTAGCCTGGCTTACGCCGGAGTCCTGGGAATCGTCGCGTTGGTGGCATTGGCTGGATTGGCGCCTTTTCTCTTTATGAAGATGCCGCGGTTGAAGAGATCTGAACGCGCATTGTTCGCCCCATTCGCTTATGCTGCCAAAGAGCCGGTGATGCTCGGCAAGTTGATCCTCCCTATGCTGGTCACCTCCATCGGCGCAGGGCTATTGATGCCGTTCATGAACGTTTTCTTCCGGGTTGTATATCATCAGACAGACCCTGTCATCGGGACGATCATGGCCTGGGGCGCACTGGCAATGGGCATCGGTCTGATGATTGCCCCGCCGATCGCCGACCGAATGGGAAAGATCCAACTGGTGGTGGTTACACAGGGATTGTCAATCCCCTTCCTTGCATTGCTCGGCTTTGCTCCTTGGTTCTGGCTAAGCGGCATGGCCTATTACGTCCGTATCGCATTGATGAACATGAGCACTCCGGTCTACCAAACCTTTGTTATGGAAAAGGTCGACCCGGAAGCGCGGGCTACTGTCGCCAGCCTTGTAAGTATGGCAAACAGCTTTGGATGGGCGTTTAGCCCCTCGATCAGCGGCTGGATGCAGGTCAATTATGGTTTCGGACCGGTGTACGCCGGCGTCCTGGTCTTGTATACGATATCTGTCTATCTCTACTGGAAATTCTTCTGGAGTGCAAAAACGGCGAAGGTGCCCAAACCAGCCACTGCCGATTGAGAAAGGAGGCTTCACGTTCCATCCCTGAACCAACAGGACGGCATCCCGAGTGCTGTCCTGTTGGGTTTAAATGCATATTTTCTGCGCACCTGACATCCAGCCTGGAGAATTTGAATTCAGGAAATTGCAAATATGGATTTATTGATTAAATTCCCCTCTGAGAGTTCTGCCACTGGATCAATGCCTTATTATATTTTCGATTGATTTTCCGGTAACTTTGCATATTTACAAAGTTCCCGCAACGGACAGCGCTGACAGGCGGGTTTGCGGGCCGCGCAGACTTCGCGCCCCAGGCGGATGATATTCAGGTGGGCAGCATAATATGTTTCCGGTGGGAGAAGTTTCTCCAGGTGGACGTGCGTTTCCTCCACCGTCATTTTTTCCGGGCGCAGGCCGATGCGCCCCGTCACCCGGTAAATATGCGTGTCCACTGGGAAGGCCGGTCGTCCCAGTGAAAAGAGCAGGACGATGGCTGCCGTCTTCGGGCCGACGCCTTTGAATTTCATCAACCAGGCACGCGCTTCCTCCAGCGGCAGGCCTTTCAGGAATTGCAGGTCAAGCGAACCGCGTTCGGCGGAAATTCCTTGCAGGATTTGCTGGATACGCGGCCCTTTCTGGTTGGCAAGCCCCGCTGGGCGGATGGCAGCGGTCACAGACCCGGGTTCTGCATCGCGCACCTGTTCCCAGGCAGGGAAACACCGTCGTAGCGACTCGAAAGCCCGGTCGCGGTTGAGGTCGTTGGTATTCTGGGAGAGGATGGTCGAGACGAGTTCATCCACCGGAGGCAGGGGGTTGCGCCAGGTGGGCTGTCCATAAAAATCTAGCAGGCGCTGGTGCACCTGCCGGGCGAGTGTTCCGAGACCGGTCATGCGGGCTGTTCGGACCTTTGCAGGGTGAAGACCGGGCGGGCTACTCCAACCACCAGCTTGCGCCAGTTGGTCACCGGCTTGACTGGGCCAAAATCGGCTGCCAGCATTTCCAGTTCCTTTTCGCTGATGTAACCCATCTGCCGCAGGATTTCCAGCGCAACTGCCGGGCGGACGCGGTTATAGGTTTCGCCATTCGCCTTTCGTATTGTTAGGTCGCCGTCGGAAATTTTAAAGGCGATACCAACACCCGGTGATTCGGCACCCAGCACACCGCCCATCATGCCCAGGATCATGTACCCCTCTGCTCCACCTTTCACCACCACGCGTCCCGAGCAGACTTCCATCAGGCGCGTGTCGAACCGGCTCTGGCCGCTGACCATGTGCGGGTTTGCCATCATGGACTGGGTGATGCGGCGGCAGGCCGTGGCACGTTCCACCGGGAGACCGCGCGGGTCGCACAGGCGGGCAAAGCCCAGCGCAGCATTGTAGAGCGGGACGGCGAAATTGGGGGCTGAACAACCGTCAATGCCCACTTCAACCTGGTCCACTGGGAGGCTGCACATCTCTGCCAGTGTTTCCAGGATGGTCTTCTGGACAGGGTGTTCGGGATTGACGTAATCTGTAATTGGCAGGCCGCGCATTCTGGCAGCGGCCAGCATCCCGGTGTGTTTGCCGGAACAGTTATGCCGGTTCGGGGTTGGGGCTTCGTCGCGCGCCCGCATCGCTTCGACGGTGGGCACATGCGATAGTGGATGCGAACCGCACAACAGGTCGCTCTCCTGCACCCCAACTTTGGACTGGATGCCTTTGATCACCTCAACATGCTCGTCGCTGCCGTCGTGGGACCCGCAGATGATGGCCACTTCTTTGGATGTCAGGTGAAAGGTCTGGTCGCCGCCGCGTTCGATGAACGGGAGCGCCTGGAAAGGTTTGGCGCTGGAGCGCAGGTATGTTAATGTCTTCGGGTCGCCAAGCCAGGCAAGCAAGCGGCCACTCGAGTCAACCACGGCTGCCGCCCCGAAATGGATGGATTCAACAATGCGCCCCCGGGTCACTTCAAAGATCGGCTGGTATGACTCTGCCATGCGTAGCATTCCTCCGGGTCAGGATTCTTACTCCTCGCCGCTTCCATTGCCGGTTGAACGGTAATGCCGGGTGTAATAATGGTGCAAGCCATAGCGCAGGCGCCGGGTATATTTCGGTAGTTGACTGGCGGGGATTTTGAACGGGTGCAGCAAAGGTGCGACGAGGTTTTCAACCGCTTCCGGTGCATATTTCTTTCGGGCCAGCTTTTCGACTTTCTTCAAAACCAGGTCAAGATAATCCTTCTGCGCCCGGATCACGTCGACGGCCACCACTCCGCCGCGCCCGCTTACCACCAGCCAGTTCCGGTAGGCGGGGGAAAGCAGAAGTTTCAACGTATCCAGCCAGACGGGCAGATCCGCTCCGGCCAGGAAAGGCGGCTGGTTCTTGAGCACCGCGTCGCCAACAAAAACCACTTTGGCTTCCGGCAGGATGACCCAGGCAGCTCCGGCGGTCGGACCGGGATGGTGTTCCAGCACGACGGGGCTTTCGCCCCAGTGGATGGTCATCTGGTGGCTGAAGGTGATCTCAGGCGGCACCCAGCGGATATTCCCCAAGCCGGAGATGCTTTCCCAGTCCGCACCGGTTTCCTCACCCTGGGCTTTAAAGGTCGTCGGGCGTGTACGGAAAACGTGGGCGGTCTTTTCCTGGGCGACGATGGTGCAGTCCATTGCGCGCGCGCCCAGCGTCCGGTCCGGGTGCGCATCAAGGTTGACGAGCAAACGTTCGGAACCGCCTCCCAGGTTCAGCAGGGCGGCACGCCAGGCACGCCCGTCTTCTGGCGAGGGTGGTGCGTCGATCTGGATCAGCCCATGGGGCAGATTAATTACCCCGAGTGTTGCACCCGGGTATTGGTTATCAATATAAATTTCAGTGGCAATGGACTGCATGCTTTCTCCTGGAAGTGCTGTTTTTCGTTTCATCTCAATAACTTGGGGAGTGGGGTGTGTGCGGGCGGCGAAGCCGCCCACCCCCCCCATCCTCCATCCTTATTGAGAAAGTACTGTTATTCTTTGGCAACCGGCAGGGTCAGGATAAATTTGGACCCTTTGCCAACTTCGCTCTCGACCCAGATCTTGCCGCCGTGACCGTTGACCGCCAACCGGCAAAAGGCAAGCCCCACCCCCAGGCCGCTGGAATTATTCAGCCCCTGGAGTCGGGTGAATTTTTCAAAGATATGTTCCTGTTCAGTGAACGGAATGCCAGAACCATTATCCTGCACCCATAATTGCACCCAATCGCCTTCCTGCCTGCCGCCCAGTTCGATCTTGCCTTCCGGCCCGGTAAATTTCGAAGCGTTCTCCATCAGGTTGATGAGCACCCGGCGGATCATATCCACGTCCACCCAGATGGGCGGTAAATCCCCGGATAAATCGCTTATCAGCCTCTGGTGCCGGCTCTCCACCATTGGGTGAACGGCATCCATGGCGTCCTCGGCCAGCACGGCGGGTGTCACAGCTTGTTGCGAAACGATGGTCTGGCCTGCTTCCAGACGGTTAATGTCGAGCAGCGAACTGACCAGACGCTGGATGCGGTCAGTGGAACGGCGGGCGATCGTCGTCACCGATTGGATCGTCTCGTTTTCCGGCCCGGGGAACATGGTCGAGAGTATATCCAGACTTGAGACGATATTCGCCAACGGCGAACGCAGGTCGTGGTAGATCATGGAAGTCAGATCTTCGCGCAGGGAATCCAGGTCCTTGCGTTCGCGGATATCACGCATCAGCCATTGCAGGGATTCAGCTTCCTCAAACACCACCTTCCGCACATTGACCTGGATCGGGATCTTCTTTCCGCTCTTGCTCTTCAGCACGGCCTCGTAACTGATGATCTTCCCGTTTTTGAGCTTCTCCTTGCTGACCATTTTATCGCCGCGTGTCACCTCGTGTAGTTGGTCAATCGTCATACCCTGCAACTGTCTGGAGGTATATTCGGTGATGACCGCCGCTTGCCGATTGGTCTCGTGGATTTTGCCGTCCCAGCTGGTGACCAGGATGGGGTCCACGCTATCGTCAAACAACTCGCGATAACGCTTGTGGGCTGCCTGCAGCCGCTCGAACAACTGGGCGTGCTGGATGGTCGAACCGGCCAGGTTGCCAATGCCCGTCAGCACCAGCAGGGCATCCGGATCGAATACGCCGGAAATGGGATTGATGGCTTGCAGGATGCCGATGACACGTCCCTGGGCATGGATCGGGGCGACCGCCATGGCGCGCACATCGAGATTTGCAAAATGCTCGCCGCGTACGAAACGCTTGTCATCGCTCACAACCGGGATGACCACACCTTCGCCCTCGTGCGCCACGTACCCGGCAATGCCCTGCCCGGCCTGGATGCGCTTCCCCACGATCCCTTCATTGTGCTCTCCCGTGGCGGCGTGGAAGACCAGATCCCAGTTGGCCTCGACGAGCGCCAGTGCGACCGTTTCCACCTGCAACGCCTGGATGGTCTCATTCAAAATGCGCTGGAGCACATCCTCCATGCGCAGGCTGGCATTGATGGCTCCTGCGCTGGCCGCCAGGGCGGTCATGACGCGCGCCTGGCGCTGGCTCTCCGCGTAAAGACGGGCGTTCATGACTGCAATCCCGGACAGGTCGGCGATGGCCTGCATCAGGCTGAAATGTTCTTTATTGTAGGCCCCCGGTTCAGGGTGAACCAGCGTTAGCACGCCCACCAGACGCTCGTGCGCCATCAAAGGTACACAAAGGGCGGCTTTGGCCCCGGATTGGTCAATCGCATCATCCGGCCGGCGCAGCCAGCGCTCGTCGCGGCTGGTATCCGGCACCCAGGCCGGCTGGCGGTTGCGGACTACCCACCCAGCCAGGCCGCGTTCCACCGTCTCACGCAACTGCTGGGTGGTATGGTCATGGATCTTGCGTCCGTAAACGATGGCCGATTCAATGGCTTTGCCGTTATCATCCAGGACCACAATGCTGGCGCGTTCACCGCCCACGTATTTGAGTGACTCGAACAGGATGCGCTGTAATACGGTACGCAGTTCCAGCGCCGAGGCCAGTTCGCGGCTGACATCGTAGAGGAATTCAAGGGTTGACTTGGTTTCTTTGGCTGCCATGGGTGTCGCTTAAATATATTTCAAACCAGTACCTGTGTTAAATAATACAACCGTTTCGTCCGGTTGGAGCCATCCATCCCTGACCAGGGCTTGCAGACCTGCCAGTGTCGCCGCTCCCTCCGGGCAAGCCAGCAGACCTTCCGCGCGCCCCATCTCAGCCTGCGCTTCCAGGATCTCTCCGTCGCTGACGGCCACCGCCGTCCCGCCGCTCTCCCGCAGGGCACGCAGGATCAGCCGGTCGGCAAAGACGTTCGGAACCCGCAGCCCGGCTGCCAGGGTGTGAGCGTTTTGCCAGGTCTCGGTCCGTTCCGCACCGCTCTGAAAGGCACGCACCACCGGTGCGCAACCATCGGCCTGGACCGTCACCATGCGCGGGCGCTTGGGACCGATCCAGCCCAGAGATTCCAGCTCGGCAAAAGCCTTCCACATGCCCACCAGCCCCGTCCCGCCGCCGGTGGGGTAAATGACCACATCCGGTAGTTCCCAGCCGAAGGTTTCAGCCAGCTCCAGCCCCATCGTCTTTTTACCCTCGGCCCGGTATGGTTCCTTGAAGGTCGAGACGTCGAACCAGCGTTGGCCTGCAGCGGATTCCGCTGCCAGACGGGCTGCATCGCTGATGAGACCGTCCACCAGCCGCAGGTCCGCACCCGCAGCCCGGACTTCTTTTTGGTTGGCGGGCGGGGCGTCCTTTGGCATGAAGACGTGCGCCTCGGCACCGCCGCGGGCGGCATAAAAGGCCAGCGCACCCCCGGCGTTCCCAGCCGTGGGGATGACGAATTCCCTGCAGCCCAGTTCCAGCGCCCGCGCGACGGCCACGCACAGGCCGCGGGCCTTGAATGAACCGGTTGGGTTGGTGGATTCGTCCTTGATGAAAAGGTGCGGTAGATTATATTTTTTGCCCAGGCGCGGAGCGGGCAGGAGCGGGGTGTCGCCCTCACCCAGGGTCAGGCGGAAACTCTCTTTGCGGACGGGCAGGAGTTCTGCCCAGCGCCACAGCCCACGCGGACGGGCGGCGATCTGGGCGCGGGTCACGCTGGCGGCCACCCTGGTCAAATCATAACGTGCCAACAGCGGCGAGCGGCAGTCTTCGCAAATATTCTGCACCCGGTCGGCTTTGAATTTGCGCCCGCATTCGGGGCATTCGAGATGGGTGAGTGCGCTTTCAGGCATTACAAATAGTATACTGCTAGTATATACTTTTAACCATAGTACTTTTTCTTCTAATAAAATACCCCCTGTGGGGGTACAACATCTCCGCATTATGGGGAGGTTACTGGTGGGGGGTTGAGACAATAACTATAGCCTGTATTTGTGCTTCTGTCCCCCTATTCCTCAATCATCAATCAACAAACCAAAATCCTAAATCTCAACTTCCCGTTCGTGCTCATTCGTGTTCTTCGTGGAGATCATGTGCTTCTTCCTAAAGACCTCCACGATTTTCTCCATGTACTCCAGGTGTTTGTTGATCAGTTTTTCGAGGCCAAGCAGACTTTTTATATCCCGGAAAGCTTCTTCAATTATCATACTTTGCAGGTAAATCGCCAGAGTATCTTTGGCTTTGAGAATGGTAATGACCTACAAAGAAACTCGAGAATGGACGACGCAAGATTACAGCTTCATCCCTGAAGCTTGATGGAGCGCATACATAAAGATTTGGTCCACATTAACCTTGCGCAAACCCCCAATCTCAAGGGTGCAGAATGTATAACCCTGTTATATTCCATCCGAACCAGGGGCACTTCGACAAAATATTATCCTATTTTATGATGCGATATGCCTGCAATGTATCCCGGTCGGTTGCTACGTACAGATAACCGTTATAAACCCTCAATGTTATGGCGGCGATCTCCAGACCGTATTTGTCGGTAAGCTCCTGTTCGGCAACTATTTTCGGGTGATGGACATCACTTACATCAATCACATGCACAACTTGGTCATCTCCAACATAGAGCAGGTTTCCGTTGCCAGCCATGCCATATGCACTGCCCGGATCGATCGATCCAAGGACTACAGGGGGTTGGGAGGAATTGGAAATATCGAGGATGGTCACACCATTCCACAGGGAGGAGACATACAATAGTTTGCGGCTTTCATCCAGGTACAATGATGAATAATTGGTGCCGGAGAAGCCCTGCGGCAGGGACCAACCGGTCAGTTCGTTAAACTGCGGCGTGGTGTGCAGTGAAGGGCCGATCATCTCAAAGACATGCAGGCCGCTGGTGAAGCTCAACCCATAGACGTCTGGCAGTGAGACGGCAATATCGTTGCAATCGGTGATCGCATTGGTGAAGGTGCCTTTCCATGACGGGTTGACGGGATCACGTACATCCATTGCCCGAACACCGCCCGTTCCGGCGCAGACGAAGACAAACCCATACTGCGTGGTGATCTCCTGCCAGGCGCCGACAGTATTATCGTGCTTGTTCCACGCCACCGTGCCCAGCTTCCTGGGGACTTCCGGTTTGGTGATGTCCAGGATCTGGAGGTCGCCTGCCATCGAAGGCAGGAACACCATGGTACCGGTGGCGTCCACCTCCACGCCCATGGCATTCAGCCCGACTGGTTCGTCATAAATGGCTACTTGCTGGATGCTCTTCGGATCCTTCACCGATACAACGATCAAGCCTTTATCCCCGGCAGCCAGGAAGCCGGCATCGTTCGCGAATGCCATGTCGCTGACATGTCCCTGCCAGGTGCCAGCCGCTTCCAGGTACCCGTTCTCCGTGCCTTCCCCGCCGCCCAGCCCGCAGGCATCTCCTCCCCCGGACGGTTTGGTGCGGGAATAGGCCAGGAACCCGTTGGACTCGTCTGCCGCATAGATCACATCGCCTTTCAACGCGATCTCATCCCCCAACACTGTTGCCATCTTGTAGACCAGTTCAGGACTGCTGACATCGTAAACGCCGCCCGCGCCGTAGATGGCTGTCCCCGAAAGCATGATCCGTCCTGGCTGGCCACCCACAGCAACTTCGTCGATCTTGACCGGGAAAACTATCTCAGGATCAACCATCTCCATCAAAAAAGGCAACAGATTGGCGATGCCTGGCTGCCAGGTGGAAATATCGAATACCTGTATGGTACCGTTTCGTGTGGCCAGGTACACTATGCCATTTTCGCCCAGGGTCACTCCGGTGACTGCATCGCCGGGGATACTGATGGTACCGTAATAACCGGGGAACACGCCTAATGAAAATATTTGAACACCACCATCCACGGCCACAAAAGCACGGTTGCCACTGATGGCAATATCAAAGGCACTACGGGTTCCAAAAGTTCGTCCTTCGACCGGTGAGTTGGGGTATTGAATGTTGAAAATTGTCAGTCCACCTGTGCTCATTACTACATAAGCCTTGTTTCCACTCAGTGCAATCGCCTCTGGATCGCCCTCTATGGGGACATAACCCTTCAGCACCGGGCTGGCAGGGTTGCTTACATCCACGACCACCAGCGCGCCGGAGTAGGCTGCAATATAGGCATGCGTGCCGTCTACAGCAACGTCCATCGCTCCCCCCCAGGGCGTCTCGGCCGAGTTCCTATCCGACCGCAGCAGCCCCACCTGGGCAGGCTGCAGGGGATCGGAGAGGTCGTAGATATACAACCCGGTTTCCATGTCGGTCACATAGGCATAGTTCCCCTGGATGGCCACCGCCGTGGCAAAATTGACAGTTTGCCGGCTGGCGCAGTACAGGTTGAAGGATTGTTCCGGCGGGTTGATGGTCACGCTCTTGTAAGCCACCAGCATGCTGTCGTGCACCAGCACCCCGGTGACCCGCCCCAGCATGCCGCGCGGGATATCGATGCTGACGGTGATCTGCCCGTTCTGCCAGCGCCCGCCCAGCTCGCTGACGAGCCTGTCTTCAGCGTAGTAATAGCTGAACTCGCTGTCGTAATCCTGCTTCATGTACCCGACATTGAAATACAGGAAATCCCGGTCTTCCGTGTCCTCTTCGCTGATCGTCAGGTTGATCTTGCGGCTGGCCTGGTCAATGGTCATTGAGACGATGGATGGCGCGTGCTCCGGCTTGGGGGAGGGGTCGATGCCGCGGTTGAACAGGATCGCTTTCAAACCGTGGATCCTGGCCGGGTCGTTATCATATTGATACAGCCACATCTCCCAGAAGCTGCCATTATTGCTGGTATGGTCGCCCACCAGGTTTTCGGGCCAATGGTTGAATATATGCCAGATATCGTCCAGGTTGCTGTCTGCCAGCCGGTCATACCAGCGCAGGGGCCTTTTCCAATTGGCCGGCGGAGTAGTGGTTGTGCCGGCCGCCTGCGCCGTAGGCTGGTATTCCTCGGACAGATATTCCCAGCCCGCGGGGTCGTAAATATCCCAGAGCACTGCCGCCACTTCTCCCTCTCCATTTTCAGGCGTATCGCACGATTCCCTGACCAGGTAATGCCACATGATCCCCCCTAGGCCTTTATTCGGTTGCTATGATGGATCGAAAGGTTCGTCGATGATCATGCGTTCAGGGATCACACCCATGTAAGGGTTGTAATTGAACTCCAGGTTTCCGTTGCCCCACACGCCTTCCGTTGTCGGCCAGTTCTTAATGACGGCTGGCAGGAATTCAGCCCACCCCTCCGTCCAGGCAATTTCCGGGTTGGTGCATACATTGGGGGCATGATCGCCGGTATCATCAGCCGGCATATTGACATAGACCATATCCATGATCTGGTGGGAATATTCATGCCGGGCAGTGGCCTCCAGCATCTTCCAGTTCCTCCTGATCTTGCTGATGTCGCAATATCCATTCTGCTCCACGAACTGGCTGGGGAAAAGTTTATAATAACTCTCCAATTCAACATGCCCCTTGGTGGGCAGGCTGACGGTCTTATAAATGCTCTTTAGCTGCGGATACAGCAGGTAGGTATCCCAGGGGAAGTCACGTGGGTTCGGCCTCAGCCGGATCACATCATGATAGTAATTGGAAAGGTCCTGCGTCAGCCAGTAGGAGGTGAGCGTGTTCAGGCCACCATCACTATGATCAATGAGGTTGTTCTTCGGCCCGCCGATATAGATATCCACGGTCTGCGAGTTCCCGGTATGAATGGAATATGGAACAGTTTGAGCGTTCACGGCATAGGCATCCAATTCGGTAGTGAAAATTGTAACGACCGTATCCGAGGTTCCGAACAGGGTCCAGCGGGAATTCATGATCGTCTTGGCGCGCACCTCCAGGTCCACATCGTAGCTGCCTTCTTCCAACCCGGATTTTTTTAGATAGTAGGACCCGATACTGGAGGTATATGTATTGGGGTCGGTGGTGATCGTGTCGTACTCGGATTCAATATAAGTGTTCTTCAATGGCAGATATTTCCCGCCCTCGAAAGCCTTGAAATCGTCATCCTTTGTGCATCTTTCAGAGGTGGAAATATCTTCCAGCGTCCAGTAATAGACAGTGCCGGTGATGACGATCTGATCCGAATAGACGGTGAGGGGAGGGGAGGCGAGGCTCGCCGACGACAGCGCAGCCCTGTCGATCGTGGTGGTGTCGATCAGGAACGTTCCACTTGACTCTTGGACCGTCCCGGTTCCATCCGTTTTGGCCACGGGGATGGCGGGGAGCATGTTAATAGACGTGGAAGATGTGCGGGGTGTTGAAGTTGTCGGGGCACAAGTGGTGAGGAGAATAGCCAATAAAGCAAGTAAGAGCGATAGAGGAAGATAGAGACGCTTATTCATTTTTTCTTCTCCCTTTCTTTGGGTCAGGAGGTTTGCCTGGTTCATTCTTGCTGTCGCGCTTGTATCCCCATGAGCGTGGATGCAATAAACGCTTTAAAGATATGAAAGTCTGCAGTCATTATGACAGATTCGTATCCTGATTGCAAGAGGTTCATCTAAAAGTGTTTGTACCATCAGTGGTGGGCGAGTTTGAGAAATTGGTCGGACAAACGACCTTCCCTGAGGAGCTCAACTTCAACCGGATTTGGTGCCTGCCAGCATCAAGCCAGTCTGCATCCCTGGCCAGGTTTTGTAGCCACGCACCGTCCGAGCGCGCATTTTCATGCGTCCAATGACTTGTTCTGTACCATTATTGGTCCAGGGAATGGCTGGATCATTATAGAAAGTGCAGAAGTTCGGCCAATTTTCACTCAACCGTATGAGCAAGTCACGCAGTTGGTAGTCAGGAGTTTGTTGGTCGTTCCGTTTCCCCCTGGAAACCTTGACTTGTTTCCACAACGCATACAAGCGCTTGTCGCCATCCGGAGGTAGTTCTTCCATCAGTTTATTGATCTCCTCTACCACCCACAGCCATTCTTTGGATAACTTGTTTTGTAGTTCTTTCAGTGTTCTTCCCACCCAACGCCGGACATGGAACTGGCAGATCTGGAGCTCCAGGTTCAGTCTTTTGGCCACCACCTTGTACACCGCCAGATCATCCGTCACGATGACACTTATTCCCATTCTCTGTACCAATGGCTCCAGCCAGCGTTGGACTGCCTGCGGATTGTGTTCGTTCACATACCCGACTGCCACCGGCTGTCCTTCTCCCAGATCTACCGCCACCAGCACCGGGCGCTTTTCGCCCCACCCCAGCACATAGGCTCCATCCAACCCCAACACTCTCACCGGCTTCCACTCGTTCTGCCGCCTGAGTTTCTGCTCCTGCTCCTGGGCATCCCGCCACACCGTCATCGGACACATCATGGTGTTACAGCCGTTCAAAATGATGCTCACCCCTCGATAGCTCAATCCCATTCTCCAGCAGATGACGGCAAACATCCGAAGTCTTTCCGTCTGATCCGCCCTCGTCGTGCCATCCGGATAATGCCGAAATGTCCTCCCACACCGGCAGCAGCGATAGCGATACACCCGCACTTTCCGACAACGCATATCTTTCACTGGCTTCTTCTCTTGCCCCCAGCGTTGGAAGGTCTCCCCTGCGCAATATGGGCATTCTTTCGGCCGTTCTTCCGTGCTCCTCTTGACATTCGGCAGTTTCAGGACAACAATCGACATGACGAACTCCTTGCGATAGCGGTCTCATCAATCACTATCTTACAAGAAGTTCGTCATTTCTCAAAACCCACCGTTTATGTTACAGTCACCCATTATGGGTGTGGATTTTATTTGGGAGTGCCCAAGTACGTGGGTCAAGATTTGTCACCAAGGAGAGCACAGAGTTCACAGAGCAAAACCGAGGCTAAATCTCTGTGCTCTCTGTGTGCTTTGTGGTGAAACGGCGCGGTTGACCTACAATGTTGGGCACTCTCTTTTATTTTGGGTATCACCCAAGCGCGCTAAATGCGCTATAATAATTTTACAAATCGAACGAGGCGACAGGATGCCCTCTTTTTTTTATGTCGGCATAATAAATATTCCGGTCTTGTGGATGCAACTTTCCAACCCTCTCACACCGTTGGGCGTCTTGGCGATCACGAAATCCAGCCCCCAAAACTGTACTCATGTCCGGTTCTGGACATGATGAAATGTGCCGCCCCGGAATATTCTTGTTTTCTACTGTTGCCCATTAAGCGCCATGTTTTGCCGACGCCTCGACATTACCGGCCTCGACTGATACCGCTATATGCGACGTTGGCGGTTTTGGTACTTACGCCTCTGCTTTACTTTGCCTAAAATCACTATGGAAGATTTCATCACGTTGTCCTGCCCAACTTGTGGAGCAAAGTTAGAGATCACGAAAGACCTTGAGCGCTTCGCCTGCTCCCACTGTGGCCAGGAGCATATCATCCGGCGCGGCGGCGGGATTGTCTCCCTCGCCCCGGTGATTGGCGCCATCGGGAAAATACAGAGCGGGGTAGATCGTACCGCCGCGGAACTGGCACTTGTTCGACTCCCGCGTGAGATCGCCGAACTTCAGGGAGGACGAGATAGGTTTTCCGCGGCCAACCCAGAACCGGCGCTGAACGCGTGGCCCTGGTTCTGCATGATATTAGGCGGAGCGATTTTCCTGGTGAGCATGGTGGTTCTTCTTGCTTCCGGTAAAGTTGCTATTGGATGGCCTTTATTCAGTTTCATTGCCCTTGCTTATGGCGCTGTGAAAATCTTTTATTTATACCCAATGGATAAAAAAGTCTGGGAGAGCACGGTTGCCCTAAAGTTGAGAAGCCTGGACGCCCAGATTGAGAAGAAGCAAACCCAAATCAAACACAATCAAGACCTGCTGTCACAATAAAGGCTATAAAATGATCCGTTTTGCGATTTGGGCAGCGGTAACCCAGCGATAACAGCCCCCCGCCCTTACCAGGCGGGGGGTTTTTTGGGGTATCTCCCAGGCGCGCTAAATGCGCTATAATAATTTTACAAATCGAACGAGGTGACAGGATGAAAAAATGCCCTTACTGCGCTGAACAGATACAGGATGGCGCCAAAGTTTGCCGGTACTGTGGGCATGTCTTACGCAAATCAAACCCTGCGCCGGTTATCATTCTGGTACTTGTTTGTATTATCCTTTTTATATGTGCGAATCTTCAACGCTCTAATAATGGAACGGGGTCCTCCCCGGCGCCGACTTTATCCCGAGCAGGTTCTACGCTGACATTCTCACAAACTCATGCACAAGAATCCCCTTCCGAAACTTTGATTTATGCGACCGAAACACCCGTTCCTCCTGCTGCTCAAACCGTCCAGTCGCTGGCGCTGACAGAAGTACGGGCTACTTTGGATTCTGCATCGACTACACAAACCTATTTAAGCCAACTGATCATTACGCCCTCGCCAACTCTTGATCCTTATTATTCCGAGATGCTCAAGAGGATGGATGCCTATCAAGTAGCCTACAACAAGTTTGGAGTTCAAAATCAAAGAATGGCAGAGAATCCATATTTATTGCAAGATATGGACTGGAAACTGGATATGGGAAGTGCCTTGGCGGAATTAACGATTGCTTCTGAAGACTTGCAAAATATTCCCAACGCAACTCCGCGCTACCAAAATCTCGATCAATTATTGAACATGGTCGGCTCCGAAACTATCAAGATGATAAATAATTACACTATGGCAGTTGATAATCTGGACGTGTCCTATCTTGAACTTGCAAAAGCCAATCTCCAGAAGATCAATCAATATATCCAACAAGCCACTGATGAACTAACAAGGCTGAATTCCATTCCGTGATTAGATTCAATGTGGGAAATGGTAGACCCGCCATCAAATGCCCCCCTCGCCTAGCGGGGGCTTTTTGTCCTCCTGGTGGGATGATAATTGATATATACTTACAAAGTCAGTATACTGCTTCTTGCCAAAAATTGGAAACTTGTTCTTTACCGGGGGGCATGTCAATTCCGGGGAAAATTTTAGAAGTTCGTTTGTCCGGAGTCCGAAATCTCCAGGTTTCGGCATCTTTCAGGCATTTAACACCGACGACGGGAGTCGTCGGACTCCGCTGCCCCCAAACTGATATGGACCCCTTTACCGGTCTTTTTGGTTCTGCCAAGGCCTCGAAGTTGTGGGAAAACCTCCATAAGTTCAGACAATTTAGTCATGAGTTGTTAATGTCCAGGTGCTATCCTATGGTTTGAAGAAATTTGCGATCATTGCATTCTCTTCTCCTCCGAAATGACCCGGCCCGAGGACCCGGGTCGTTTTGTATTTCTGAAGATGGCACATTCGAAGGGAAGGGCGGCCTGCTTTACCGTTTCAGGGTACGGTATTTCACCCGGTGCGGCTGGAGGTCTTTGCCAAAAGTCTCGAGCATGTGGGCTTCGTAATCGCTCCAGTTTCCCAGGAACAGGCGGGCCTGGCTGTCGCCTTCGAAGGCCAGGATGTGAGTGCAGATGCGATCCAGGAACCAGCGGTCGTGGCTGACCACCACCGCGCACCCGGCGAAGTTCTCCAGTGCCTCCTCCAGCGCTCGCAGGGTGTTGACATCCAGGTCATTGGTGGGTTCGTCGAGCAGGAGCACGTTGGCGCCCTCGGTGAGGGTCTTTGCCAGATGGACGCGGTTCCTTTCGCCACCAGAGAGAGTACCCACCTTCTTCTGCTGGTCGGTGCCCATGAAGTTGAACGAGGAGACGTAGGCGCGCGAATTCAGGGTGCGGGCGCCCAGCGTGAGCGTCTCGGCCCCGCCGGTGATCTCCTCCCAGACCGTCTTCTGCGGGTCGAGTGTGCGGGCCTGGTCGGCGTAAGCCCATTTGACCGTCTCGCCAATCCGGATGGAACCGCCATCGGGCTGTTCCTTCCCGGTGATCAGTCTCAGCAGGGTGGTCTTGCCCGCCCCGTTCGGTCCGATGATGCCGACGATGGAACCGGGCGGGAGCTTGGCGCTGAACCCCTTCAGCAGGAGCCGGTCGCCGTAGCCTTTGGTGACGTCCTCCAGTTCGATGACGACATCCCCCAGGCGCGGGCCGGGCGGGATGTAGATCTCCTGCTCGCCGCGGTACTTTTCAACTTCCTGCGAGAGGAGTTTTTCGTAAGCCGTCAGGCGGGCCTGACCCTTGGCCTGGCGCGCCTTGGGGGACATGCGCACCCACTCCAGTTCGCGTTCGAGGGTCTTCTGGCGCCTGGACTCGGTTTTTTCCTCCTGGCGCAGGACCTCCGTCTTCTGCTCCAGCCAGGAAGAGTAGTTGCCCTTCCAGGGGATGCCGAAGCCGCGATCGAGTTCCAGGATCCAGCCCGCCACGTTGTCGAGGAAGTAGCGGTCGTGGGTGACGGCGATGACCGTCCCCTTGTAGTCGCGCAGGTGATGCTCCAGCCAGGCCACGGACTCGGCGTCGAGGTGGTTGGTGGGCTCGTCGAGCAGAAGAATGTCGGGTTCGGTCAGCAGCAAACGGGTCAGCGCGACGCGCCGGCGTTCCCCGCCGGAGAGCACCCTGACCGGCGTCTCGGCGGGCGGACAGCGCAGCGCGTCCATCGCCAGTTCCAGGTGCGAATCGAGGTTCCAGGCATCGTGCTTGTCGAGCGCTTCCTGCAGTTTGGCCTGTTCGGCGATCAGGGCGTCGAAGTCGGCGTCTGGGGCGGAGAAGGAGGCGTTGACTTCGTCGTAGCGGGCCAGCATGTCCACGATGGGCTGGACGGCTTCGCGCACGACCTCAATGACGGTCTTGCCCTCGTCGAGCTGCGGCTCCTGCTCGAGCAGGCC
>CAIQQN010000203.1 GCA_903873975.1 uncultured Anaerolineales bacterium
CGGGGGGGGGGGGGGGGGGGGGGGCGCGCCCCCCCCCCACACCCCCCATCCTCCCCTACCGGTGAGAAGATACGAACAGGAGTATCCTATGGGTAAAACATTGACTGCCCAAATTTCACAGCGCGGGGTGCTCACCCTGCCTAAATCGCTGCGCGATAGTTATAAGCTCAAATCCGGCGATGTGGTGACCGTCATCGACCTGGGCGGGGCGTTTGTCATCAGCCCGCGCCGGTCGGAGGTGGACCGCATGGCGGATGAGATTGGCTCCGCCCTTGCCGAACGCGGCGAGTCGCTTGAGAGCATGTTGACTGCCCTGCGTGAGGAACGCGAGAAGTATGGCCGGCCGGCCTAAGGTGTTCCTCGATACCAGCGCCCTGTTTGCAGGGTTGTGGTCCGACTCGGGCGGGGCACGCCAGATCTTGAAACTGGCCGAGGCGGGTTTGATAACGCTTATTGTCAGCCCGCAAGTGCTGTCTGAAATCGAAAACAACTTGCGCCGCAAAGCGCCGGATCTGCTCGGGAAACTGGCCGTGCTGTTGGACCGGGTTGGGCTTGTTTTGGCAGTGACCGCTCCGGGGACCCGCTACGAAGCGGCTCGGTCGATAACCGGTCACCCCGGCGATGGGCGTGTGCTGGCTGACGCCTGGGAGTCCGGGGCGGATTTCTTTGTCACGCTCGACCGCCAGCATTTCCTGGATAACAAAAGCCTGCGTGCAGCCCTGCCCTTTCCGCTGGGCACGCCCGGCGATTTCCTGCTTTGGTATCGCCACAACTACATCGAAAAAGCCACCTGACATCCAACCATTTTCTCCTCCCCCATTTTCTGTACGCTTACCCCGTGTTCTTGCGGGGTGAAAATGGGGGACACTTGTACCCGAAGCGCAGCGGAGAGGTAGGCGGGAGGGAGCCTTAAGCAGACCCACGCCACTGCGACGTTGTCCCCGTTAGGGGAAGCGTCCCGGAGGAAAGGCCGGCAGGAAAGTATAATCGAGACAAGAAAACAGCGACTCATCACACTGGATTTGCCTCTCCAGTTTTTGTATCCCTTCCCGGCTTCCAGTGTTTATCAACCACAAAGACTTTATTGAGTCAATTGGAGGAGAAAATGATCAAGTGGAAATTAATGGTTACAACTTTACCCTTTGTAGCATTGATGGTCGGCCTCGCTTTAGTGCGCGATTACGTCCTGCACATAAAAGGGGTGATCGGGTTCAGCGAGGTGTCTCCATTTCTTACAGTGGTATCACTGATTATCGGCTTCATGCTGGCCGGCGTCCTGACCGACTTTAAGGAAGGCGAGAAAATTCCTGGCGAGATCGCCACCAGCCTCGAGACGATTGGCGATACTGTCGAGGTGGTCATCGCACTGAACAAGGAGTCAGATGTCAGCGATTTTGAACCAAAGTTTCACCACCTGGTTGCCACGATCGATGATTGGTTTATGCGGCAGGTCGGTGTGGGGAAATGTTACGCTGCGCTGAACGACTTCAGGGATGTAGTAATTCGAATGCACGCGGCTGCAGGAGTTAGTTACACGATTCGTTGCCTGGGCGAGGTCCACACCTTGCGCCGCTCGATTACGCGCGCGGATGTCATTGAGCGCACTTCATTTGTTCAGGTCGGGTACGCCTTGCTTGACCTGCTGGTCGCCAGCACCCTGCTCTTGCTTCTGGCAGCCAACTATAATACCGTCGTATCCGAGTATTTCCTGATCACTCTCCTCCCACTCATCTACATTTACCTGGATCGACTCATTCGCGATTTGGATCGACCATTCATGTATCGTCACCATAAAAGCATCTCCGGCTCGGCTGATGTGAATCCTTACCCCCTGCAGGAATATCGACAGCGTTTGAAGAAAGCCGGAAAGAACATATAGGTCCTGCATTGAAGGCGAAGGGTCGGGGATCATCCTCAAGCCGCTCGTAAACCGGTCGTGCGGGGCTGGTTTTGGCGGGGACCGCACCTTCGACCTGCTGATGGGTGACGTGCTGGACCCGCGCAAGCGGTTCATCCAGACCCACGCCGTTGCGACGTTGTCCCCGTTAGGGGAAGCGTCCCGTAGGGAAGGCCGTCAGGAATTTGGATACCTAAATCAATCGTAAGGTCCCGCTTGAATTGGGACCTTTTGCGAGATATTATATATACAGGTATTGTTGCCCGCAATTAAAAGTATGGTATTGGCTGCCTGATCGGGTAGCCCTTCGGTCGGGAAAGGAGTAATTTCGTATGCGTACTCATCGCCTTTCGAAACCGTGTAGTAAGATTCTGGCAATATTTTTCCTGCTGGCGTTCGTTGCATTCCCGGATCAGGTTGATCGGGCCGCACCGGGCTTTCAGGGCACAATCTACCAGGAGGATTTCGAGGCTGGGCCTGCCCAGGGCTGGCAGTTGGACCCCGGCTGGAGCGTGGTCTTGGACGGCGGCAATCATGTCCTCGCCGGGCAGGGACACTTCTGGGCGCGCCTCGACCAGTCCTTCGACGGCAACCTGCGCCTGTCATTTCGGGTCAAACTCCTGCAAGGCAGGATCCACCTGGTCGTCCGCCTGAGCGACGCCAGCCGCTATTTTATCGGCTTCGACGCCAATGGATCGGACCTGAACAAGCAGTACTTCCCTGACGAATTCCACAACAACCTGGCCGGGGGTGGTGAAGCCCATAGCTTGGACCGCTGGTACCAGGTGGAGGTCGTCCTCCAGGGCAGCCGTATCGACTTCCTGGTGGATGGAACCCGGGCATGGTCTTACACCGACCCGCAGCCGCTGCAAAGTGGTGCGCTTGCCTTCGAGACGCTGGACGACTCGCAGGCTTACGTGGACGACATCCGCGTGGAAACCGGGACCGGCGCGGCAGCCACCACCACGGCCACCCAGGCTGCATCCGCCGCGACCGCCACGGCCACCCGGATTGCACCCGCCAGCCTGACCTGGCAACGGCTCGGCGGCCCCCTGGGCGGGCTCGGCTACGACGTCCGCATGCGGCCGGGGGATCCGGACAGGTTGTACGTGACCGACGCCTGGGCCGGCGTGTTCATCAGCACGGACGGCGGGGCGAACTGGTTCCCATCCAATGCGGGCATCACCACCCGTACCGGCCCTTCCGGCGATGCCATTCCCGTCTTTTCGTTGACCATCGACCCGAACGATCCCGAAACCATCTGGGTCGGCACCCAGTTCCAGCGCGGGATCTTCAACTCCACCGATGGCGGTCAGACCTGGCAGAAACGGGTCACCGGTATTGTTGAGTCGGATGGCATCACCTTCCGCGGCTTTGCCGTCGACCCGACGGATTCAAATGTGGTCTACGCCGCCGCGGAACTCTCTTCGTGGGTCTGGAGCAGTGACCACCAGTTGCACCCCGGCCGCGAGTTCGACATGACCGCCGGCGTGATCTACAAGACGACAGATGGCGGCCAGTACTGGCAGGCTGTCTGGCGTGGAAAAAACCTGGCGCGTTACATCTGGATCAATCCGCAGGACACGAACACCCTCTACATTTCCACCGGTTTCTTTGACCGCGAGGCCGCCAACTCCGACCCCGCCGCCGGGACGCCCGGCGGGGAAGGCATTCTCAAATCCACCGATGGTGGCCAGACCTGGACCGCGGTCAATACCGGGCTGGGCAACCTGTATGTCACCTCGCTCTTCATGCA
The DNA here is from genome assembly GCA_903873975.1 of uncultured Anaerolineales bacterium. Lineage (GTDB taxonomy): Bacteria > Chloroflexota > Anaerolineae > Anaerolineales > Villigracilaceae > UBA877. Next base: position 3,654 of record CAIQQN010000203.1, read on the forward strand.
CCCGACGAACCCGGAGGTGTTGCTCGCCGCGGCGGGCAACATTCAGTACAATGCCAACGGCGGCGTCTACCTGACCACAGATGGCGGCGCCTCCTGGGGGCGCGTCCTGAGCGGCGACAGCGATAGCATATTCGAAACGGTCGAGATCTCCACCTCCGATCCTAGCATTGCGTATGCCGCCAACGATCTCGCCGTCTACCGCAGCGAGGATGGGGGCCATACCTGGGCAAAGGTCAGCGGTGGAGGCTACTGGGGGCCGCCGGGTGTGCGCGCCGGTTTCCCGGTCGATTTCCAGGTCGATCCGCGCAACCCCGACCGCCTCTTTGCCAACGAGTATGGTGGGGGGAACTTCCTCTCCGAAGATGGCGGCCGCACCTGGGTCGACGCCAGCCACGGTTACACCGGGGCACAGGCACGCGACCTGGCTGTCGATTCCTCCCAGCCGGGACGCATCTTTACTGCCGCGCGCAGCGGGGCTTTCGTCAGCTACAACGGCGGGGATCAGTGGGACGGCTTGAACTACGAGCCAGTCGTCTCGATGGAATGGAACGTCGTCGTCCTCGACCCGCGCGACCCGCAGCACATCCTGGCTGCCACCAATTGGAACGGTCTTCTGGAGAGCCGGAACGGCGGGTACTCCTGGACGATCGTCGCTCCGATGCCCGCTGCACGGCGAGGCTGGCGCGCCATTGCCTTTGCCCCTTCAGACCCGCAGACGGTTTACGCCGGCTCGGCCGGATTCTACTCTGCCGGTACGTTTGACCCCGCAGTGCCCGGCAGCGGTATCTACGTTTCCCACAACGGCGGCCGGGCATGGAGGCCGGCCAACGACACACTGACCCAGGATGCCCACGTGACGAGCCTGGCCGTTGACCCGCTGGACCCGCACACCGTCTTTGCCGCCACTATTAACCACGGATTGGTGAAAAGCATCGACGGCGGCCAGAGCTGGACCCAGGTCGGCGGGGGACTCTCTGCTTCGAGGGCCATCCTTTCGGTTGCCATCCGCCCGGATGACCCCGGCATCCTCTTCGTCGGGCTGGACCGTGGTGCGGTCTTCAAGAGCGCCGATGGTAGCCTCACCTGGAACCGTTCCTCCAATGGTCTCAACCCCGAAGCCAGTGTGGCGGATATTGTCTTCGATCCTGCTGATCCCGCTGAAATGTACCTGGCTGACCTGCAAAGCGGCGTCTACCGCTCCACCGATGGTGGCGGGCGCTGGCAGGGGATCACAAACGGGCTGGAGAGCCGCGCCGTAAATGCCCTGGCGATTTCATCGGACGGGCTGCACCTGTACGCCGCCAGCGAAGGAATGGGCATTTTTCGCTTCGATCTGAACGGTCAGGTGCCTCAAACCGCCCCGCGCCCGACCCCCACCCCGCCCCCGACCCTGATACCGCCCCCAACTTCTGTTCCGACGGCAGTCCTCCCCACCGCTACCCCGGTCCAGTCACCCGGCGGGCTGTGCGGAGGTAGCGCACTGATTCTGCCTCTGCTTGGCCTGCTGCTGGTCCTTTGGCAGGCGCGGCGCAGTTGAAGGATCAGGTGATATGAAAATCATCCGGCCAGTTCACCTGATCCTCGCCGGACTGGTCTTGCTCCTCCTGGCTTCCTGCGGGCCGGCTGCCCTAACGCCATCCCCGACCTCCTTCCCTGTCCCGTCTCTTACACCTTCACCCAGCCCCCTCTCCCCGACGGCCGCACCGGAAGGCCTGAGCGTGAGCGGCGTGGTACTCAGCGACCCTGACGGGGTGCCTCTCGCCGGCGCAACGGTGCGCATTCGAACGACAGGTAATGCGAGGACGACTGATTCTACCGGACATTTTACCCTGTCCGGGCTGGCCACCGGTGAGTCGGTTTCGATCAGCGCCTGGGTCTCCGGCTATGCCATCAACGGCGTCGCCGGGGTACTCCCCGGCGCGGCCAATGTGGAGATTTTGCTTCGTCTCATTACAGAAGCGGACAACCCTGATTACGCCTGGCAGCCTTCCATCTACCACGAAGGCCAGGGGGAGAATCAGGGCTGCGCCCAGTGCCATAGCGCAGCCGCCACCGGCCTGGCGTTCCTCCTGCCGGTTGACGAGTGGCTGCTGGACGCCCACGCGCAGTCCACCGTCAACCCGCGCTTCATGACAATGTACACCGGCAGTGACGTTAATGGCAATCGAAGTCCGCTCACGCAGTACGCCCTCAGCCGGGATTATGGCCGTTTCCCCCTGCCTCCCGACCTGACCCAGCCCTACTTCGGCCCCGGCTACAAACTGGATTTCCCCGATACGGCCGGCAACTGCGCCGCCTGCCACGTTCCGGTGGCTGCGATCGATACTCCCTACGATGTTGACCCAGCGCAGGTCAGCGGCGTTGCCGCCGAGGGCATCCCCTGCGATTTCTGCCACAAGGTCTGGGACGTGCGCCTCGATGCGGCCACCGGGCTGCCCGCCTCCAACATGCCGGGGGTGCTCTCGTTCGAGTTCCGCCGTCCGCTGGAGGGAGCCCAGTTCTTTGCCGGCCCGTTCGACGACGTGTTCCCCGGGGAGGACACCTATTCCCCGATCCAGCGCCAGGGCCAGTTTTGCGCCCCCTGTCATTACGGCGTGTTCTGGGATACACAGGTTTACAACTCCTTTGGGGAATGGCTGGCAAGCCCCTACAGCGCGGCAGGGATCGGGAAAACATGCCAGGACTGCCACATGCCGCATGGCAATGCAACCTCGTTCGCCCGTCCCGACCAGGGCGGCACGCTGCGTGACCCGCAGACCATCTTCAGTCATCTCATGCCCGGTGCATCCAGCACCGAACTGCTTCAGAATGCGGTCACAATGACGGTGAATGCCAGCCGCCAGGGGGATCAAATCACAGTCGAGGTGACCATCCTCAACGACCGGACCGGCCACGATGTCCCCACCGACTCGCCGCTGAGGCAGGTGCTCCTGCTGGTGCAGGCCGCTGGCCCGGACGGCGGGCCGCTCGTTCAGGTTGATGGCCCGCGGCTGCCCGATTGGGCGGGTGTTGGTAACCCGGCGCAGGGATATTATGCCGGTCTGCCCGGAAAAGCCTATGCCAGAATCCTGGAGGAATTGTGGACCGGAGTCTCCCCCACCGGCGCCTACTGGAACCCGACGCGGGTCGTCAGCGACAACCGCCTCCCGGCTTTAGGGTCTGATACCAGCACCTGTACCTTCACTGCCCCCGCGGGAGGGAGCGTGACCATCAATGTCTCCCTGCTCTATCGCCGGGCCTTCATCCAACTGATGGATTGGAAGGGCTGGGACATGCCGGATATTGTCATGGATGTGGAACGAGTCGAGATCCCCTGACCGGCATTTTTGTGGTTCTTGTAACTACACATCTGTTTCAGCTGATCTTCTTTTTCAACCACCAAACCGTCAAACCAACCAGGCTGGCAGCCAGGGCCAAAAAAGCCAGGCTCTCCACACCTTGAAACAGCCAGAACCGCTCAACCGGCTGATAACTCACCAGGATCGAAAACCCATTTTCTCGAAAACAGGAGAATAGATCGGGGTTTAACGCATATGCCAGGATTGAGCTTGGACGGCAGGCTTTGAAGACCAGGTCGGAAGTGATCGGTTTTCCGAATTGGTCAATGAAATTCTGTTTCAGGATCCATATTTTCCCTAGCTGATCGATCGGATTCTCCCCTGTGTAATTCCAGAGCACGGACATCGGCGGCAGGTAATATTGGCGCAGCCAAAAAAAGAATAACCTGACCATCGGGAAGATGGGCACAAAAAGTGCCATCGCGCCAACAGGTTTGCCCAGGATTGTTCCCAGGGCAATTCCCAGTGTAAGCCCAAACAAACCATAGGAAATGAGCACAATGCCATTTGCGTCGAAAGTTGCCCAGGGACCGATTGTTTCATTGACAGGCTGGTTCCACCAGTTCATTACTCCCGCAAGAATCAGGGCTGCTACAAGTGTAGCCCCTCCCACGAGGTTCAACTTTGACTTGAACCACTGTTCGCGAGGTATTCCCTGGGTCCAGGCTAACCGGTAAGTTCCCCTTTCCAACTCCTGTGAAACCAGCGGTGCACCCACGAACACGCCCAACAGGAACGGCAGAATGTGGATCGCTATGAACGGAAATGTTGCCGCAAAATATTCAACGCCATTTCTTCCATCTTGAAGGAATATTCTTCTCAACTCCATGCCGGTAACCAGGAGAAATAAGGCCGACAGGGCCATGAGCGTTCCGGCGACGATCGCTTCTGTACGATGCTGGCGCCAGGTGACCCAGATCATGGCAGAACCTCCTCAAAGCTATTCTCGATGCTTAATAGCTCGCACTCAGGTTTGCTGAGTGAAAGGTAAGCCAGGATCAATTCCTCGAGAGTGACGTTTTCCATGATCCCCTCTGTATCGTTCGGCGCAATTTGTGCACCGAATCTGATCAGCAACCGGCTGGATCGGTTCGTCTGGATGGCTTTCACCACAGGAAAAAGATTCGCCAATCGATCTACAGCCTCGGGCGGGCACGTGATCCATCGGTGCGCTTCGAGCAGGTCCTCCAGATCGCCTGCCAGGAGTAATCTGGATTGTGAAAGCAACACCAGCGAATCGCAGATACGCTCGAGGTCTGTGATCTGGTGGGACGAAATTAAGACGGTTTGTCCATCCTGTGCAGCCGAGTCCATCAGGATTTGCATGAATTGGTGCCGGGCCAGTGGATCTAGGCTGGCGAGTGGTTCATCCAGGATCAATAAGTCTGGATGCTTGGCCAGGGCCAATAAAAGCGCCACTTGCGCCTGCTGTCCTCCGGATAGTTTCCCTGTTGGTCGATCCAATGGAATATCCAGTTCTTTGATATGTTGCAGCGCAAGCGATTCATCCCAACGGGGATTGAGTTCCTTTCCAAATCGCAGCATTTCATTGACCGTGAATGTTCGATAAAGTGGGTGGTCTTGTCCGACAAAACCAACTTTGGACAGCACGCGGTCCAATTGTTTGTCGGGGGAGAGTCCAAATATCATGGCTGTACCGCTGGTTGGCGTCAATAGGCCAACCAGCATGTGCATTAAGGTGGTCTTGCCGGCCCCATTTGGACCGACCAGGCCGGCGATCCTGCCAGGAGGCAGGGAAAAAGTGCACCCTTGCAGCGCCCACTGCTTTCCGTATTGCCTGCCCAGGTCGAAGGTTTCAATTGCTTCTGTCATGGTGTGTCTCTGGTTCTAATTCCTGAACAACGGAATAATAAAGCGCTTCGATGCTTTCGTCATCCAGACCTGCCGCTCTGGATTCCTGGATCCAATCCACCAGCTTTGTGCGCAGTGCATTATGATGGCTGATGGAGTCATCCGCAAGCGTGCGAACAATAAACGTTCCCAGGCCCTGGCGGCTCTCGACCAGCCCTTCCATTTCAAGTTCTCGATAGGCCTTGAAAACAGTATTCGGATTGATGGCGATTTTTGAAACGACTTCCCGCACGGTCGGCAGTTGATCGCCGATGACCAGGAATCCAAGCCGCAGCGCCTGTCGCACTTGTTGGACGATTTGCATGTACGCAGGGATGGCGGATCGACTGTTCAAACGGAATTCAATGGTCGATTTTGGGTTGTCCATGGGCTTGATTCTGTAACTTCTACTATATTACTATTAGTATAGTACAAGCTGTTCTTATTGACAAGCTGTTTCTTCGAAAAGCAGGGCTTTCTCAAAGTCGAAATTCTTGTGCTGAGCAACAATGGAAAAGAAGCGAAAAAAGGGTTGCGGGGGCGCATAGCGCCTACCGCAGCCCTTTTTTCGCACATTTCTCTTTTCCCCGATTCGGGGAAGGGCCGGGGACAGGACTGGAAACTTGACGATGAGAAAGCCCTGAATACCCACATGTTGCATATTGTGTCGGGTTGGTAATTGCCTTATACTCTTCTAAACACAATGCAAGATCGGCTAATTTACAGGTTTTACTTGCCGGATCATGGTAGGGCCATCTCTGTACAAAAGTTCCCCATGATAATTTTCGTCTGCTTTTTATTACCTGATACAGGAGCGCTATGAAACGCTGGCAGTTCTGGCTCGGCATACTGGTCAGCATTGCTTGTATAGTTTTCCTCGTGCTTCCCAGGCTGAATTTTCCACAGCTCTGGGATTCGCTGCGCAGTGCGAACTACCTGTGGTTGATCCCCGGCATCAGTGTCTATTTTATCGGGGTTTGGGTCAGATCCTGGCGGCTGCACTATATGATGCGCCCCATCAAGAAGGTGCCGGTCCGGACGTTATTCCCGATGGTCTGTATCGGGTACATGGGCAACAACATTTACCCGGCTCGCGCAGGCGAGTTTCTGCTTCGGCCCTATGTCATCAAGCAAAAGGCAGGCGTTCCGATCAGCGTCTCGTTCGCCATCGTGCTCATCGAGCGCATGTTCGACGCCGTTGTCATGATGCTTTTCATCTTCGTCAACTTGCCGGAACTCGCCAGGCTCACCGGCGCTTCCAATACGGTCGGGAACATCCAGGAAGTTGCGATTGTTGGAACGGTGGTGTTCTTCGGTGCGCTGCTTGTATTTCTGCTGGCGGCAATGTTCCCCCTCGTCACTTCCCGGGCGGTGGAATGGTCGGTTCGCCATCTCACCCCCTCCCGCTTTCGCCCGAAACTGCAGGGGCTCGCTGATCGGTTCCTCGAAGGCTTGAGCTGCCTGCGCTCCCCGCGCGACGCCGTGATGATCCTGCTCACTTCGATCGTGATCTGGTTGCTGGAGACCGGCAAGTATTGGTTCCTGATGCAAGGGTTCCCTTTCACCGTCTCCTTCTTCGCCCTGATGTTGATGAACGGGATCGCCAATCTGGTCACCACCATCCCCTCGGCGCCGGCCTACGTGGGGACGTTCGAGGCGGCGGGCATTTCCATTCTGACGGCCTACGGCGTGAACGGCACCGTCGCCACGGCATACACCGTGGTACTGCATGCCGCCCTCTGGCTGCCGATCACGCTGCTGGGCGCCTGGTTCATGGTGCGCGAAGGATTATCGATGACAAAGGTGCGCAAGGAAGTGGAAACAGCGCCTCCGCCGCCCATGACCTGAACTTGCCCGCCGCCTGCTCGAAATACCCCGTGGCCCGCCTGATCAGCCCGATCATGCTGAGGAAGCCGTGTATCATCCCATTACAGCGCATTTCCAGAAATGGCGTGGTATTATGAAGGAGTCTCGCCGCCTCTGCCTTGGGGATCGAGTTGCTGTCGCTGGATTGGGGAGTACCACGATGAATAACACCCGCCGTCTCATCGAAGGGCACCCGCCTCTGCTTGAAAGTTGGGAGTACAAGTCATTACTTGGAGACATGAATTGGAGGAAATGATGAAAGAAAAAATCTTTGTTTGGATTGTCTTGCTAAGTTTCCTTACAAGTTGTACCCTACCATCTATCCAACCCGTTACGCCATCTGTTTCTGCAACACCAGTACCCACAAGGACGCCTGAACCAACAGCCACTTCACTGCCTTGTTTGTCATCGGGAAACCAGGATGATATCAACGCCCGCTTGCGTGTGGCCGGTAGTTTGGCAGTCTTATGCCAGGGAGCGGTTTTTGAATTAACCGGCTCGATTTTGATTAGTGCAGACCGTCAGCAAATCTACACCGAAGGCTTTCCAACAGATGAGCGCCGTGCAGTGTTACGCATCGTATCAACTGAAGTTACTACTGCTGTACTCATGCGCGATTATTCCGATATTGTGCTTGGCAGCGTCATCATCGACGGGAATCGTCCCAACCTGGGTCACAAAGATGGCGATGCCCTGGTTTACGCTGGCGGGTATTCCAGTGGGCAAGTTATTCGAGCCTCCAGGATCATGGAGCCGCGCAGTTGGTCGACACTTCATCTCATCGAGCCTTGTAGCGATGCGCTTGTCGAAGATAATGAGATTGGCCCTGCCGGAAGTCCGGACGGAACCTGGGCTGATGGGATCTCTCTGGCCTGCACCAACAGCATCGTGCGTAACAACCGGATTGTGGATGCCACTGATGGAGCCATCGTCATTTTTGAAGCTACGGGTTCTATTATTGAGGGTAATATTATCTGGGCTGAAACGCGAACTTTACTGGGCGGTATCCATATGGTGTCATCAGATCTTTATGGTGGAAATTATACCGGTACGGTTGTGCGAAACAACATCATCGAATCGGCTGGTGCAGTGATCCGGATTGCGGTTCCGATGGGGCCCAGGACTTGGTTGTGCCTGGATGCAAATTCGAACGTTAACACAATCTATGGCGGTACGGTTACCAACAACATTTTGCGCGGTGAGAAGATACAATATGGTTTTATTGTCGATGGTGTCCGAGACTGGACGGTCATCGATAATATCGACGAATCTACACATATCGGCACACCGACTGTTGATTGTAATGGGCAAATTGCCTCTAGTCCTGCTGGTTTCCAATATTATCCCCCTCGTGCTGAGGGTGTTTTCCAACCAGAGTTTGTGCCAGCAAATCTCGAACTTGCACTCTGGGCTATAAAAGACCCGGTACCCTAGTGAAGGTAAGTGGTTCTCCTCGTTCCGATGCTCTGCGTCGGAACGAGGAGATAGGTTTTATCCAAAACTCTTGGGAAAACTCAATCCGCCATCTTCCGGATTTCTCCCGCCACTTGCTCGAAATACCCCGTGGCCCGCTTGATCAGCCCGATCATGCTCAGGAAGCCGTGCACCATCCCGTTGCAGCGCATTTCCAGAAATGGCGTGGTAGGATAAAGGAGTCTCGCCAGTCCCGCCGCCTGTGCTGAGCAAAGTCGAAGCACTGCTGCTGGCCAATCCGTTATGCCCATACACTGTAAACCAAAATGACGATTCCATTCCTCTCTACAAACAGCACAAACGATGCTGCAACCAAGTCAGGTGTCTCATCGCCGGGCGGTCTTAAAGTCGTAGTTCTCGAAGGTTCTCCCTATGATCGCGGGGTGATCCATGGGAGAATGCTCAAAAAAGAGATCAATGAAGTCATCAGGAAATGGAAGACGCAGATTGAAGCCGGGTATAAAATAGATGCGGATGAATTCATCCTAAGGTTTATCAAAGAGACTGATTTCATTCCGGCTATCAGGAAGTGGACGCCGGATTTGCTCGAAGAGGTAAAAGGGATTGCAGAGGGTGCAGGCGTTGATTTCACTACGATGCTGTTCTTTCAATTTCCCGACGAAGAATGGGCAAACGCTCCATCCATCGCTGCCGGCCATTGCTCCTCCATGGGGATCGATAAGCGCGGGGATCGTCCAGCGGTGATAGCCCAGAATATGGACATCGGTGGTTTCTACGACGGCTATCAAACGCTCTTGTGCATCAAGCGTAAAGATTCTGATCTGGAATCTTTCGTTTTCACCTGCGCAGGTCTGATCGCGTTGAACGGGATGAACAATAGATCGGTCGGCGTAACCGTCAACACTCTGAGCCAGCTATCCCATTCGAGAGATAGCTTGCCGGTATCGTTCGTCATACGTGGAATTCTTGAGCGGGAAACCCTGAAAGACGCCGTCAAATTCCTTCACACGGTCAAACACGCTTCCGGGCAGAATTACATCCTCGGCGGGCCGGAAGAAGTGTTCAG
>CAIQQN010000204.1 GCA_903873975.1 uncultured Anaerolineales bacterium
ATGATGGTACGCATGTTGAGCTCGAAGGATGCTGGGGCGTGGTGGACGTAGTAGGCTTCATCGGTGCCGATGGAAATGAAGGCAAAACTGGGATGGTCGAGGCGGTACTGGCAGTCAAGCAGGGTCTCATGTGCCCGGCACTGATCACCGGTCCAGAGGGTGGTCAATAGACCGGCGGTGTTCAACCCGCTTTTAGCAGCCAGGCTGGGGCGTTCAAAGGAACCCTGAAAATAGTCAATGGCGGGCTGGAGGTACGTATAATCTCCCAGATTGTAATTGCGACCAAAGCCGACCAGGAAGGCCGGGGCTGCGCTGGCGCAGTCACCAATGCGGGAGAAACCATGGGGGTTATTCCCCAGGGTCAGCCCAAGGCGGTAAATCTCGCGGACGCGGTCGTTGATTTTTTCAGGGATAACTGGGAGATGCTGCCAGAAGTCCGGGGGTAGCGGCGTGGGGGAGGATGTCGGTACTAATTTGGCAGTGGGAGAGGGAGCGGCGAGAGTTAGCGATGGGGATGGCAGGCTACTTTCGGATGAAGGTGCGGCCTCTGTGGGGCTGGCCGGAGGGGAAGATATACAAGCCACCAGGAATGACAGCAGGAGACAGCCACTTATTACGGCTATCTTACTTCGGTGTCCTCGAAGTTGCCTGCCTGGATTCATGGAATGCTCAATTAACCGATTTCACGATCGCAGCAATATGTTCCGGCGTATTTCCGCAGCAGCCGCCCACCACGCGCGCCCCCGATGCCACAAATTTCCTGGAAAATTCACCCATCTGTTCCGGTGTTACGTCGAAGATGGTGTCCCCGTCCTGCATGCGCGGCAGGCCGGCATTGGGCTTGATCCAAAGCGGGAAACCCGGCTCGGCAGCAGCATATTCTTGCACCACTTTTTCCATATTTTCCAGTGAGGTGCCACAATTGGCACCCACCAGCGTCGCGCCTATCCCTTTGTAGCGCTTGATCATCTCGGCAGGTTTGACGCCCATCATCGTGCGCACCCCGCGGTCATAACTGAAGGAGACCACAATGGGCAGGTCGGTGACGGCGCGCGCCGCTTTGAAAGCGGCGTCAGCTTCATCGAAAGCGAACATGGTCTCGATGACCAGCATGTCCACGCCGCCCGCCACCAGGCCCTGGACCTGTTCAGAAAAAGCAGCGCAGGCCTCATCAGGGCTGAGGGGGCCATAGGGTTTCATCAGCAGGCCGGTCGGCCCAATGGAACCGGCAACCAGGATTCCGCTTCGGATCGAAGCGGCTTTGTGGGCCAGTTCAGCAGCGCGTGTGTTGACCTCGACCACGCGCGCTGCATATTTCGAGTCCTTCATCCGCAGGCGAGTTCCGCCGAAAGTGCAGGTCAGGATTATGTCCGACCCGGCAGAGGCGAAGGCGGATTCAAGTTCCAGGATCAGTTCGGGCTGGTCGAGCACCAGGTCCTCGGGGACGATCCCGGGCAGGAGACCCATCCTGTGCAGGTTGGTGCCAGCGGCGCCGTCGGCGACGAGGGTTTTGCCGGATTGCAGTCGTTCCAGGAATTTGTTCATGGGTTCTCCTCGGGTGGCCCTATTATACCGGTTGTACGTTGGCGTTATGTAGTAGAATCTCTCTCTAAATGTATCCCTGTTCGTTCGGAAAAAAACGTGCCTCCTCGTAGGGAAAGTATTCAAGCAGAATCTGCTCCCCTGACAAATCAACTCCAGCCCCTCATCCAGTTACGGCAGGTCTACAAAATCTATGAGACCGCCGCGGGCGATTTTCCTGCGCTGCGGGGCATCAGCACGGACATCTATCCCGGCGAGTTCCTGGGCGTGATCGGAAAATCGGGCGCAGGGAAATCCACCCTGATGAACATGATCACCGGGGTGGACCATCTCACCTCCGGTGAGGTGATCGTCCATAAGGAGGATGGGGCGGTTTCCATCCACACCCTGTCCGAGGACGACCTGGCGCTGTGGCGCGGGCGCAGCATGGGAGTGGTTTACCAATCCTTCCAACTCCTGCCAATGCTTACACTGGTGGAAAATATCATGCTCCCGATGGACTTATGCGGACTTTACAACCGAACTGGAAGCCGCGAGCGTGCGCTTGAACTTTTGCGCATGGTCGAATTGGAAGAACACGCCTATAAACTCCCAAACTACATCTCCGGGGGGCAGCAGCAACGCGTGGCAATCGCACGCGCCCTGGCCAACGACCCGCCCATCATTGCTGCCGACGAACCGACCGGCAGCCTGGACTCGGTCACGGCTGAGCACGTCTTTGAAGTCTTCGAACGCCTGATTGATAATGGGAAGACCATCATCATGGTCACACACGATAACAGCCTTGCGCCGCGCTTCTCCCGTCATCTGGTTATCCAGGATGGCGAAATCATCCCGGATCCGCCTCCTGCGGGTACGATGTCGCCTAATTCTCGACAATGTCTCGACAAGCGCAACGCGACGGCTCGACCTGCCGGCGCACACCGTCCCGGTGTCCTGCCGGGAGAGCATACGCCTCAGCCAGGCCGTGGAAAGGGGAAACAATGAAGCAGGTCCACGGTCCGGACTCGGCCTCGGAAGCGGTCATCCAGTTGCAGAAGGTGGTAAAAACCTTCAAGAACGCGGCGGGCGAGTTTCATGTCCTCAAAGGCATTGACCTGACCCTGCTGCGTGGCGAGTTCGTCGCCATTGTCGGCAAATCGGGCAGCGGCAAGTCCACCCTGCTCAATATGATTACCGGCATTGACCATCCCACCGGCGGACAGGTGGTCATCAACGGCGTAAATATCTACGAAATGAACGAGAGCCAGCGGGCGCTGTGGCGCGGCAAAAACCTGGGGATTGTCTTCCAGTTCTTCCAACTCCTGCCCATGCTGACCTTGCTGGAGAACGTGATGCTGCCGATGGACTACGTTGGTATGTACGATTTCGACGAACGCCCGAAGCGGGCCATGGAACTGCTGAAGATGGTCGGGTTGGAGAAACAGGCGAACAAACTTCCCGCGGCGGTCTCGACCGGACAGCAGCAGAGCGCGGCGATCGCGCGTTCCCTGGCGAACGACCCGCCCGTCATCGCCGCCGACGAGCCGACCGGTAACCTGGACTCGCGTTCGGCAGAGGCCATTATCGACCTGTTCGGCCATCTGGTACACAGTGGGAAGACGATTGCGATGGTGACGCACGACCCGTCGCTGACCGAGCAGACTTCACGCACCATCATCATCTCCGACGGCGAGCTGGTGGACGAGACGGTGGCGCACTGCCTGCCTCTCCTGGGCCACAGCCAGATGGGGGAAGCGACCCGGCACCTGGAACGTTTCACTTACCAGCCAGGGAGCACCATCATCCAGCAGGACCAGCACGTGGACTATTTCTTCATGATCGTTAGCGGCGTGGTGGAAGTGAACCTGTGCAACCAGCTTGGTAAGAATGTTACCATCACCCGGCTCGGTTTGGGTGATTTTTTTGGAGAGGTCGAGTTGTTGCGCGGCGGAAAGTCCATTGCCTGCGTCCTCGCCGCCTCTGACGGCCCGGTGGAATTGGTTGCGCTGCACCGCGATGAATTCCATAAACTATTGAGCGAGTCGCCGCTGACCGAAGAAACGATTGGCAGGATCGTGCAGGCACGCATGGAAGAGAACCGTCGTGCTGACCAGCGCCGGCCAGGTAAAGGAGCAAAACGGCCGTGATGCGTCCGCGTTGGCGCAAAGTGTTTCATGATCTGATCGGCAACCTATCGCGCACGGCGCTGGTGGTCGCTTCGATCTCCGTGGGCGTCTTTTCCATCGGTGTGATCATCGGCGCGTACGTGATCATCTCGCACGATATGAGTGCCAGTTATGCGGCCAACAATCCAATGAATGTTGAACTGCGTTCCACACCCTTCGGCGACGATCTCGTTACGACTGTCCAGAATATGGGCGGTGTCAAAGATGCCGAGGGGCGGCGGGTGTTCACCATGCGGGTGCGCATCCCCGGAGCCAGCAACTGGGTGACACTCAACATTGTTGCCGTCAGCGACTTCGCGAAGATGAAAATCAACCTGCTGCGCCCCATCTCTGGGGTGGACAAGCCCGGGAAGGACCAGGTGCTGCTCGAGCGGAAGGCGCTAGGAGATTTGAACGTGGCCGTTGGCGACACACTCGAATTCGAACTTGACAATGGAACCATAAAGTCCATGCCGGTGGTTGGCATTGTCCAGGATCCGAGCACCGGGGCGGGCGATTTCCTGGCCCAACCCTTCGCCTATATCACCACTGGCACGCTTTCCTATCTCGGTCAGCCGGATTTGTTCAACCGGCTGTACGCCACACTGAAGGAAGGACAAAATGACAACACCCATCTGCGCCAGTTGGCTGCAAACATCCAGGACAAGGTCGAAAAAAACGGTGTGACCGTCCTGCGGGCGCGTTCCTCCAAGACGAATGAGCACCCCATGGCATCCACAGTCCAGGCCGTGCTGGGGATCCTGCTGGCACTTGGCATCCTGATCCTGTTCCTGAGCAGCTCGCTGATCGCCAATACGCTCAGCGCCCTGCTCAACCAGCACCTGCGTCACATTGGTGTGATGAAACTGGTGGGAGGACGCCGCAACCAGATTTTCACGATGTATGTCGTGCTCATCCTGGCCTTCGGTTTTATCTCCCTGTTGATCGCCGTCCCGCTGGGGGGACAGGGTGCCTATGCCCTGTCTGCTTTTATTGCCAGAAAAATTAATTTTAATTTGTTGGGTTACCGCATCGTGCCGCTGGCATTTGCCATCCAGATCATCGTCGGGCTGGCCGTGCCGCTCCTGGCCGGGTTGCTGCCGGTGCTGAACGGCTCTCGCATCACGATCCTGCGCGCCCTCAGCGGGGAGATGCTCGGGGACGAAAAGAAACCGGACCTGGGGGGACCGCACCGGGAGTCCTTGCTCGAGCGAATCCAACTCGGGGTCACTCACAGGCTGTCGCGGCGCGGCATCCACATCCCGCGCCCCCTGCTCATCTCCCTGCGCAACACTTTCCGGCGCAAGGGCCGCTTGGCGCTTACCCTCTTCACGCTGACGATGGGCGGAGCGATCTTCATTGCTGTTTTCAATGTTCGCGTGACGCTCCACGAGTACATCAACCAGATCGGTAATTACTTCCTGGCTGACGTGACGCTCGACTTCGACCGGCTTTACCGCCTGCACGAAGTGGAAAATGCCGCCATGACGGTGCCGGGGGTGGTCTCGGTGGAGGGCTGGGCCTACGTCAGCGCCGATGCGCTCTACCCGGATGGAACCGCCGCAGGCAACATCACCATCCTGGCCCCTCCAGCAAACAGCAAATTGGTTTCGCCGATCCTGATGGCCGGGCGCTGGCTCCAGCCGGGTGACTGGAAGGCCATCACGGTGAGCGAGGGCATCCTTTCCAAGTTCCCGGACCTGAGGCCCGGGCAGACCCTGCGCCTGAAGATCAATGGAGATGAAGACAACTGGACAGTTGTAGGCATTTTCAAGTTTGTCAACCAGCAGGGGATCATTGCCTACAGCACGTACGAGTACGTCTCCAAATTGATCCACATCACCAACCACTCATTCTCCTACCGCATTGTCACCGACCGGCACGACCCGACCTACCAGCAAATGATGGCAGAACGGCTGGACAAGTATTTCCGCGACCAGGGTTTTCACGTCAGCCAGGCGCGCACCGGGCAATCCACGCTGAAGACGGCCTCGGAAAGCCTGGATATCCTGGTGACGTTCCTGATGATCATGGCATTGCTGACCGCCCTGGTCGGCAGCATCGGCCTGACCGGCACGATGGGCATGAACGTGCTGGAGCGCACGCGCGAGATCGGGGTCATGCGTTCCATCGGCGCAGTGGACAGGGAGATCATGCGCACGGTCATCGTGGAAGGCATGGTGATCGGCGGCATTTCCTGGATACTCGGCGCACTGCTTTCGTTCCCGATCACCTACCTGTTATCGTCCATAATCAGCTCGGCGATCTTTCATTCTCAAATTGCCGTCCACTTCACGTTCAGCGGCTTCCTGATCTGGCTGCTGGTCGTGCTGGCACTATCAGCGGTGGCAAGCACCCTGCCGGCGCGCAATGCGGCGCGACTTACCATCCGCGAAGTGCTGGCCTACGAGTAACCTGCGTATTGAAAGGAGTTCAACCATGAAGAAATCTGCAACGGTTCTCTCTTTGACCTTGAGCCTTTTAATCCTATTAACGGCTTGCGGCAGTAACACAACAATTACCACCACAACCACCCCCACGCCTGCGGCGAATACCGTTATCGCCGAAGGACACCTTGTCCCGAACCAGAGCGTGTACCTGGCCTTCCTGGCAAGCGGCAGGGTGGACGAGGTGCTGGTACATAAGGGCGACCACGTCAGCCAGGGACAGGTGCTCGTCCGCCTCGGCGACCGGGAGCAGGTGGAAGCCGCTCTGGCAGGGGCACAGGCGCAGGTTACCGCTGCCCAGCAGGCCGTGGACCTGCTGGTCCGCACCGCTGACCTGGGTCATGCCCAGGCATGGCAGAATTATATGAATGCACAAAGAGCGTATGCTGCGGCTCAACTGGCCTGGGACCAGCTTGACCTGAACGCCATCCAGACCGATATCGACAATGCCCAGGCGGATGTAGCCTCCCGCCAAACAGAACTAAAAACTGCGCTAACGGAAGTCGATAAGTACAGCAACCTGCCTGCTGAGGATGCCAATCGTAAATCCTCCGAAGATAAATTACGCACCGCGTTGACCAACTATGACGCCGCCGTGCTGAAGGTCACAGACCTGACCAACCGCCGCGACACTCTCCACACCGCGCTTGACACCGCCAGGGTCGCCGAAGCTGAGGCCAAACGAGCCTACGAGAACACCCAGAACGGACCCGATACCGACAAAATGGCGCTGGCACAAGCCCAACTAAAAGCGGCCAAAACCCAGGCCGCCGCGGCGCAAAGCGCGCTGGATAATTATGACCTGAAGGCCCCCTTCGCTGGGACGGTGGCGAACGTCAACGTGTCGGTATACCAGATGGTCAGCCCGCAGACATGGGCCGTGGCTCTGGCGGATACCAGCCAGTGGTACATCGATACCAGCGACCTGACCGAAATGGACGTGGTCAAGATCAGCCTCGGGCAGGCGGTGCAGGTGACGGCAGATGCACTGCCGGGTGTCACCATGGCCGGCGTGGTGGAGTCGATCAGCGGCTTTCCCCAGGTTCAGAGCGGGGATATCCTGTACACCGTCCACATCCGCTTGAATGATCCTGACCCCAGGCTGCTGTGGGGGATGACGATGGAAGCGACTTTCCCGCCCCCGCCATAAGCGTCTTGTGCGAATGCTTGACCTTCATCTGATTCTCGGTTACAATTTTCGCCGCTTAAAGAGTTGCCCCTTTAGCTCAATGGATCAGAGCGTTTGGTTGCGGACCAAAAGGCTGTGCGTTCGAGTCGCACAAGGGGCAC
>CAIQQN010000205.1 GCA_903873975.1 uncultured Anaerolineales bacterium
GGTCCCGTTCATAAGCGCGCCGCAGGGGCTTCTGGGGTGTCAACTCTAACTGGGCTAACAACTTACCCACCGACGCGAGGCACAGTTCGACGCCCATTTTCTCCTGGATCATCGTCTGGACGATCCGCCGTGTCCACAGACCAAACTCAAATCCGTACTGACGTGGATCTCTCCCGACGATCCACCGTTTGACCTTCTGGCGTTGCTGCTCGGTGCGGCTGCAATCGGGACCCTCAGCAATCTTCTCGGCCAGGGCTTCCCATCCTCCCTCTTCGATCCGTCGCAGCCAGGGATAGATGCTGGTGCGACAGAAACCCAACGAGGCGGCCACCACGGAAGGCAGCTCGCCATCTTCCAGCACCCGTTTGCAGGCGGCGATCCGCACATGCTCCAGTGTCTTAGGCTCCAGTGTCCTGCCATCAATCTTCATTGCGCAGGAATATTAGCACGCTAGGAATGTGTAGTCAATCCCAATGACCCAGTAATACCTGAATCCGGCGCATCTTGAGGCCGGAAAAGTGCATTTCGACTCGATAAAACGTGCTTTGGGATTGTTGACGAAATTCCCGTCCACATCTAACCTGCGGTTAAATGTGGACGGACATGATGCGTTTGCCTAGAAATATCAAAATCGCCTGTAATAACGGCGGTTTGACCCACTATGGAGGCATTCTGTTTTTTCAGGAATTCCTTCGAGTGCTGCAATTCCGTCGGTTTCTGGCTCAGCGGGTGGAGGATTTTCGACCGCACCATGATTATAGCCTCTCTCCAATGACGCTGGCCGTGATGTATCCCGTTATCTTGGGATTGGATCGGCTGGAAAACGCTTCCCTGCTGCGCTCGGACGTTACCTTTCAATATCTGACCGGTCTGCCTGGCTATCCAGACCCGCAAAGCCTTCGCCGATTTCTCCTCCATGCACCACCGGAGTTCCGGCACCAACTTCATCGCTTTAATGACCGCCTCTTACAAGAGTTCATCCACCGCCCCGAGCATCGCTCCCGGCTCATCTTGGATTTGGACAGCACGGTGGTCACGGTCTTTGGCCGACAAGAAGGCGCGGAGGTGGGTTACAATCCGCGCTACCGAGGCAAGCGGTCTTATGACCCCCTGCTGTGCCTGGAAAGTAATTCTTCCTTTTTGTGGGACACCGAACTGCGTGCTGGGGACGCGGGCACCTGGGCGGGCAGCACGGAACTTTTAGCCAGTTGCTTCTTCTCGCTGCCCAAGGACATCCGCGAGTTACGCTTCCGCGCCGACGCGGGCTTTGGTTACAACCCCGTGCTGGAGCACCTGGAGCAAATGCAGGCCCAATACGCCGTGGTGGCGCGAATGAGCACCTCGCTCAAGCGTCGGCTCTGTGGCCTGCGTTACCAGCGGTTCAATGAGCAATGGGAGATTGCCGAGTGTGAGCACAAAGTTTCAGAACAGGCACCCGCCCGCCGCTGCGTGGTGGCCCGGCGGCAGATAGAGGAAACGGAACCGCAGCCGACGTTGTTCACCTTGGAGCGGTATGCGTATCGGTCCTGGATGACTAACCTGCCACTGACTCCGGCCGGAATCTGGCATTTTTATGACGGACGGGCGGGGATGGAGCCGCGCCTCGGTGAGTTGCGCGAGCACTTCGCCCTGCGCAAGATTCCCACCCGTGCGTTTGAGGCGAACGCGCTCTATTTGGAAATCATTCGGCTGGCTTACAACCTGGTCACCGCCTTCCAGCGAACTTGCCTGCCCGAAGACTGGCAGGACCTTACCTTGAAGACCTTACGTTACCGGCTATTCTGGTTACCTGGAGAGCTGACCCGCCCTCAAAACCGTCCTATCCTCCGGTTGGTGAACTCGCCGGTGGTGCGGGGGTGGACCGAGAAAATCCTCCACCGGATTCAAAAGCAAAAACCGCTCGATGCCTGAAGCCGCGTCCATGCAAAATAATCGACTGCTGCAAACATTTTCGCGTGAAAACCCGGATTTCGGCCATTTTCGACAGATTTTTTTTCGAGATGCGCCGGATTCAGGTAAAGAACGCGCGCCCCGATTGTCTGGTGTGCCCCCAAAATCAAGGATATTCGAGGAATTTAGTGGGTAGAAAATGAGTGCTTTTGGGGAGCGTTACGGTCCTTCGGTCATGGTGAACTCCGACTTGGAGCGCATTTGGCCACGGAGCGAAGGGGGCCAGAGGCCCATTCCACGGCCTCGGCGCGCCTATTCTCGTGGGCTGAGCGAGTCCGTTACGCGTGGCGACCGGCGGCAACGCGAACCGGAGTTCGAGAGTCCGTTGCCGCCGCTCGCCAGCCCACGAGAATGCACGGCGCGAGCACGTCCTTTTGCATCCGAAAACCCCGGAAAGCGGGCTGAAAACGGGAAAACGAGGCAAGCTGCTCTTAAAAGGAGGCATTTTAGTAGCCACTACGATCCTCGAAGAACGATTATTTGCAGCAGGCGGGCCACCCGTTTGCGGTTGATCTCCCGGCCTTCTCGTTGCAGGAGCGCCCTCAAGCGGCGGCTCCCATACACCGGGTAGTCCAGGTGCAACTCGTCCAGGCGCCGCATCAGGGCCAGGTTCTCGGGGGTCTCGGGCACCGGCTCGTAGTAGAAGCCGCTGCGGGAGATCCCCACCAGCTCGCACTGCCGACGAAGGCTCAGGTGTTCGCATGGTTGGATCAGTTCGTGCCGGGCGCTTACAAGCCCAATTGTTTGCACTTTTTTTTAA
>CAIQQN010000206.1 GCA_903873975.1 uncultured Anaerolineales bacterium
CTGCTGCGGGTCCATGGAGGATACCCTGGATGATGTCTTTCTGAAGTCGCCCAACATCAACAAGGTTCGTTGGGCCATCTTCTATGATTTTCCGCTCCGTCTGATGCAAACTCCTGGCCTGAATGTAAACACGGCACCGAACATCAATTTCGATCAACCGGATGTGTACAATACTTTCGTAGAGGATTTCGTCCACTTTGCCAAAAAGTACTTTGGCAATCCCCAGTATCTCACCATCGATGGCCGGCCTGTGATCTACATCTGGGCTACGAACAGTTTCATCGGGAATTTGGCGGGGGCGATGCAGGACGCCCGCGATCAGGTGGCAGAGCTTGGCTATGACGTATTCATTGTTGGAGACGAGGTATGTTTTGGGTGCTTCAACCAGCAGCATGCTGCACTATTCGATGGCAGCAGTACCTTCACGATGCTCATGCCCGGTCTCGACTCGGCTGGGATGGTTGACGTGGGTAAAGCAGCTGTGATGGTTGATGGTGCTTTCAAGTGGTGGACCGATCGGATCGCAGGCTTGAAGGTAGCTGGCAGAGAGGACCTGGTTAACTTTCAGCCTGGCTGGGCCCCGCAGTATGACGAGAGATATTGGATATTCGACCACCCCGCTTACGTTCCGGCGCAAAGCAAGGATCAGGTCATCGAGATGGCGACAGTGGCTCGCAAGTACGCCGAGCCTGTTGGCAGCAGCGGCCTGAGGCTGATCTGGCTCAACACCTGGAATAACTGGGCGGAAACGACCACTGTCGAGCCCACTGCCAACCTCGGGTCCAAGTATCCTGCTGGAAACTACCAGTTCGACATGCTCGAAGTGGTTCGTGAAGTATTCGGAGGTGAGACTTATTACACATCTCCGGTGCCGTGAATCCTTCTGAACAGGACCAATGTCAGTTCTCCTGAACCAGTTCAAAGATCGAAGCTACGATGTCCGGGGGTATGCTCCCGCGTGGACCGTGACTCCATAGCTCGCGTCTCATCCCTTCCCGCCAATCCGCCCATAAGCTGTTGAGGCGCCAATCAGGCGAGCGTTTTACGTTGTAATAAGAGGAATGCCTGCCCGTGCAGTATTTGACTATGGCAGATTGGAGATAGTTAGAAGTTGGGGGAAAAGGAACAAATATGATTAAGGGGATCTGGATGTATTACATATGCTTGCCAGTGGTATTTACATACAAGCGCAAACTTCATGCTTTATGGTAACACCCGTGAATTTATCCTTTAAACTGCGGTGCATGCATACAACGAAATCCTGTGTAATTATTCCAACCCCGAGAACTGCTGTCGTTGCGGCTGGAGATTTGAACACTAAGGTAAGAGATGAGGGCGGGATCACCCCTTTGAGCTTTAGGTCCATATATTCTGCCAATAGATGGACCTAGAGGATTTCTAAAGGGTGAATTGGAGTAATCCTTTCTGTTATCACCTATATAGTCTACTACATAGTCAGCCACCCATTCCGTAACACTCCCGACGACGTCGTATAGCCCGTAACCGTTTGGCGCATAGCTGCCCAATTGAACGAGTACAAATGATTGATTTCTTGTAAATTTCGTAGTAATATATTAATGCCATTCTAAAGAACGATATTGCAGCGCGGAATCAAACCACTGTACAAGGTTTGATATATTTCTCAGAATTTTCAATATAGCCGCTAACAAATGCCTGTTAGCGGTTATTGTTTTACCTAATAGTGATTATTCAGACAATTATGCCATTGTGTCTAAACAAATTTTACCCACTTCAGAGCAGTCAGTTCAGTGATCGAAGGTTCAAAAGATTTTAGACAACTGTCTTATTTAAAATTCGGCTGAATCGTCCTATCAGCTGCTAAGCCACCAAACGACGGCTGAGCACTTGGTAAGGCGCTTGATGCCAAGCAACAGGGTCTGGAGGAATCTTGTTGCCATTAATGTTCAACCACAATGCTCAAATTCACGAAAGGAGAACAAAATGAGCACAGAGGTATCTCCAGAAAGAAAACGGGGCGGTTGCCTCACGGCTTTTCTCATCACAACATTGGTGGTGAGCCCACTATATGTAATCGTCGCCTTGCTCCCTATGTCAGCCGAGGCACAACAATCACTCCCCAATTGGCCTCAGTGGGCGATCTATATGCTGGGATTGGTTGGATTGGCACTTTTTGTGTGTGCTTTCGCCATCTGGAAGTGGAAAAGGTGGGGCGTCTATGGTTTCGCTGCTGCGACTGTGGTGTTCTTGGCTTCCAGTGTGTTACAGGGAAAGTTAAGTATCGTGGCCGCCCTCTTTGGGCTTGGAATTGTCATGGCAATTCTAGTAAGCTTGGTGCGTCCAGTCTGGCAAAAGATGGGATAGAAGCATCACTGAACGCTACAGGTACAGGTGTATTCATTCGCGCCAGACCCCGGTCAACCGCGGCTTGCTCCCGGCGCGGCTGACTCGTCACTCCTATGCTGGATGCAACCGGCAAAGGGAATTCAAAGATACTCTTAAATGCTTGCTTATTTGAAAAGGAGCTGGAATGGCCGCAAAAGAGTGTGTTGATTGTGGTGTTACCTTAACTGGGTGGAATAGTAATTTTATCGGCGGCAGGTGTATAGATTGCTACCGCGTTCCTTATGCGCATGCAAAAGCATTTTTTGACCGCAAGCCAATTTCAGAACAGGAACTCCGGAATTGGAAATTCTCCAAATCCATAATGGCTCTGTTGGCTTATGCTGTATTTCTATTCGCTTGCCTGGCTGTAGGAAGCCTGGTTGGTTTTGGAAAAGGTGGTACTTACCTGGGAATAATTTATGCTTTTTTAACGACACTCCCGGCGATTTTGATCTTCCGCTTGCTGATGAACATTTCCACGGTGCATCCTTTGGACACCAGCCGGTGGTATAACTTCGCCTTTCCCTATACGATCATCCTGTTCTTTTCCTTCGCCATTGGATATTTGGGATGGATGCCAATGATAGCGGGCAGGCTGATTCGTGCCGGTTCGAGCCTCTCTCACCATGTCTTGATTGCACCAAACGTGACTGTACCGGCATTTTACCTGGTGCTGCTGGTTGGAGTTGCAGCTGCCATCATAGGCGCTGTTTTGGGTCTTTTGAATGTCGCCCGCCAGGAGGCAAGAAGCCTGGATCATTTACTCGTCCAATATCAACGCTGGCAACAGGGCAAGTGATGGTTTGAATTTCGAGGTTTAACTGCCCCCAACATCAGCTGCACACCTGCACTCCCGGCAGGACACCTGGACGATGTGCGGTGTCCCACAGGGATGCTCCGCGAATGTCGCAATACGCGCAAAGGGAGTGTGACGAGAAAGACCTTTACCCCACGCGTACGCACCGACGAGAACAGGATCCGCTATCGCTAAACAAGATCCGCTATCTATATTGGAAATGCTATCTAGTGTTGCCTGGCAGGCGTCCTATCAGGAAACTGTAGAACTAATCAGCGCGGGGGTCTGCGATTTTTATGGCGTGGTGTGTAGGCATTCTTTTCAAAAATACGAGACAAGCGAGATAAGTGACCTGGTCGATGAGGTGAGATGTATTCCCTGGGAGGGAATATGAAGAAACTCTTTGGTCTATTACCGATAATGGTGTTGCTTGCAGCTTGCGGGCCTTCACAATCCGCAATTCAAACCGCCAGTGTGAAAACACAAACAGCAATGCCCTCTCCAACCCCAACAACAGACCCAATGGCTGTACTGGCAGGAGTCTGCCAGGGGATCCCAGAGACTGAGGCAGCGGATTACCGGGCGGACCATGCCCACCACAAGGTTCATATCATATCAATTTCGAATGAAGGATCTTCTGCCGCAGAACCAGATTGGAACAGCCAGGTTCCCCGGAAATGGCTTGCGGAGACAGTATCTGAGGTCGAAATAGTGGTCTGCCGCGCAGAGAAGGAGACTCTCCTTGAAAACTGCATATATCTGCCAACCAGTTATGCACATCGTTACCAGTATGATACGACCATCCGGTTGGTGGCTGCGAGATCGGGAGATGAAATTCTATCTTTTGTCCAACCCGGCACGCCTCCAGAATCATGTCCTTCCAGCATGACCGTCGACCTTTATAGTGGAAAAACATTAAATATCTATGGAGGCCATGTCTCTTTTCCCGATGTGCAAGGTAACCTGGGACTCTATATCGAGTCTCCAACACAGCCCCGAACTGTTCTAACTGACGTAGATCTTGGCCTCCCAGCGCTCTCTCCGGATGGCAGCACCCTGGCAACCGTCAGTTTTTCAGGAAGGATCAGTTTATGGGATTCCACCACCGGACAACTCCTAAGTACGTTTACAGAATCACTCGGTTCTTTACTTAGCATCGCCTTCTCCCCGGATAATACCCAAATGGGAATTGGGTCATATTATGAGGGAATGATAACAGTCCTGGATCTACAGTCTGAACATATATCTCAGTGGATTCAAAATCCGGAGAATAATCCTGTGAGGAGCTTGGTTTATTCACCAGACGGGAGGTTTTTGGTTTCGTCTTCGTTGGACCAGATCGTCTTTTGGGATGCAAATAGCATGGAAGAAGTGGATCGGATGGATGGTCCTTACCCAACAAACCTGGCTTTCTCGCCTGACGGCAGCAAACTGGCTGTATCCGGCTTTTCGGGCGTTACCATCCTGAATATGGCAGCTGATGACAAGAATCCAACCATTATAGAAGAATGGCCTATACCATCCGATGATGTTCTCTCCATCCCTTTTCGGGCAATTCCACTGGCATTTTCACCCGATAACCGGCTGCTAGTTTATGCCGCCTGCCAGCAGGTCGAATGGCCTCCGTGCGGTGGATCGGAAATCCGGCGCTGGGATCTGTCACTCAAGGATTGGTCTACGGCACTCACGGTTCCAACCAATATCTTCGATATCCAACAACTGGACATCTCGGGGGATGGCAGCATGGTTGTTGGGACCTATTGCATGCAATTTAGGTCAGGTTGCCTGGTGAGCGGAATCAGCCTATGGGACATGGCTACAGGGGCGAGGCTATATTCCTTCGAACAGGTTGGGGGTGTTTATGGAGCCGTGTTTGCAGCCAATAACCACACCTTGATCATCGTCAAGGAAAAGGAGCTCGTCTTTGTGGACATTTCCTGGCTAAGATAGAAATTGGCTTGAGGGCTGATTTTTCTTAACCAGGTCTTTGGCGAGTGTTTTTAGTTGTAATAAGAGGAATGCTTTAACGTGTGGTATTTAACTATGGAAGATTAGAGATATTGAAAACGTGGGGAAAATGAACAAATAAGGTTTGAACAACCTGGTAGGTAATGATTAAATTCCTGACGAGATATAGTAATAGGCAAGGTTGGATAGCGATCAACGACCAAACGATTATGAGTCACTTGGGACTTGATCGTCGAAATAACCGTATTGCATAACACTCCTAAATATTATTGGCAATTCAACCATTCGATGGGCTGGCTGCCAGCATTACCCAGTCCATAACCAAAGGGAAAGAGCGGAGCAGCACAACCGGTGAGGTTAGCTGAGTTATTGATGTTGAGTGGTAATTGATCGTTTGAACGCGGCCAGGTGTACGGGAGTTTGCCGACGAATGGATAATCCCCAAACAATACGTCGGCCACGCCCGCCCCCTCCGAGCCCGGCAGCCAGGCCGCCACCCAGGCATCCGCGGTTTGGTACTGGTCAGTGATAACCAGCGGACGGCCAGACAGGATCACCACGATCAATTTATCCACTTTCGGGTGTAATGCGTTGATGATCGTCTGATCCCCCTTGTAGAGTGTTAAATCGGCCCTGTCCCCCAATCCTTCTGCATACGGTATCTCACCCACAATCGCAATACCCACCGGGGCCTTACCGCCGAAACTTGTAAATTGACCCAAGCTATCGTATATCACATGAGTATTGGGACCAACCAGCTCCTGGATCCCTTCCAGGATGGTTGTCCCCGCCAGGGCGTTTCTTTGCTCCCCCTGCCAATCCAGCGTCCAGCCGCCCGCCTGGAACCCGGTGCTGTTGATCCCGGCCACCAGGATGGTCGAGACATTCTTATCAATGGGAAGAGCATTATTGTCGTTCTTTAGCAGCACCAGCGACTCGCGTACCGCCTGGCGAGCCAAAGCACGATGCTCATCCGAGCCGACCGTCACGGCCAGGC
>CAIQQN010000207.1 GCA_903873975.1 uncultured Anaerolineales bacterium
CCATGTCGAGCAGAAGAACTGGTCCGTCGTCCGGCGTCTCATCGGCTATGACCGCTTCGAAACCGAGGTGGAATACCTGCTCTTACAAAATATCTATGCAGACCTGCGCTTATATGCCAACTAGTTACCGTACAATTGGAATAGGTGCGAAAATGGGGTAGAACAGAGATGGGAACCAACCATGATCTGTCTAACCCATTGGCACCAGCCTGGGAATAAGGGCCATATACCAACAGCGCTGTGAGCGCCAGAAGAAGACTGCTCCCCAGGTGGAACCGGCAGAGTGTCAAAAACGTGTTGCGCCCAGAGCGCCATAACTAGAGGACATCCACCGGCCAGTGCCCCTCCAGGAATGCTCAAGGAGGTTCTAATGAGAGTATACATCGGAATCGACTGGAGCACACAAAAGCACGATATCGTTTATTTGAACGAGGAAGGAGGGATCATTTTATATCAGACCATTCCACATTCCCCCATGGGATTTGAAGCATTCGATGAGCAGCGCATGAAATTGGGGGTCAGTGTGGAGGACTGCCTGGTGGGCATAGAAACGGAGCACAATCTGATGATTGATTTTTTGAGCTCACATCAGTATCGGCAGATCTATGTTATTCCACCGAGCACGATCAGAGATTCTCGAGGCAGGTTTGGGGCCAGCAAGGCCAAGACGGATCGCAGCGATGCCCACCTGATTGCGGATATGCTGCGCACGGACCGTGCCCGGCTGCATGCCTGGCATGCGGATATGCTGCTGACCCAGCAGATCGCGGCCCTGGTCGGTCTAGAGAGTTTTCTCACTCGCACGATCATCCAGATCACCAACCGTTTACGTAATGTGCTGTGGCGCTACTATCCGAATGCAGCCAAGGTGTTCAGCAGCCTGGATCAGCAGATTGCGTTGGTGTTTGTCTCGGCTTATCCGACCCCGGAAGCGGCTGCCGGGCTGACAATTGAGGAGTTCAAGAGCTTTGCCAAGCGCCATCACTACCCTCGACCTTCCAAATTGCCTGCCTGTTTTGCGCGTTTGCAGAAACCCCAGCCGGATGCCAAGCAACAAACTGTCCTCGCCTATCAATCTGAAGCCGTCCGCTTGGCGCGTTTAGCTCTGCAGGCGGTGCAAGACAAAGCCGCAACGCTCAAAGAGATCCAAGAATTGTTCGTGGACCATCCGGATTATCCTGTCTTTTCGTCCCTGCCAGGAGCTGGGGCAATCCTGGCTCCAGCGCTACTGGCCAAGTTTGGGGATGACCGCCAGCGCTATCCAACCCCACAGGTCTTGCAATGTGTGGCCGGAACCTGCCCGGTCACCAAAGCCAGCGGCAAACATAAATATGTCTCCTTCCGCTATGCCTGTGATCATGAGTTCCGTAGGATCGTGCAGCAATGGGCTAAAAGCTCGATTGACTACTCGGTATGGGCCAATACTTACTTTCAAACCATTCGACCGCATTGTGACTCGCTCAGTCATGCTTATCGGCGCCTGGCCAATCGCTGGCTAGAGGTTGCCTGGAGGCTTTGGCAGGACCGGGTCCCTTATGATGAAGAGCGCCATTTACGCCAACACGCTTTGCGTGTAAGACCCAAATAGCCTTCAATCTTATTCTGAGCATTCTGGATGTACGGGTTTATGGTTGGTTCCCCTGAACGTTCAGCGCAGCTCGGGTCAAAACCTATTCTTTGACGCCGTTAGATTCCTGCGCTTTTTAATGCTTATGCATCTTGACAAAACGTGTCTTCTTCCAGCCAGTTTTGAAACTGGTCTCGAAAGAACACGTGGACAAAAAACTCATCAAAAGATATGATCAAGCTGCTACCCCTTTCCAGCGTGTCCTGGCCGCCAAAGATATTCCATTCGAAACCAAGGCCCGTTTGACCAACCTGTATGTCCAGCTCAATCCAGTCCAGCTCAGAACCTCGATCGATGAGAAAGTCGCCAAACTTTGGATAATCTCACGGTAACATTCCGCTTTGAGGCAACGATACCCCTAAAGTAACATTTGGTCTTGAGGCATCACG
>CAIQQN010000208.1 GCA_903873975.1 uncultured Anaerolineales bacterium
GCTCGATTTCGTACAGGCGGGCTCGTAGAATGGACATGGCGCGCAGTTTGTTCTGCAACTGCGAGCGTTCGTCCTGGACGGCAACCACCATACCAGTCGGCAGGTGGGTGATGCGGATGGCAGTGGCATTCTTCTGGACATTCTGGCCGCCCGCGCCGGAAGAGCGGAAAACATCAATTTTCATATCAGACTCGGGGATTTGTACATCCACTTCCTCCACCTCAGCCAGGACGGCCACGGTGGCAGTGGAAGTGTGAATGCGGCCCGAAGACTCGGTGGTCGGGACACGCTGGACGCGGTGCGCACCAGACTCGTATTTGAGTTTCGAAAAAGCGCCTTTGCCCTTGACTTGAAAAACAACTTCCTTAAAACCACCCACGCCGATGGCGTTCGAATCCATCAACTCGACTTTCCAGCCCTGACGCTCAGCGTAACGTGTATACATGCGGTACAGGTCGGCGGCAAAGATGGCCGCTTCCTCCCCACCCGTTCCGGCGCGGATTTCGACAAAGACGTTTTTATCATCGCGCGGGTCCTTGGGTACAAGCATCAGCTTGAGTTCCTTTTCAAGAGCCGCCGCTCGCGGTTCCAGGTCAGCTATTTCCGACTCGGCCAGGAGGCGCATTTCAGCATCTTCTTCGGAACCGGCAATTGCGTAGGCTTCTTCCAGTCGTGCCAAGTCGCGGCGGTATTCTTTCGATTTTTCGACCATGGATTCCAGGTCGAGGCGTTCTTTGTTAAGTTCGGCGGCGCGTTGATAATCGTTACCCACTTCCAGCAGGAGACGGTGAAGTTCCTCATAGCGTTTTTCGATACCAGCAAGTTTTTCGAGCATAAATGACCTTTTCTCAGTATCGCGGATAAAAAGTTCCCGTCCACTTTAGTCTTGCGTCCCCGTCTTTTGGGGGATCAATTCAATTTCAATACAACTGTATCACCGACCTCCGATAACATTCTCCCCGCCTTGGGGTAAGCATTCAAATCCGGGTAAAAACAACCATGCGGGAAATCAACCAAAAGATATCATGCTCTACTTTATGATCAGTGACATGACCATGGTTAACAGAACGATCGCCGAGACAACAATAATAATAACCCTGTAAGTGCGCGTCTGGCGCTGCTCTTTGGTCAGTTTATTCGTATTTTTACCTTTTGCCATCTTTTCTGCCTCACTTCCTGGTTTTAACTAATGATTTATTATTAATTTTCGCCATGCGCTTTGAACGCCTTTTTCATGGCCTCTTCCAGTTCTTCAAGCGCAACCGGTTTGGTTACGTAAGCATCCGCGCCAAGAGCCATGACTTGATCCACCATCACGTCGGAGGCTTCGGTGGAAAGCATGACGACTGGGATATTCTTAAATTCCTTGCGGAGGCGCAAGAATTCCAGAAAGTCAATCCCGCTCACTCCCGGCATGTTGATATCCAGGACGAACAGGTCTGGGCGCTCTCCATTGAGAAGAGTCTGGGCTGCCGGGCGCGCCGAGAAGAAATGCCGAACTTCAAAATCCAGCAGCTTGATCATCATCTCAACCGCATGGATCATTTCCTCATCATCGTCGACAAGCCAGATAGTTTTCATTCCAGATTTGCCTTGATACTTTCGGCCAATGCATTATTAATTCCCGGCACGGCGCTCAATTCTACCACCGAAGCCTCCCTTATCTTATCCACAGAACCAAAATATTTCAAGAGGGCTTTCCTTTTGACAGGGCCGATACCGGGGAGAGAATCCAGGACCGAAGCCATGCCCTGCTTCGTCCGCCGTGCCCGATGAGCGGTAATGGCAAAGCGATGTGCTTCGTCACGGATGCGTTGGATTAGGTATAACCCCTGTGAATGGCGCGGCAACAGCAACGAATCGGGCTTGTTGGGGAAATATATTTCCTCCTCCTGCTTGGCCAGGCCTACCACTGGCACCTTCTCAAACAATTCGAATTTCTGGAGGACTTCCATTGCGCGGGATAACTGTCCCTTGCCGCCATCCACGATCAAAAGGTCCGGAAGGAAGGCGAATGATTCGTCCCGCTTGGACCCGGGTACTGCTGTGGGCGAAGTCGAAAGGTCCATCTCCCGGGCAGCGTCCCAGCGCTTGAAGCGACGTGTCAGCACTTCCTCCATGCTGGCGAAATCATCAGGAGCCCCAATGGCCCCCTCGACATTGAACCGGCGATAGAGCTTTTTATCAGGCACTCCCTGCGTGAAAACAACCATGCTTCCGACGGTTGCCACCCCCTGGGTGTGGGAAATATCGTAGCACTCGATGCGGTTGGGTGGGTTGGGCAATTGCAGCGCCGACTGCAACTCGGCCAGCGCCTGTTCCTGCTTGTGAGCATCCGCCTGCCACTGCGTCCGCAAGGCCTGCAGGGTCTCGGCAGCATTTTCAGCGGCCATCAGGACCAGGTCATGCGGCTGACCGTCGCGCGGCACAACCATCTCGGTTTTCTCACCACCGCGTCGTGAACGCAACCATTGGCCGATGATCTGCGCTTCCTCGATCTCCTGAGGCAGGAGCACCTGCTGGGGTATTTCCGCCGCTTCAGTATAAAACTGCTTAACAAATTCGGCCATTACTTCCTTATCGGCGGTATCTTCCGTACCTTCAAGCACGAAATATTCACGTCCGATCAGTTTGCCACCCCGGATGAAGAAGATCTGCACACAGGCTTCGTTATCGGCGCGCGCCATGGCAATCACATCTGAATCCTTATAATCTGCTGCAAAAACCACCTTCTGGCGTTCAACGATGGACTGCATGGCCTTCAACTGGTCGCGCAAAGAAGCAGCCTTCTCGAAACGCATTTCTTCTGCGGCTTTTTCCATTTCATTCTGAACACGCACTATGATCGGCTCAGAGTGACCGTTAAGGAACTCCTGCAGGTCGGAGATCATCTGGCGGTATTGCTGCTGGTTCACTGCGCCGATGCAGGGCGCCAGACAAAGTTTGATATCGTAATAAAGGCAGGCGCGTTTATCCTGGCCGGTGATCTCCCGGTCACAGGTCAGGTACGGAAAGACACGCCGCAACACGTCCAGGGTCTGGAAGACAGCCCAGGCAGATGTGTATGGCCCGAAATAGCATGCCCCGTCATCCAGCATCAGGCGCGTCACAGTGACTTTGGGATACGGTTCATTCCAATGGATCTTGATGTACGGGTAGCGTTTGTCATCTTTCAGCCGAATGTTGTACTTGGGCCGGTGCTTCTTGATGAGGTTCATCTCGAGGATGAGCGCCTCAAGTTCGGACCCAACGACGATCCATTCAATATGGGCAATTTCGCTTACCAGACGGCGGGTCTTGTGATCGTGGCTGAGGTCGGCGTGGAAATAGGAGCGAACGCGGTTCTTCAGACTGATCGCCTTGCCGACGTAGATGATCGTTCCCTCGGCATTCTTCATCAAGTAACAACCGGGCTTGGATGGGAGAGTATCGAGGATGCGGTGGAGATGTTCGCTGGTTTCGAGCATGGGTCTATTTTACTGCTTCTTGGGCGGGATTTTCAGGGATGAGCAGTTATAATAAACGCCATCCTATGAGCGACTCTTTGGAAACCAAAATTGGAATCCTGTTGCGGACCCGCGGCCTGAAAATCGCCACCGGCGAATCCTGCACTGGCGGACTTGTGGCTGACCGCATCACGGATATCCCCGGCGCATCCGATTACTTTGTGGGTGGGGTGGTAGCCTATGCTTACGAAGCCAAAGTGGCTCTGTTGCATGTATCGTGGGATACCCTGCGTCTCCACGGTGCAGTCAGCCGGGAAACCGTCATCGAAATGGCGCGCGGCGTCCGCACTGCGTTGGGCGCAGATATTGGGGTCAGTGTGAGCGGCATCGCCGGACCCACTGGTGGCTTGCCGGAAAAACCAGTCGGTACCACCTGGATCGGTCTTTCAGCGCGCGATGGCGACTGGGCCCGGAAGTTCCTCTGGACCGGTAACCGGCGCTCCAACAAAGAGTCCTCGGCGCAGGCTGCACTGCAATTTGTGCTGGATTACCTGGATAAAAGACTGGAAAATGGATGATCGGCGCATCATCGTACTGATCTCAGCCAACTCCGAATGGCGGGCGGTCAAAGAGATCCTCGCCCCACCCCAAGTGGAATCCGCACCGCTGGGCGAATCTTTCGCTGTTCGATCCTTCGACATACTCAGGACAACGCCTTTGACGTATTTCCACGGCGGCTGGGGTAAGATTTCCGCTGCGGCGACGACGCAGTATGTCATTGACCGTTTCCGCCCTGACCTGCTAGTCAACCTGGGGACCTGCGGCGGGTTCGAAGGCCGCATTGCACGCGGTATGGTCATCCTGGTCACAAATACGATCGTTTACGACATCATCGAGCAGATGTCCGACCCGGAGGATGCCATCGCCCACTATTCCACCGAAATCGACCTATCCTGGCTGCCCGACCCGCTCCCCCACCCCGTCCAGCGCGGACTGCTCGTTTCCGCCGATCGCGACATCCTGGCAGCCGATATCCCCGAATTGGTGGAAAAGTATGGAGCCATCGCGGCAGATTGGGAATCCGGGGCGATCGCCTGGGTGGCAAAGCGCAACGGGGTACGCTGTCTCATCCTGCGCGGCGTCACAGACCTGGTCAGTGCCGATGGTGGTGAAGCATATGGGAATATCGAGTTGTTCCACGAGAACACGAAAATGGTGATGAAAAGGTTAATCGAGCACTTGCCCGATTGGCTGAAAGAATAAAGCAGGGGCGACCAACCGGTCGCCTCTGCTGCTTTGAGATGCCATTGGTATCAGCCTATCAGATCGTTTTTCCCCTACTTCGCAAAACAATAACCGACCCGGTAAACCGTCTGGATATACTTCGGTAGACGCGGGTCGATTTCGATTTTCTGGCGTAGGTTACGGATGTGGGTGTCGAGTGTCCGGCTGCTGCCCTCGCAAGAGTAACCGAGAGCCCCCTTGAGCAGTTCCCGGCGAGTGAAGATGGAACCGGGTTTTTCCATGAATAGAGTAAGCATGGCAAATTCAGTGGGGGTCAGTTCAACCGTTTCGTTCCGCACCGTCAACTGGTGGCCGCCCAGGTCGAGGATCAGGTCACCCTGCGAGAGGCGCACCGGCTGGTTTGACTGTCCCTTTTTCCAGCTCAGCAAGGCCTGGACGCGCCTCACCAGTTCGCGTGGATTGAATGGCTTTGAGACGTAATCGTCAGCCCTGAGGTCCAGACTTTCAGCAAAGGCTCTTTCCCGGCCAGAGGGTGTCATCATCAGGATCGGGAGAGAGGCCAGCTGGGGTTCGAGGCGGATCTGTTGGGTCAGGTTCCAACCGGTGTGGCAAGAAATTCCCGCCTCCAGGACCAGCAGGTCGGGAGTCTCGCGCCGGAGCATGTTTATCCCCACATCCGCATCGGAGGCCGTCAGGACACGGAAATCGGCCCTTTCGAGTTGATCACATACCTGCCGCCGGGTGCGGAACTCGCTGTCGATCACCAATACCAGTTCCATTGCACACATAAACGGTTATCTGGTTTTCCTCTAGGATAAATCATACAGGATTTTTCTACCGAACGCACCCTACTGCAGGAGGGTTTTTTTATCTTCCAGAAATATAGTGGCACGGACAACCTGATTGATTGGCTTTACATAATAATACTTACAGGTTAATTTTAAGAAAATCTCCTTGCCCACCACTCACCGCAAACTCCCCTTCTTCTCCTCAACAGGCTTAGGCAATGCCTCCACTGCGCTCTGCAAGACAAGCCATTAGACTTTGGAATTCTTGATCCTACTTTCCCAACCTCGACCGTTCTTCTTCAATCACGCTTTCTTCCAGCTTTTTGAACAGCGGACCGGGTTGGTTGAGTTTCGCGCCGGGTTTGAGTTCGCTCGGCTTCCATTGCCGTTCGGCTCCGCTCCCTACGGGACGGTATCGCAGTACACTATGCTCGCCGAGGGCGTCGGTTATGGTCTCGATATAAGACTTTCCAAACAGCGGGGTCTCATAACCGAAGAAACCGTTCAGTTTCTCGCAGGTGAACGGCAGGAAGGGCGTAAAAATCACCTTAAGGGAGTCGATGGCCTTCAAGGCGGTATAGATGGTCAGGGCGGCTGAGTCTTTATCGGTCTTGACTGCCTGCCAGGGCTCCATCCGGTCAAGGTACTGGTTGACGGTCGACGCCAGGCGGAAAGCCTCCTGCAGGGCAGCGCGCAGTTTCACGCCATCCAGGAATCCACCCACCGATTCAAACCCGGTCTCGATACCAGCCAACAGTTCCAGGTCCGCGGAGCGCAAAGTTAATGGGTCAATGGCCGGTATGGTTCCTTCCCAATGTTTATAGCAGAACGAGAGCACCCGATTCGCCAGGTTGCCCCAGGTGGCCACCAGTTCACCGTTATTCTTGGCAACGAATTCCTTCCAATCCCAGTCGGAATCGTGGTTCTCCGGCATGTTGACCGTCAGGTAGTAACGCAAGGCATCCGGGTCGTAACGGGTCAGCGCGTCCCGACCCCAGACGGCCCAGTTGCGCGAACCGGAGATCTTCTGGCCTTCCAGGTTCATGAATTGATTGGCAGGCACGTCGTAAGGCATGGTCAGTGCGCCTTCTTCTTCGGCGAAGATCTGGAGGAACTGCCCGCCTGCGCCCATCAACTCGGCCGGCCACAGGGCAGTGTGGAAGAAGATGTTGTCCTTGCCGATGAAGTAGAAGGCACGCGCGGATGGGTTCACCCACCAGTTTTTCCAGGCCTCGGGATTGCCGCTGATCTTTGCCCATTCGACCGCCGCTGAAAGATAGCCGATGACTGCTTCGAACCAGACGTACAGCCGCTTGTCGTCCCAACCCTCCACCGGGACTGGGATGCCCCAATCCAGGTCGCGCGTGATGGGACGCGGCTTTAGGCCCTCGGCTTCAATTTTTCCCAGCGATTCGCCCATTACCGTCTCGCGCATGTAGCCGGAGCGTTCACGCAGGAAGTTGGCGACCTCCGGTTCGAGTTTGGAAAGGTCGAGGTAGAAGTGTTCGGTTTCGCGCAGTTCGGGCGTGGAACCGTCCACTTTCGATCTCGGGTTGAGCAGTTTTTCGGGTTCGAGAACGTTACCGCACTTGTCGCACTGGTCGGAGCGCGCCCCCGGGTCGCCACAAATATAGCAGGTGCCTTCCACGTAACGGTCTGGCAGGAAACGTTTGGAAGAAGGCGAATACCACTGCATGGATTTCTGGGTGAACAGGAAGCCGTTCTTTTGCAAGGCCAGGAACATGGACTGCGCCACTTTGAAATGGTTCTCGGTGTGGGTGGTGGTGAACAGGTCGTACTGGATGCCCAACTGCTGGAACAGGTCGATAAATCCGCTGTGATATTTCTTGTAGACTTCCTCGACAGGTTTACCTTCTTTATCCGCCGCAATCGTGACAGGTGTCCCGTGCGAGTCCGTTCCGGAGACCATCAGCACGTTATCCCCTTTCAAGCGGTGGTAGCGGGCGACGATATCACCGGGTAAGTGTGACCCGGTAATGTTGCCGACGTGGATCTCGGCGTTAGCGTAGGGCCAGGCAATGGCGATCAGGATGTTTTCGGGCATGGATAGCTCCTCAGATGGTGAATTGAGAAAAGTTAATGCCAACACTTACAAATAAAAAGGCCGTCCTTTCGGCGGACAGCCCTTTGGGTTGGCAAACGGGTTCTTACGCTCCCGGTGCGGCTGTCCGTGCGCGGAAAAGCATCACCATGGGCATCATCATGGAAAGAGGAAAGGAAGTGGTATTCATCGGGCTGAGTTTACTATGTACTTCGCCAAGTTGCAAGCTCTACTTGGCATGGTTCTCCAGGATTCCTAATCCAAAAGGAATGCAATCCAATTGTCACCACAGATTGAAGAACTGGTTGTACAATCACCCCCGAGGTCAATAATGAAACCTTTCCAACTTATTTTCAACTATGCTCGCAAATACAGCCTCTCGCTGGTCGTCACGGCCATCAGCATGCTGGTCCTGGTGGGCATCCAACTGCTCATCCCGTGGATCGTCAAGCTACTGGTGGCAGATGTCACTGCACCGGGTGCCAGCGTGTCCAGTATGACCTACGTTACCACCCTGGCATTGATCGTCCTGGCCGCCTATCTTGCCCGAGCCGGGCTTTCTTTTGTGCGTTCGTACGTGGCTCATGTGGCTGGCTGGGGCGTGGTGGCAGATGTGCGCGAGTACATCTACGAACACATGCAGCGCCTGTCACTGCATTTCTACGAGGACAAGCAGGTTGGCAACCTGATGTCCAACGTGGTCAACGACACTGACCTGTTCGAACAGCTCATTGCCCACGCCATCCCCGACGTGGTGGTCAATGTGATCACCCTATTCGGCGTGACCGCTGTCCTGCTCAGCCTGAACTGGAAATTGACCTTGCTCAGCACCATCCCCATCCCTCTGGTGATCCTATCTCTGCGGGTTTACGCCAAATACGTCCGCCCGGCTTTCCGCAATCGCCAGAAGGTGCTGGGCGACCTGAATGCCCTGCTGAACGATAACCTGTCGGGCATCCGCGAGATCAAGGCCTTCACCCGTGAAGCCGAAGAAGCCCAGCGTGTTCATGAAGGCATCGAAAATTACCGAAAATCACAACTCGGCGCACTGAAATTGATGGCCACCTTCCAACCGTTTGTGGAATTCACCTCCTCGCTCGGGACATTGATTGTTATTTATTTCGGAGGGCGGCTGGCTCTGCAAGGTTCGCTGCCGATCGCGGACCTGGTAGCGTTCTTCCTGTACCTGCAAAGTTTCTATGCGCCCGTGCAGAACCTGAGCGGCGCCTGGGAGGCCGTTCAGTCCTCACTGGCCGGTGCAGACCGGGTGGCTGACTTGATGGCCGAGCCCCACGAGCCGCAGAACGTGCGCGGAGCGGAACCATTGTCCGGACGGGCCAGTGGCGAATTCGTCTTCAACCACGCAAGCTTCGAGTACATACCCGGCATCCTGGTACTGGAGGATATTTCTCTGGAGATCCCTGCCAAGTCTGTTGTAGCGCTGGTTGGACCGACAGGCGTGGGCAAGACCACCCTGGTCAGTCTCATCCCGCGCTTTTACGACGTGACCAGCGGTTCGATCACCCTGGACGGGCGCGACCTGCGCGAGTATACGCTCGACAGCCTGCGCCAGCAGATCAGCATCGTGCTGCAGGATGTGTTCCTGTTTTACGGAACGGTGCGCGAGAACCTGCTGTTTGGTCGTCCAAATGCCGACGAGACCGAAATGATCGCGGCTGCAAAAACCGCCAACGCCCACGACTTCATCTCCGACCTGCCCGAGGGGTACGACACGCTGATTGGCGAGCGCGGTGTCAAGCTCTCCGGTGGACAGAAACAGCGCTTGTCCATCGCCCGGGCCATATTAAAAGACGCCCCGATTTTGATCCTCGATGAAGCGACCTCCTCGGTGGATACCGAGACCGAGCAGCTCATCCAGCAGGCGCTCGAACGCCTGATGCAGGGACGAACCACCATCATCATCGCCCACCGCCTGTCCACCATTCGCAACGCAGACAAGATCGTGGTACTGGAAGACAAGTCCATCCGCGAAGTGGGGACTCATGAAGAGTTGATGTGCCAGGACGGTTTATATCGAAGGCTTTCAACTGTACAAGGTAACCTCAATCCATAAAAAAAGATGCCTCCCCAAAATTGGGGAGGCATCTTTTTATGACAACATAGAAAACATGGCAGGTCGTACCTAAAGATATTCCTTCAACTGCCTTGCCCGCCTCGGATGGCGCAGGCGACGTAAAGCTTTTCCCTCAATCTGGCGGATGCGTTCGCGCGTCAGGCCAAACTTCTCACCCACCTCCTCCAGTGTGAACGGGACACCCGAGTCCAGCCCGAAGCGCAAGCGCAGGATGCGCGCTTCGCGGGCCGTCAAAGTGCCCAGCACCTCGTCAATCTTCTCCCTGAGCATGGACTGGTAGACACTCTGCATTGGCGTGGGGGTCAGTTCATCTTCGATAAACATCCCCAGTTCGGACTCTTCGTCATCCCCGACCGGACTCTCCAGCGAAAGCGGCAGCCAGGAAACCTGGAGAATCC
>CAIQQN010000209.1 GCA_903873975.1 uncultured Anaerolineales bacterium
ATCTATACCCAGAATACGCTCGTACGCGGCGAAGTGGTAACCAAGCAAAGCAACCGTGTCAGCGTCTGGCTGCGGACGGAGGGAGCGCCGGATTATTTCCATTTGCTCAAGCCGCAGGTGATCAACTTATGCGGCAGCGAGGCCAGGATGCTGAGTTATTCCGAAATGTTCCTGCCCACCGCCCAGGTGATCGGTTTTCACCTGACCCCGCCTGCCCACGACCCGCTGGATTATGACGAGAGCGAGAAGAACCGCAAGATGCAGCCGGTCACTGTGCTGGTTGGCACATTCATTTTCAACGGTGCGATCCGCATCTCCACCCAGGTGGACCTTGGCACGAGCATTACGTCGGCGCGCACGGTCTGGATGTCCATCTACAATGTCAAGATCTCCAATCCTCAACTACCGCAGATGGGGGAGGTGCAAGTGCCCATGCTGGTAGTGCGGCCCGGGCAGGTCGGGTTTGGGTTGAACGGATGAGGGAGCCGGCGCCGAAGCCTACGCCCAGGCCCAACGTCTGCCGTGCGCGGTGTGGGCAGTTTTTTTCTAATCAAGGATGATTCGAAAGTCGCATATTTTTGCGCCTTGCATGATCGTCTGAGTTCTTATTAACTTCATGCGAGGATTGAAGCTTTTTATGAGAGGGGCATCCCGATTACAGGAAAGGCAATAGCCAAATTCCTTAATATTCAGCCTGTCATACAATTCTGCATAACAGCAACGAGTAACATCGAAATCCAGTCTTTGGTCTGTTTCTTCCAAAACGGTGAGTTCCAAAGCATTATCTTCGGCCCAACTATCCCTTATAAAGCGAACAAGTTCTTTCATTGAGTTCCCGCCATATTTCCCAGCCATTATTTTACCGACTTCCAGCGCATCCCTCTGGATCGCTGCCGAAGCCACTTCCATCGCTTTATCATGACCCATCTCACTGATAAACCCGCGAATCAAACCAGCGATCAGCGGTGATTGAATCTCGCGACGCCGAAGAGTACTTATTTCAAGGGCGGGCTGATCGGTTTCATTACTTCCAGGATTATCTGCTCTCATCCGTTTTCTCCTTGTATCAAACCGTCCACCGGTTTGTGTTACCCGCTGAGGGGCAGGCTGGCAGCCATTTGCAAATCATATCATACCAAAAGAGGATCGACCTATAATGGGCGAATCATAACGCAGGTAAAATAGCAATTGAAGGGTGCCAGCCTATCCGCTGGCGAGATGCAAAACCGCGCGGCAAGCCGGGCCAATGGCTGAAATTGATCGTCCCCCGGATTGGTGGACTGATTAACAGACTGGCAACAAGGCAGGGTGGCAGAAAGTGTATGAAGGTGTGCACTGCAGCAAGGAACGCGATCTCCCGGTCCAATAAGCATATTTCCAACCCTACTGGAGGTAATCTTTGGACCTACAGTGCTGCCCCGAATTTTATAGGCGGCTAATTATGCCCCAACAGTGTCAATGCCGCTGCTACGGACGGATCGTTTTCGAATGTGAACGTATCCCAATCAGCGTAGGCCTGCACATCCGGGACGATGCCGGTCTTTTCCCAATCAGCCTGGGAATGGAGCGGGACGAAGCGCTCCTCGGCCAGCCACAAGCGCGAGCCGTCGCTCAGATTGTGGCCATGGAGGGTCTCCACGTTGCCCAGCGTGGTCTGCCCTACAATATAGGCGCGACCGACGTCTTGCAGAACACCTGAAAAGATTTCCCCAAAACTGACCGTATCAGTGCCAACCAAAACCACCAACGGCATGTTCTGTGAGTTATTGATTGGGTCGGCGCTGACCTGCAGCGGGCGAGTTGCTGAACGGCTATTAAAATGCCCAAGCGTCCCTGAGGTGAAATAGCCTAAAATCGGTTCCATAACATTACTGGAGCCTCCAGAGTTCATCCGGTTATCCAGGATCAACCCATCCAATGGTCCGAATTGCTCGAGCGCCTGTTTGACCTTCTCTGGGATGGTCTCATCAAAGAAGGATGGTATGTAGATATAACCGATGCGGGAACCGTCATGAGTTGTAACCAATCGTGCAATGATGGGGAGGGATGTATTGATGGCATAACGGATCAGGGGGACGTTCCGAGCCGCTTCGCTGGGGGATTGAACCGTCAGTACGATGGCGCTGCACGCTGGACCGCGCACACGTTGAGCGTAAGGAATCCCATTTTCCACCAAAGGAATGCCGTCAACGGCGAGTAAGCTATCGTGAGGCTTCAAACCAGCATGCTCTGCTGATGAACCCGGGAAGACCATGAGAATCGAGAGCCGGCCTTTATCCAGCATCGGTAAAACCTGGACGCCAATCCCAACGTAATCAATTTTACCGGCCAACTCTGCATCAGAGGCGGCCACATTGTCAGGCGACAGGTAATTCGAATGGTTGTCCCCTAATTCGTTGATGAGATTTTGCATCTCAGTATAAAACGCCTCCGTATCCAGACCACCTTCCACCTTGACGCGGTATTTGGCGACAATTGCCGGCCAGTCCAGCCCATTGAAGTCGGGATACACGTACAGATCCGGGATCGGTCCGGTGAGTTCTTCGAATATCTTTAATTGCTCGCTCTTTGAGAGATACGGGTTCGTTCCCAGGCCTGGTGTGGGTTCGGCCACGGTAGTCGCTGCCGGGAGCGTGGCCACTGGCTGGCCCACGCATTCGGGTGGGATGTAAAGAGGGGTGGCAGTAGGCAGGGCTGCTGTTGGGGTGGCAGTAGGCAGGGCTGCTGTTGGGGTGGCAGTAGGCAGGGCCGCTGTTGGGGTGGCAGTAGGCAGAGCCGCTGTTGGGGTGAAAGTAGGTGGGACCGAGGTCGGTGTACTTACCGGGACCTGCGAGGTGAAATTACATGCAAGGGTGAAAAGAAAAACAAGTGCGATTGAAATTCGTTTGATCTTCATATGGTAAATGCCTTTCAGACGGAAGGACCTTTTATACCTTAATCCGGCTGGTAATAAGAACAATGAATTGAATACTTGTATTACAAAATTTATCCAATTATTGAGATAATATATCACGAAGCCTTTCTTTTTACCTTAGAGAATAATAATAACTATCAGATAATTATTTATGATTCCGCCAACCCTTTCCTTGAGGCGTTTGACGTAGGGGTCTGGCTGTAATGCTCGGCTATTACCATTGGACAGGGCATGTAGAGGCCGAGAGCGGGTAAAACTATCGGGCGATAGTATTTGTTCGACCTAGTCAACAGGTTAGTCTATAATAGGGCTGGAGGTTGGAATGACCGTCTTCAACATTCAGGAAGCGAAAACCCACTTCTCCAAATTGCTCGAACGATTT
This sequence comes from uncultured Anaerolineales bacterium, assembly GCA_903873975.1. Classification (GTDB taxonomy): domain Bacteria; phylum Chloroflexota; class Anaerolineae; order Anaerolineales; family Villigracilaceae; genus UBA877. Next base: position 3,297 of record CAIQQN010000209.1, read on the forward strand.
TTGAGCGGAGATGAGTGGCAATCGCCAAAGCCGGCAAGCCGGCAGCTTTTTGTAAAAAAAGAACGCGACATTTAAAACAGGAGGTTTTAAATGAAAACTTTGTTTATTGGCGGGACCGGCCTGATCAGTTCGGCCTGCTCCGAGCTGGCGGTGAGAGGCGGCCTGGAACTAACTATTCTCAACCGCAACCAGTCGAAAAAATATCCCTTTCCGGAAGGCGCACACCTGCTGACAGGGGATGTGCATGGCGACCCCGCCAGCCTAGGGCGCCTGCTCGACGGTCAGCGCTTTGACGCCGTGGTGGACTGGATCGCTTTCACCCCGGACGACATCGAGAGGGATATTCGCCTGTTCAGCGGGAAAACCAGCCAGTTCGTTCTTATCAGTTCGGCCAGCGCCTACCAGAAACCGCCCAAACATTATCTCATCACCGAAGAAACCCCACTGGAGAACCCCTACTGGGAATACTCTCGCAACAAGATTGCCTGTGAAGAACGCCTGATGCGCGAATACCGCCAGCGCGGCTTCCCGGTCACCATCGTGCGCCCGTCGCTGACCTACGGCCCCTCGCAAATTACACTCTGCGAGGGGAGCTGGCAGCATCCCTGGACGGTGATCGACCGGATGAAGCGCGGCCGGAAGATAATCATCCCCGGCGACGGCACATCGCTGTGGGTGCTGACCTGGAACGGCGATTTTGCCAAGGGGTTTCTTGGCCTGCTGGGCCGCGCCCAGGCAATAGGGCAGGCCTATCACATTACGTCTGACGAAGTCCTGACCTGGGACCAGATCTACGGTGAAGTCGGGAAGGCACTCGGCCTGGACCTGGAAATTGTCCATATCCCATCCGATCTGATCGCGGCCTACGACCCGGATGCCACTGGCAGCCTGATCGGCGACAAGGCCAACAGTGCTGTGTTCGATAACCGCAAGATCAAGGAACTGGTGCCGGATTTTATCTGCACCGTCCCATGGGCGGAGGGAATGCGCCGGGCGCTTGCCTGGTTCGAGGCCGACCCAGCCCGGCGCACCATTGACAAGAAAGCCGACCAACTTTGGGACACGATCCTGGCCGCATACGAGCGGGCATTTCCCGGAAAACAAGCAGGGGCCGGATGAACAAGGCCGACAGCTATCGCCAGGTGTTAAAAACTCTTGCAGATTGGGAGCCTTACCTGCTGCAAGAATCCGGCCTGCCGGGTCCGCGCGGAAACCTGGAGCTGGCACAGGTGGTCGCTGACGAAGGTGACCGGAAATTGTTCGAGCATTTCCTGACCTACACGCCGGATGTCGCCCCGGTCAATTCCCCGCAGGAATTCCTGGCTTTTTGCGGCGTGGTGGGATTGGGGAAACTCCTCGCTGAAGGAGATGATGGAATCCTGGATACCCTGCGTCCCTACGCCTCCGACCCGCGCTGGCGGACGCGCGAGGGGGTGGCCATGGCGCTCCAGCGGCTTGGGAAGAAAAACATGGGGAAACTCCTGGAGGCGATGGCAATATGGAGCACGGGAAACTGGTACGAGAAACGGGCTGCGGCGGCTGCCCTGGCGGAACCGGTACTGTTAAAAAACGAAATAGAAGCGCTGTGGGCGCTCCACATCCTGGATGGGATGACCGTCTCGATGGAGAATTCTGCGGATGCCGGGAGCGAAGGTTTTAGAGTTTTCCAGCAAGGACTGGGCTACTGCTGGAGCGTGGTGGTGGCAGCCGCGCCCGCTGAAGGCAAGCGGCTGATGGAGAAATGGCTTGCCTGCAAGGACAACATTATCCGCCGGGTGATGCAGGAGAACCTGAAGAAAAACCGCCTCGTGCGCATGGACGCGGCCTGGGTGGAGAAATGGCGCGCATAGCCCCCGGGTGTGTGGAACGGATTTCCAGTCAGGCCATGAAGGCAGGGCGATGAAATAGTGTTCAAAGGAATTTGCTTCGCGGATCCCTGCGCCGGGAGTTATGATGCGGAGGCATGGCTGTAGCCTTCTGCCTGGATAGGCCTTCGGATGTCCAGATCCCGCGTATAATTATTTTCTTCTGGTGTAAATATTAACGAGAACGGCTGTTAAACGCCAGGTTCGAGGTTCAAATCCCGGTGACTCTTATCACCGGGACTGCCGGTGGCGGCTGGTGGCCGCCCCGGCTTGTCCTCGGCGAGGAGCTTTTTGTCTTTCTGAGGTGTACACAGTCTATTGTGTACATCGTTTTTTATGTATAATGCTTTTTGTTTATTACGCTTATGATAGGCTTATGGATTGAATCTGTATAATAAACGGAATTGTCCTGTTATACGGAATATATGCAGTATTTCCACTAGGTAGGCCTCCGATCAAATAGGATGATGTTTACATGAAGGAATTTTACAACTCCTTTTACACTGCCGTCGAGCACAGCCAGGCACACCATATTTTTTGCGAGCGCGTCTTCGGCAAAGATCTAGGCCAGCACGGGTTCACCAACTTGGAACAACTTGAACTGCTTATGCA
>CAIQQN010000210.1 GCA_903873975.1 uncultured Anaerolineales bacterium
AACGATCTTGCGTACCTCGCCCTCGTCGCCGGAGACGGCGCAAGCATTGCACAGTTTTTCGAGCAGTTTGAGTTGAGCGTTTCCAATGGTCGGCATGCTAATCATCCCACACAATCTTTTCCACAAAATCCGCCGTCAGCCCGGCGATGAATTCGGCCAGTAATCTTCCGGCGCGTTGAATATCTTTAATGGCGACCACTTCCACCGGCGTGTGCATGTAGCGCAGCGGGATGCCGACCACCAGGGTGGGGACGCCTTCCGTCACCACTTGCATTGCATAGCTATCCGTCCCGGTATGACGCGGGGCGTACTCAAGTCCATAGGGGATTTCCAGCCTGTCGGCCAGGTCTTTCATCGCTTTATGCAAGGCCGGGTGGATATTGGGCCCCATGCAAAGGGTCGGGCCTTTGCCCAGCGGGGAGGTCTGCCAATCGCTGGCGCCGGGACCCTTGGCAAAGGTCACATCCACGGCAATGGCGATCGTGGGGTGCAGTTCAAAGGTCGAGCCGGTGGCCCCGATCATGCCAATTTCCTCCTGCGTGGTCGCAACCGCCCACACATCCCAGACATGCGGGCGGGACTGCAACTCTTCCAGGCAGACGGTCAGCGCGGCGACCGAGGCGCGGTTATCCAATGTGTGACCGGCGATCGTCTCGCCGCTCAACTCGATCGGGGGCTGGGCATACGAGACCACATCGCCGACATGGACAAGGTCCGCCACTCTGCGCGGCGGAAGGCCGGTATCCACGAACAGGTATTCCAACGGGACGGGACCCGTGCCTATTTCGGGAGGCAGGAGATGGAAATGCGGCTGCACAACCACGCCGGGGATAGGCAGCCGCCCACCCGCGCCCGTGGCGTACACTGTGATCAGCGTACCGGGCAGGACGCGCGGGTCCACACCGCCGACCTGGGTGAGGCGCAGGAAGCCGTCTGTAGACCCGGTGATCATCAGGCCGATGGCGTCCATGTGCGCAGCGACCAGCACGGATGGGCGCGGGCTTGTGCCGGTGCCACGCCGCAGTCCATGCAGGGAGCCGAGTCTGCCGCGGTTGATCTCGTGGACGAGTGGCTTCCATTTGGCGGAGATGATTTCGGCGACGGGGTCTTCGTAACCGGAGAGCCCGGGGGCGGTGAGAAGGTCTTTGAGGAAAGGAGTTATATCAGTCATTGGAAATCAGGGGGATAGCGGATGTATAGAGGGTTTTGTCGGCGTGTCGGTGGGGGTCGGTGGGATGAGAGTGGTGGTGGGGGTCGGTGGGATGAGAGTGGTGGTGGGGGTCGGTGGATTGGGAGTGTTGGTGAAGGTGGAAATTGGCGTAAAAGTTGAAGATGATGTCAGTGTAAATGTTGGCATCATCGTCACGCTTGGCGTGAAAGTGGGCGTGGGGGTCAGGGTCCAGGTGGGTGTTGGAGTGGGGCTAATGGTCAGCGTGGTGGTGGGGGTGGTCGTCAGAGTGAAGGTCGAGGTGGAAGTCAGGGTCAGGGTTGTCGTGGGTGTGTAGGTGGAGGTAGGTGTGGCAGTGGATGTCGCTGTGGGGGTTGGAGTAGGAGGGTTCCGGTCTGGAGCAAATTGCCGGACAATGATCCCCAGGCAATAGCAAGGGATGGTCACCAGGATGATGGCTGCCAGGATGACCTGCGTACGGTTGCGCTTGGAGAGGTTGGAGACCACGCTGGAATGATAACATCAGTCTGGAGGATGGGCAAGCCAAATGGACTTTGGAACCGGGACTTTCACAAAGTCCATTGCAAAGTACGCAGTAACTTGGGAAAGCCTGGGAATCCCATTCCCTTACCTCCGCCCCAAGGTGCGGGTTTCGGCGCCCTACGGCAGCATGACGCTGCCTCGGCTTGTGGCGGCTTGGCCCACGGGGCTGCTTCGCGAACGCCGCCTCGGCTAGAAAAAAATATTGGGGTGTTGGCGGACGGCAAAGCCGTCCGCCAACACCCCAAATCCCAAGTTTGTGGAAACTGTGCAATTCGATCCAGGAAAGATCATGGATTTCGGCAAGAAGCAGTAAAATAGGTCTGTGATTCCCCTGCGCCTGAAACTTTCCGGCTTCCTTTCCTACCGCGACCCCGTCGAAGTGGATTTCAGCGGCTTCGACCTGGCCTGTATTTCAGGCGAAAACGGCGCAGGTAAATCCTCGCTGCTGGATGCGATGACCTGGGCGCTCTTCGGCCAGGCGCGCAAGCGGGATGAATCGGTCATCAACCTGCAGTCTGCGGCTGCTGAAGTGGCGTTCACGTTTGGGTACGAGAACAACCAGTACCGGGTCATCCGGTCGCTGGCGCGGGGGAAAACCGCCGTATTGGAATTCCAGATTTCTAATGGCAGTGCATGGCGTCCGCTCACCGAGCATACCAACCGCGAGACCCAGGCGCGCATCGAGCAGGTGCTGCGTCTGGACTACGATACCTTCATTAACGTCTCGTTCTTTCTGCAGGGCCGCGCCGACCAGTTCGCCCAGCAGCCGCCAACCCGCCGCAAAGAGATCCTGGGCAACATCCTTGGCCTGGAGGTCTGGGAAGTCTATAAAGAGCGCACCGCTGAGCGCCGCAAGGTTTTGGAGAGCAATCTTGGTGCGATGGACGGCCGCACGACCGAGATCGATGCTGAACTGGCCGAGGAAGAACCCCGCAAGTTGCGTCTGGCGGAACTTGAAACCCAGCTGAGTGGACTGGTGGCCAGCCGCAAGGTCCAGGAAGCGGTGCTGGCAGGCGTCAAGCAGATGCGGGCCGGGCTGGACAAGCAGCGCGAACAGGTCCAAAAGATGAGGCAGGCCCTGGAACGTTCACAGACGAACCTTTCCGTACTCCAGACCCGTCTTGCCGGGCGGGAGGCCGAGCGCCAACCCCATGCAGACCTGCTGGGACGTGCCGGCGAGGTCGAAGCGGCTTATGCCTCCTGGCAGCAGGCCCGCCAGGAACTGGAAAAATTGGATGGAACTGCTTCCCAATTTTACGAGCAGGAAAAACGCCGCCTTCCGTTCCTGGATGAGATCAATACCGAAAAAGCAAAGCTGGAACAGGAAAAAGAGACACTGGAGGGGCAGGGGGGGGCTGTCAGCCAGCAGTTATCACTATCCGCTGAATTGGCGACTGAGTTGGAGTCTGCAAAAAAGGCAATGGCCGAAGCCGAAACGAAATTGGACGAACACACCAGGCTGGAAAAGCAGATCCAGGCTGGGCGTGAGCGACAGGCGGAATTGCGCGCAGAGAACGCCAGCCTGAAAACCGAGATGGACGAACTCAAGCTGCGCATTGGAAAACTTGAAGCGGCCGACGGCGCAGTCTGTCCGCTGTGCGGGCAGCCGCTCAGCGCAGAGCATCGCCAGTCAACGCTGGAACAACTGCAAGCCGAAGGCACACAAAAAGGGGATACCTGGCGAGCGAATAAGTCTGCGACGGAAGAACTCGCCGCCCGGCTTACGAATTACGAAGTGCAGATCTCGAATTATGCCAGAGCCGACGCCGACCGGCTCAGCCTCTCGAATACCGTCGCCCAATTGACCGAGCGATTGGAGACAATGAAAAAACAAACCAGGGAGTGGGAGGCCAGCGGGGCGAAGCGCCTGGCACGGGTCAATAAATTGCTCGAAAACGAAAAATTCGCGGCTGAGGCGCGCAAGATACTGGCGAAAGTGGACAGGGAGCTGGCAGCCCTTGGCTACGATGCGGCTGCCCACGACGCGGGGCGCCGGGCCGAGGTCCAGGCGCGCCCTGCTGAAAGCGCTTACCGGGCGCTTGAGTCTGCCCGGGCGGCTCTCAAACCGCTCGACGATGAGATCACCAACCTCAATTCTCAGGTCACGACACTGGTCGCCGAAATAGCCAGCCAGCAAATTGAAACCCTGTCTGCAGAGGAAGCCCTGGCCGCTGTGGAAGACCAGGTCCCTGATCTGGATGGCGCCGAGCGCGCCCTGTTCGATACGCAGGAGCGCGAAAACCAATTGAACCAGGAAGTCGGTGCGGCCCGCCAGAAAGTTGCCGTACTGGATGACTTGCGCAAGCGCAGAAAAAAACTGGAGGTCGAGCGCGGCGAACTGGGTCTTCAGATTGGCCGGTATAAGGCGCTGGAGCGTGCCTTTGGCAAGGATGGCGTCCCGGCGCTGCTCATCGAGCAGGCCCTGCCGGAGATCGAGATGAAGGCCAACGAAATCCTCGGCCGGCTGAGCGACGACACCATGCGCCTGCATTTCGAGACCCAGGCGAAGTACAAGGATGAGAAACGCAAGGACCTGCGCGAGACGCTGGAGATCCAGGTCAGCGACGGGGCCGGGGAACGCGATTACGAGATGTTCTCCGGCGGGGAGGCATTCCGGGTCAACTTTGCCATCCGGCTGGCTCTTTCGGAAGTGTTGGCCCAGCGCAAAGGAGCGCGCCTGCAAATGCTGGTCATTGACGAAGGCTTCGGCTCGCAGGATGCCCAGGGGCGCCAGCGGTTGATACAGTCCATCAATGCCGTGCGGGCCGACTTCGCCAAGATCCTGGTCATCACGCACCTGGATGAGCTTAAAGACGCCTTCCCGACCCGCATCGAGGTCGAGAAGACTGAGAGGGGGTCAATGGTTACTGTTATTTGAAGCGTGTATCCGCTGAAATACAAACCCGGGCGGGGGTTTCCAGGGAATAGTCTTGGTGTTTCCAGCGGCCAAATTGTCACAAGTTGACAAAAATCAAGGACTTCCCCATTGATTTTTGGTAAAATTGATATGTGATATAAGTATCGGATTCGGCTCTATTCCATTTCCTCACTGACGGGACAGGATGAAGAAGTTTTTTCCCCTCATGATTGGAATTCTGTTCTTCCTGGCCGCCCTGGGGGTTTTCACCTGGGCCACGGACGCGCCATCCTACCTGGGGCACGAACCGGCTACCTGCAACAACTGCCACGTAATGGATGCACAGTACGAGGGCTGGTTCCATGCGGCACACGCACAATTTACCACCTGCATCGACTGTCATCTCCCGCACCAGAACATTGTCAGTTATTATCTTTACAAAGGTTATTCCGGAATGCGGGACGTGTTCTCATTCACGTTCAAGACATATCCGGCAGCCATCCGCGCCACGGCACAGACGGACGAAATCGTCCAGGCCAATTGCATCCGTTGCCACACAGACACGGTCGAGAACATCCTCGCCGGTCCGCAGCCGTTTTACCGCTATTGTTGGGACTGTCATCGCTCGGTTGCCCACGGGAACCGGGGATTGTCGCTTTCTCCTTATCAGGACGCGGAGGTTTACGGAAAATGAAAAAATACACCACTATCATCTTGGTTGGGATCATCCTCGTCCTGGCAGCCGTACTGGCTGGTGTGCTGATCTTCCTGAAGAACCAGCCGCCGCAGGAACGCGCCGTTGTCCAGTCGATTGCCAACATCCTGCCACTCGAACCTGATTCCTCCCTGTGGGGCGTGAACTATCCAAATGAATATTCGTCCCTGCTCCTGACTGCAAATAATAATACGCCCACCGCCTATGGCGGGTCAGCGCAATATTCCTACCTGGTCGAGGACCCGCGCCTGGTGATCCTGTTTGCCGGCTATTCCTTCAGCCATGACTATAACCAGCCGCGCGGCCATGAGAATACCCTGATAGACATCCGCGCCACGAAGCGCGTGACTGCCACCACACACGCCACCTGTTATTCCTGCAAGTCCTCCGATAACCCCGGCCTGTGGGCGCAGTTGGGGATGGAAGCCTATGATGCCAGCCTGTTCTCGGATATGACCGCCCTTATCAACAATCCCATCGGCTGCGCCAACTGCCACGAAGCCGGGACGATGCGCCTGGTCATCACCAACCCGGCAGTGGATGCGGCCTTCAAAGCCCAGGGGATTGACTGGCGCACCTTTACCCGCCAGCAGATGCGTTCGGCGGTCTGCGCCAATTGCCATGTCACCTATTATTTCGCCGGTGATAACAAGGTCCTGACCGTTCCATGGGCCAATGGCACGCGCGTCGAAGATATCATCCAAACCGAAGACAGTGTCAACTTCTCCGACTGGACCTATCCTGGCACCGGTACGCCCATCATGAAGGCCCGCCACCCGGATTATGAGTTGTACACCGCCGGCAGCACGCACTTCAATGCCGGCGTGTCCTGCGCCGACTGTCACATGCCCTACGTCCGTGACGGGGCGATGAAGTATTCCAGCCACGACATCATGAGTCCGCTGCTCGACCCGCAGCAGTCATGCGGACAATGCCATACTGACGTGGATGTCGTTTTAGCGCGCGTCAGTGTCATCCAGGATACCGTCTACCAGGCAAAGATCGGCAGCGAGGATGCCTTGATTGACGCCATCACAGCCATCACAGCTGCCGCGGCGAAACCGGACTCCGATCCTGCCCTGCTCAACGAAGCGCGGACTCTGCACCGTCATGCCCAGTATATGTGGGACTTCATCTCCTCAGCGAACAGCATGGGTTTCCACAACCCCGACGAGGCCCTGCGAATTTTTAGGAATGCCACCGACCTGGCGCGCCAGGCGCAGATGAAAGCCGCCCAGGCCGCCGGTGACCCGTCGCTGCTGGTGACCGGCGTGTACGATGCACTGGATCCCAAGCCTACGCCGGTGCCATAGTATACAAACCCATAAAACCCTCCAAGAACACAGGGACTTTCCCAAAATCCCTCTAAAAAAGCGAGTGACCGCCATTGCTGGCGATCACTCGCTTTTTTTTTACCGATATATATTTTTCACTTCTTCAGCCGGTCCACAAACATCCGGCGGAATTTGGATATCTTGGGCGCGATGACGATGCGACAATACGGCTGGAAGGAATTGTGGGCAAAGTATTCCTGGTGATAATCCTCGGCCAGGTAGAACTTGTCAAATGGCGTGACCTCGGTCAGGATGGGGTTGTCCCAAATGGAAGAGTCGGTAATTTCCTGGATGACCTGCCCGGCAATCTCCCTTTGCTGCTCATCGTGATAAAAGATGGCCGAGCGATATTGCGTGCCGGCGTCTGCGCCTTGACGGTTGAGGGTGGTCGGATCGTGGATGGCAAAGAAGATTGTCAGCAGGTCGTGGAATGAAATCACCTGAGGGTCGAATGTGACCTGGACGGCTTCGGCGTGACCGGTATCCCCGTCGCAGACCTGGGCATAGGTCGGGTTCAGGATCTTTCCACCGCTGTAACCCGATTCAACCGATTCCACGCCTTTGAGTTCGTCAAAAACGGCTTCGAGGCACCAGAAACAGCCTCCGGCCAGCGTTGCAATCTGTCCAGCACAGGAAGCGGGACTACCACGTAAATCTTTACCCATAAATACCTCCAAAACTGCAGGGGCACGATCCATCGTGCCCCTGTAAGATCATAAAACCGGTTCGGGTGCTTTTTCGGGGTTTTGCGCCCGTTTCAGCGCCACATCTTCTTCCACCACCTCTACGAGAATGGTATCGCCTTCGCGGAACGTTCCGGCGAGCAGGGAGTCTGAGAGCGGGTCCTCCACTTTTTGCTGAATGACGCGGCGCAGAGGGCGTGCGCCCATCTCCGGGTTATAGCCCTGCTCCGCCAACAGGTCCAGGGCGGCTTCGGTGGCGGTCAGCGTCACCTCGTGTTCGGCCAGCCGCTCGGTCACCTTGTTCAACTCCAGGTTGACGATCTGGCGGATGTCGTCCTTGTTGAGCGAGCGGAAGACGATGACGCTGTCCAGCCGGTTGATAAACTCCGGGCGGAAGGTCTTCTTGAGCGACTCGGTCAGTTTCTTGCGCATCTCTTCGTAGGAAGCGCGCTCCTCGGTCTTTTCATCGCGCTTGAGCTGGAAGCCGAGCGAGGTCTGCTTCCTGATCTCCTCCGCGCCAACATTGGTGGTCATTACGATGATGGCATTGCGAAAGTCCACCGTGCGGCCCTTGGCGTCGGAGAGGTGGCCCTCCTCCATGATCTGCAGGAGCATGTTGTGGACTTCGGGATGGGCCTTCTCGACCTCGTCGAAGACCACAATGGAGTACGGGCGGCGGCGCAGGGCTTCGGTCAGTTGACCGGCATCGTCGTAGCCGATGTAACCGGGCGGCGCGCCGACCAGGCGGCTGGCCGTGTGGCGTTCCATGAACTCGGACATATCCAACTGGATCAGGGCTTCCTCACTCCCGAACATGAACTTGGCGAGGGCCTTGGTCAACTCGGTCTTGCCGACGCCGGTCGGACCGAGGAACATGAACGAGCCGATTGGCCGCTTCGGGTCTTTGAGCCCGGCACGTGCCCGCCGGACCGCCTTGGCAATGGACTGGATGGCTTCTTTCTGGCCGATGATGGCCTTTTGGAGTTCCTCTTCCATCTTGAGCAGGCGCTTCGACTCCGCCTCGGCGATCTGCATGACCGGCACGCCGGTCCACATGGCGACCACTTCGGCAATATCCTCACTGGTCACGACCGGGCTTTTGGCACGTTCCCAACTGGATTTCATCTGTTTGAGTTGTTCGTTCAAGTCGGCTTCCTGGGCTTCCCAGGTGTGCACGTCCTCGGCCTTGCCTTCTTCCTGGGCCAGGGCGCGGTTCGCGCGTGCCAATTTCAGTTGTTTGTAAATATCCTTCGCAGAAGTGGATGCACCGGACTTGTACATGCGCACGCGCGAAGCAGACTCGTCTATCAGGTCGATTGCCTTGTCGGGCAGGAAGCGATCCGACACGTAGCGGGCCGAGAGTTGGGCCGCCGCCTCGAGAGCCTCGTCCGAGATGACGAGGTGGTGGTGTTCTTCATACATCTTGCGGATGCCTTTGAGGATTTCGATGGTCTCTTCCACGGACGGTTCATCCACCACAATGGGCTGGAAGCGGCGTTCGAGGGCGGCATCGGATTCGATATGCTTGCGGTACTCATCCAGCGTGGTGGCGCCGATGCACTGCAATTCACCCCGCGAAAGCGCCGGTTTTAGAATATTGGCCGCGTCCACGGCAGAACCAGCAGAACCGGCTCCCACCAGCATGTGGAACTCATCGATGAACAGGATGGATTTGGTGGCCTTGAGTTCGTCAATGACACGCTTGAGGCGTTCCTCGAACTGGCCGCGGTACATCGTCCCGGCCACCAGCGAACCCACGTCCAGTTTCAGGACGCGTTTACCCAGCAGCGGTGCAGGGACATCGCCATCGGTAATGCGCTGGGCCAGTCCCTCGACGATGGCTGTCTTGCCGACGCCCGGTTCGCCGATCAGCGCCGGGTTGTTTTTGGTGCGGCGGGCCAGGATCTGGATGACGCGTTCGATCTCGGTCTGGCGGCCAATGACCGGGTCCAGCTTGCCTTCTTCGGCCAGGGTGGTCAGGTCGGTCGCCAGTTGGTCCACCAGCGGGGTTTTGGGTTCTTGCTTGCCGCCCGGCTTGGCTGTCTCCGGGACCGCCGAGGCCTGGGATCCGCTGCTTTCCTGCAGCACGCGGCGGGTCTGGCGGCGAACCTGGTCGGGGGTCACACCTAGTTTCTTAAGAACCTCCATCGCCGCGCCTTCCGAGCGGACCAGTCCGAGCAGCAGGTGTTCGGTACCGATGTAGTGGTGGCCCATCTTGCGGGCCTCTTCGATGGCGTATTCGAGCACAAGCTGGGTGTCGGGGGCGAGCTCGATCTTGCCGTTTTCGTAGTGTCCCTCGCCGCTGAGGCGCTGGATCATCTCGCGCACACGTTCCGTCTCCAGACCGAGTTCGCGCAAAACGCGTCCGGCCACCCCGCCGTCTTCCGTCAACAAGCCGAGCAGCAGGTGCTCTGTGCCGATCAATCCCTGGCGGGCGCTCTCGGCTTCCTGGTGGGCCAGGGCGAGTACACGACGAGCCCGCTGGGTGAACTTTTCCATACTAGCCATAAGGGTCTCCAAAATCCAAACACAAAAGGCACGCAGGTTCACAAAGAAAATTTTCTTCTTTTGTGAACCTCAGTGTCCGCAAAGGTAAAGGAACATTCGGACAAGAAATGTCTGGTTTGATTCTACCAAATAATGAAGGGAGGTTTTGTATGAGGATGATTAGAGTTTGATGGGATTAGCGCCTGCGATGCGTTGCCCGTTTCGGTAGCCATTCAGGGGCTTTCTTATGATGGGAATTGGCTTTGAAGGCGAATTCTGTCCCGCAGTCCGGGCAACCAAACTGGCATTCGATTACATCCGGCCAGCTGCCGTCGTCCTCAACATCCGCCAGGTCGGTAAAAGATGGAAATTCGACAATTTTCCCATCTTCCACGAGATTGCGCAGCCGCCGCAGGAAGCGGGTCAACTCCCCCTTGGATGAGAATTGGCGTTTCTGGTTCAGGGAGTTGCAATTTTTACATGCCATCAGCGATTATCTCCTTCCCGCAGATTTCATCGAAGGATTCTGCGCTCAGCAGGCCAGTTCCTCTCCAGGAAAGGTGAGAGGGGCATAACCAGCGTGGCTTTTTCTTACGCTTTTTGAATGTAGTACCCACCCACTGTGAAGATCATTAGCACACTGACAACACAGCAGATCAGGCCCAGTCCCCACCAGCCGATCCAACCTGCGAGGAGGCCGAGCAGGACAACAGCCGTGAGAAGGGCCATGGCGCGCGTGGCAATTAATCCTTCCGCCCGAAGCGGACGACTGCCAGCCAGCCACAGGCCCCAGCCGGCTATCAAACAAACCAGGCTGAGCGCAAGCACAATAATAAAGGGTTGGATGCCGGTCAATCCGGGCAGGTCAACCACCATCGTATGGCAGGTATTGGTGCGGGAGGGAAACGTATATGCGTTGAACACATACACGCGCGCTATGATCAAGTGTCCGTAAACAATGTCATCTGATGTGACCGTCCAGCTCAGTCTGCGTGTTTCGCCCGCCGCGAGTGGATAGCTGAGGCGTTCCGACGTGGCTGCACCGAAGTAACTGATCTCGGTCTGGACCAAAATCGAGAGATCCCGGTCCGTGTTGTTGGTCATGCTGGCTGTGACGGCGCCCGTTTCAGAGGATGTCATCAGCAGGGGGCATCTCAAGGTGGTAAGTGGTTTATCCGCGGGGAAGGTATAACCAAAGTAGAAGTTCGCTTCGAAGTATGCCCAGTTCATGAAGATGAACATCACCATCCCGGCCAGGATGCCAATGGAAAAGAAGATGA
>CAIQQN010000211.1 GCA_903873975.1 uncultured Anaerolineales bacterium
CCATTCGGTCCTTGCGGTACCCACCCAATTCAGCATTTTGCGCCTTTCTTACTTGCCAACGGCCACTCTCCGAGTGTACAATCATGTATAGGATCGGTGCGGTGTGTAATCCAGTGTGCTTGAGTGACATTCAAACCCCAAAGCGCTGGCCTCTGCTACCCTTGCGTGCGGCTTAGTTCAACTCGGTTTGATGCGGCGGCGCCAACTACCGCCGTTTCTACTTCCGCCCTTCCCGCCGCATCAACCCTTAATTCGTTGAACTAAGCGCTTCGCGCAGGTAAGTTAAGACACTCGCTCTTCCCCCCAGAATTTCCAGAGTTTTATATTTTGTCCCGATCCGGGCTATATTTCCTGTGAAAGTCCATTCCATTCACAGGAGGTTTAGCTATGACAACGCCATTACGGCAAAAGATGATCGAGGACATGCAGTTGCGCGGCCTGGCTGATAGGACCCAGGAATCCTATCTGTTGGCTGTGCGCCAACTGGCCAGGCACTATCACAAATCCCCGGACCAGATCAACGAAGAAGAACTGCGCCAGTATTTTCTGTTCCTCAAGAACGAAAAACATGCTGCACGCAGCACCTGCACCATCAACCTGTGCGGGATCAAGTTTTTCTTCCAACACACCCTGGGCAGGGAATGGAAGACCTTCGAATTTGTGCGCCCGCCCAGGGAGAAGAAACTGCCGGTCGTGCTCAGCATAGGCGAAGTACGCAGTATTCTGGGGTGCGTACGCCGCCAGCATTATCGGGCCTGCCTGAGCACCATTTATGCCTGCGGACTGCGTCTGCAGGAAGGGCTGCAACTGCAGGTCACCCACATCGACAGCGACCGCCTCTTGCTGCATGTCTGCCATGGAAAAGGCGGGAAAGACCGCTATGTCCCCCTGCCCAAACCCATCCTGGATTTGCTGCGCCAGTATTGGGTCACCCATCGCAATCCAGTCTGGATTTTCCCGTCTATTTTTCAGTCGGGCCAGGACCCCAGGGGACCCGATGGGATCCAGCGCGCCTTTAAGGCCGCCCTCCACGAAAGCGGTATCTCCAAACCAGCCACCATTCATACCCTGCGACATTCCTGGGCCACCCACCTGCTTGAAGCTGGTGTCAACCTGCGCATCATCCAAGAATACCTGGGTCATGCTTCCCCCGCCACTACCGCCATCTACACCCATATGACTCAACCCGGCAATGATCTGGCTGTTCGGGCGATCGACCAGGTGTTGGATGGCCTATGGCGCTAGAACTGGCAGATATCTTCAGCCAATACGGCCCTGCCTACCGCCAGAAATACGCCGATCGTCTTCTCCCCAGCCACCGACGGGCTATGCGCGCCATCGAGCAGTGCCGCACACCAGCCCTGGGTGGCCAGGCCTACTCCTGCCCGCAGTGCCACCAGACCCAATACAGCTACCACTCCTGCCGCAACCGCCACTGCCCAAAATGCCAGAACGACAAAGCTCAGGAATGGCTGGAGCAACAGCAGGATTTTCTGCTGCCAGTCCCTTACTTCATGCTCACTTTCACCCTGCCCGCCACCCTGCGCCCAATCGCCCGCAGTCACCAGGCGCTTGTCTATGACCTGCTCTTCCGTGCTTCCGCGGCTTCAGCACAGCATCTGGCTCAGGATCCCCGCTTTGTCGGCGGACAACTCGGCCTGATCGGTGTCCTGCACACCTGGGGACGCAACCTGTCCTACCATCCTCACATTCACTATCTCGTCCCCGCTGGTGGGCTGACCTCCGATCACCGCACCTGGCTGCCTGCCCATCATCATTTCCTGCTCCCAGTCAAGGCTCTCTCCAGGATCTTCAGGGCCAAATTCCATCACGCTCTCCAGAAATCCAACCTCGCCAACGATATCCCGGTTACCGTCTGGAAGCAGGATTGGGTCGTCCACTGTGAACCGGTCGGCAACGGCCGCACTGCCCTCAAGTACCTGGCTCCCTACATCTTCCGGGTCGCCATCAACAACCGCCGCCTGGTAAAACTCGAAAACCACCAGGTCACCTTTCGCTACCGCTCTTCCGATACCGGCCAGATCACGTTCTGCACCCTCTCTGCCGAAGAGTTCATCCACCGCTTCCTCCAGCACGTCCTGCCCAGGGGTTTCGTCAAGGTCCGCTATTTCGGCTTCTTCGGCTCCTCTCAGCGCCTGCTCCTGGCTGCCCTCCGGCTGCTTCTCGAAACCGACACCCACTCCCCTCTACCAGACGAACTCCCCACACTATCCCCAACCTTATCAAAAGAAACTTTACTCTGCCCATCCTGTGGGAAAGCCTTGCTGCTTCTGTATATCATCCCTCCCACTGGACGCTGCCCTCCGTGAACCAGCTCCGTTCCCTTCCCTTGAAACAAAGATCCATCCACGCCAGTGATTTTTCCGGGCGCCATCCTCTTCGCTTTCCTCCTGCCTGTCATTCCAGCCCTTTGCCACCCATTCGGTCCTTGCGGTTACCACCCAATTCAGCAATTTGCGCCTTTCTTACTTGCCAGAGGCCTCTCTCCGAGTGTACAATCATGTATAGGATCGGTGCGGTGTGTAATCCAGTGTGCTTGAGTGACATTCAAACCCCAAAGCGCTGGCCTCTGCTACCCTTGCGTGCGGCTTAGTTCAACTCGGGTTGATGCGGCGGCGCCAACTACCGCCGTTTCTACTTCCGCCCTTCCCGCCGCATCAACCCTTAATTCGTTAGCCCGCTAGTGATGTTTCTACGGGTTTATCTCGAGATCTAGGTAAAACAGGAGCAAAATACATTACTACCAACTGTGGCATAGTAAAACGATATAGACCCTTTTTGTATCGATAAACTGGTCATGGTTCTTTGGCAATATGGAAGGTGCAAAACGATGAATAAATATTTCCCATTGATTGTGCTCTGTCTATTGTCGAGCCTCCTAGCGGAATGCAGCGCACCTGTTACACTGGCCCCAACCTTGACACCCTTGTCTCCCACCGCAACCGTCGTCTCGCCAACGCAGACGCCAGAGCCCAAGTTTACACAGGTGCTTGTTCCCGGTCTGACCGATATACACATGTTCACCGAAAGCGTCGGTTGGGCTTTGACAAACGTAGATAATCGAAACTTGCTGCTGCACACAACTGATGGCGGCAACACCTGGACAGACGTCACCCCGTCGGAATTGCCCGTGGCGAACACTTTCTTCCTAGACTCACAATCTGCCTGGAATTTCGACGATGGTAATCCCGGCAGCGGCTTGGTGC
This sequence comes from uncultured Anaerolineales bacterium, assembly GCA_903873975.1. Classification (GTDB taxonomy): domain Bacteria; phylum Chloroflexota; class Anaerolineae; order Anaerolineales; family Villigracilaceae; genus UBA877. The sequence continues at coordinate 3,228 of CAIQQN010000211.1, forward strand.
ACACCATTGACGG
>CAIQQN010000212.1 GCA_903873975.1 uncultured Anaerolineales bacterium
CCATTGGACTTTTAGCATAGTGACCACTTAAGTCGTTACTACTGCACTTTGGAGGCTTTTGGATCCTCGACCTGTTCGCACACGCTTTGCCCCTTCTCCCACCGGGCGGATCCACATCGGCAATGCCCGGTCTGCGCTTTATCCTTTCCTCCTGGCACGCCACACTGCCGGGACATTTATCTTGCGCATTGAAGATACCGACCAGAAACGTTTTTCACCTACTGCAGAACAGGAATTGATCGATAGTCTGCACTGGCTGGGAATCAATTATGATGAAGGCCCGGATGTGGGTGGTCCCTGTGGTCCCTACCGCCAGACCGAGCGCCGCGCGATTTACCACGAGTATGCCTGGAAATTGGTGGAATTGGGACATGCTTTTCCTTGCTTTTGCTCCCCCAACCGGCTGGAGAAAGTGCGTAAGGAGCAGATGAAGAACAAGCAAAACCCGCGCTACGACGGAACCTGCCGCAACCTGAACCTGGACGAAGGTCGCCGCCGCGCTGCCTCTGGGGAGATGTATGTCATTCGCTTCAAGATGCCCAAGGAAGGGAACATCACCACCACGGATTTGCTGCGCGGTCCCAGCACTACCGAAAACTCCGCCCTCGACGATTCTGTTCTGCTCAAATCCGATGGTCTGCCAACCTATCATCTTGCTGCGATGGTGGATGATCACCTAATGGAAATCACCCATGTCATTCGCGGCTCGGAGTGGTTGCCGTCCCTGCCTCTGCATGCACACATCATCCGTGCCTTTGGTTGGGAAGAGCCACAATTTGTGCACCTCTCGGTTTTCCTCAAGCCCAGCGGGAAGGGCAAGATGAGCAAACGCGAAGCCACGGAAGCCATTCGGGACGGTCATTCCATTTTTGTAGGTGATATTAAAGACCTGGGTTACATCCCCGAAGGTGTCCTCAACTGGATTGTCCTGATGGGCTGGGGTGTCCCGGAAGGCGACGTGCTGACTCTGGACGATATGATCGCCCGCTTTGACATCCACAATTTGACGCCCTCTCCCGCCGCTATTAATTTTGCCAAACTCGACCATTTTAACGCGACCCACATCCGTCTCCTTCAAACCGGGGATCTTGCCGCTCGGATCAAGCCTTATTTCCTGCGAGAAGGCCTGGTTGTGGATGACGCCAAACTACTGAAAATCATCCCGCTCATCCGCGAGCGTCTGGTCACCTTGGATGACTGCCTGGCCTTCGCGGCCTGGTTCTTTAGAGATAATGTAGAACCGAAACCTGCCGACTTGGTTGCCAAGAATCTGACGGCTGCACAATCGGCGGGCGTTGCTCACAAAGCTTACGAAATCCTTGCAGCGCTTCCTGAAATTACCCCGGGCATTGCCGAGCCGCCCATGCGCCTGCTGGTGGAGCAACTAGGCCTCGGTCCCAATCAGGTCTTTGGGATTCTGCGTGTCGCAGTGACGGGTCAGACTGTCAGCCCGCCTCTTTTTGAGAGCATGGAAATTGTGGGGAAAGAGAAGGTGCTGGAGAGAACGAGAACAGCAATTAAAATCTTGGAAAAAATGGGATAGTGGCAGGTTCAGGGATTTATGCAATAAGCAGTATAAAGTCAGAACTTACGGGCTAGAATAGAGATTCCAGGTTTGATAACCATGACTCAATCAAGAGCAGACACTTTGGTAGCCAAATTGGAGAAAGGTCGACAAAAGGCCTTTGAGATTTTAAACGCTTTGACGCCGGAACAATGGCAGAAGCCGCTCTATCACGAACCCACTTGGCAGGTACGTCATCTTGTGGCACATTTTGTATCATCAGAAAGACAACTCCTTGCCCTGGCCCAAGATATTGTTGCTGGTGGTCTGGGCGCCCCGCCGGAATTTGACATCAATCGCTTTAATGCTGATGAGCAAAGCCGGTTGGAGGGCCAATCGCCGCCAATCTTGCTTGACTTGCTGGATCAAGCCCGCCATCAGACCATTGCGTGGGTCAGGACACTTGGCCCAGATCAGTTGGATAAGATCGGACGACATCCGGTATTGGGGGATGTGAATATTGAGACTTTGATAATGTCCATCTATGGACATCAATTGTTTCATATGCGTGATCTGTCAAGGCTTCTGGAGAGTGTTGTATAATTACGATTATTCCAAATTTCACAATTACTTCCTTTACACAAGCTGATATTTTGTTCTTCATCTCTTCTGAATGGATTGTTCAACTTACGCCTGAACTCTGATGCACCACGATTCAATAGAGTTTTATGTTGAATTGCCGGTTTCTCCAGGGAACAGGGATAAATCTTTGATTACAGGAGGCTATTTCATGAAGATCGTTGTTTGTATTAAGCAAGTTCCTGACTCGACAGCTAAAGTGGTCGTCGAGCAGGGAAAGGTGGTCTGGGGGGATGCTCCCCTCATCATAAATCCATGGGATGAATATGCTGTGGAGGCTGCTCTTCAGCAGAAAGAAGTGCTGGGTGGAACCGTCACTGTTGTAACCATCGGTGATGAGAGTACCAAAGAAGCTCTCAAGCGCGCTCTTGCCATGGGAGCCGATGATGCCATCCTGATCTGCGATCCCGCCCTGGTCAACATGGATACTCAGGCAACCGCTCAGGTCCTGGCAGCTGCCATCCAGAAGATCGGTGGGGTGGATATGACCTTCTTCGGTCGCCAGGCCATTGACGGCGACTCAGGCTTGGTCCCGGCCCAGACAGCTCGTTTGCTTGGCTGGCCCGCCCTGACCCTGGCCTCGGTGATTAAGGTCGAGGGGGGCAACGTCCGGGTCGAACGCGGCGTTGAGGAAGGACGGCAGATCGTCACGGCTAAATTGCCCGCCGTCTTCAGCATTATGAAAGATTTTGGCGAGCCGCGCTACCCCTCTTTCATGGGCATCCGCAAAGCCTCGCGCGCCGAAATCCCCACCTGGTTGTTGACCGGAGTGGGAATCGCCGCGCCGGTTTCTGTCATCTCCTGGCCGGAGATGATGAATCCTCCCAGCCGGGAAGTCACATGCGAGTTCATCACCGGCAGCAGTCCGGAGGAGATCGCTGAAACACTGGCCAATAAGATCTTGGCGGAGAAAGTCCTATGAAAACCTGGGTTTATATCGACCACTTCAAAGGGATTGCCCTCCCAGCCTCGTGGGAAACCATCGGTGTCGGCAAAACGCTCGGTAATGTCACCGCGCTGGTCTTTGGTTCTGGCACCGAAACGCTGGCAAAAACAGCATTTGAGTACGGTGCGGACGAGGTCCTCCTGGTTGACGACATGTCCCTGACTGATTATCGCGCCGAAGCCTTTGCGACAAACTTGAGCAAACTCGCTGCAGAGCGGACCCCGGATTTGCTCCTGTTCCCGACCACAACGCGCGGCCGTGAGCTGGCTGGCATGGTCGCTATTGACCTGAAGACCGGCGTGATGGTGGACGTGACAGTCTTGGAGGCCGCAGACGGTAAGATCACAGTCACTCGCCCGATCTACGCTGGAAAACTACTGACAAAGGAGACTTGTTCTTCCAAGCCACAAATTGTCACCCTGCGCGGGCGGGCTTTCCCGAAACCACCTCAACAGGCCGGTAAAACCGGGACATTGACCAGAGTTGCTGCGGCAACAGGCGAATTCCCCACCAAAGTGGAAGGTTACACTACCAGCGAAGGCGGCGTCAGCTTGACGGATGCGAATGTGATCGTCTCTGGCGGTCGCGGTGTCTCGAACAACCCGACTCTGACACCCCCAACAGGACTGGACGAGAAACAGGCCGAAATCTGGCGCGCCCAGCAGGGCTTCGCACTGGTCCAGGACCTGGCCTCGGTCTTAAAGGCAGCCGTGGGGGCCTCGCGCGCCGCGGTGGATGCTGGTTACATGCCCTACGTTCACCAAGTTGGGCAGACTGGCAAACTTGTCTCGCCGGATGTTTATATAGCCTGTGGGATTTCAGGAGCGATCCAGCACCTGGCCGGTATGCGCTCAAGCAAAATGATTGTTGCCATCAATAAGGACACTGAGGCACCTATATTCAAATTAGCCCGCTTTGGCGTGGTTGGTGACCTGTTCCAGATCGTCCCGGCACTAACTGCGGCTTTCAAGAAGAAAATGGGTAAATAAATTCATCAGCAAGTACTCCCAGCCCCTTTCATTATTGAAAGGGGCTGGGTTTATCATCCAAGCAAGGGGGTAACAAAAAAAAAGTACCAAAGGCTATTGACTCTTAATTCCAATTCTGGTATTCTTATATTACCGACCGGTCGGTAGACTGATTATGAATCGC
>CAIQQN010000213.1 GCA_903873975.1 uncultured Anaerolineales bacterium
CTCGCAAACGAGATATCGAAAGAAGAGTATCCACATGGACTAGCTGCCCCTTTCCGTCCATGTGGTAAAAAGGGTATTCTATAACAGCACAGCAGGTTTCCAGATCCGGTAGGACGAAACGCTCGAACATCTTTGGGGAAATCATGTAGGAAAAGTCGCTCTGAAGCATGTAACCTCGGCTTTTTGACCAGCACGGTCCCCAACAAGTGACCCCGCGACCTGCAGAGGCAACGCTGGCATACAACCGGTCATAACACGCCAGCCAAAGGTGGGTGGTTTCCCCCACCAATCGGTCAATCTCTTGTGGCGATTTCACCAAATCCATCAGGAGTTGCCGTGTATCGCGTAGCGAAGCAAGTATATCGAGGTTGCCTCCTAGGTCAGTGAAACCTACTACCAATTCTCGTCCCCAGCGGTTAACAGCCGCGTTCGTGATTTCATCTACTCGTCGCCACCATGGATTTTGCCAGTCAGTGGCTACGCGCAGATCTGATATTAAACATGATTTACCGGGTGTGAACCAAGTTGTATCCCAGGCAGGATGTACTTGAGCCCCGGTAAAAGCGGCGACGATACCGGGTCCAAAGTTCGGCCAGAAGCGCGGGAAGGAATCCCCCAGATAATGCGTATTTTCGAGCCGCGGAACGAATTCGTCCAGGATCGTGTCAATAGGTGTATCCATTGGATAGTTGCCGAGAAATACAGCCGCGCAGTGGAGGTCATAGCGGTTTTCGCCCTCAATGCATTCAAGTACCACCAGGGGACGCACCAGCTCCCCCGCCCACCAGGCTGACCAGTCGCGCTCGATGCGTTCCCAATCTGATTCTGAAAAGCGTAAACGCAGGGTCATCAATTAAAGGTTGTTATTGAAGAACTCGATCACGCGGCGACGAAATTCCTCGGGTTGGTCTTCGCTCGCCTTGGTGTGACCAACACCCGCTAGCCGCCACACTTCCTTCGGCTCGCCTGCCGCAGCAAACAAATCGTTAAAATCGGGGCAGTACTGGTCCAACTCACCATGGATGAACAAAATGGGACGCGGGGTAATTCTACCCACCCAGCGGGTTGCCTCATAGTGGAACATATTCGCTCTCAGACGCAGGGAGGTGATTGCAATGGTCAGCCAAGCCAGAGGTCCGGCGAGCCACTGAGGGATATGTAGTTCAACGGCACGCGTAGCCAGTGCTGTTTGTAGCCTAGCCGGACCTCCATCCGTTACCACCGCATGAATATAAGGACAAATTGGCGCAGCGAGCATGGCTGCCATCCCACCGTAGGAAAAGCCCAAAAGCCCGATGCGCTTTAGACCCATGTGCTGGAGTAATTCCACCGCTCCCAGCACATCCTGCCGTTCGAGATAACCAAAGGTCGCAAGGCGTCCCTGGCTGCGTCCATGGGCGCGGAAGTCGAACAAGAAAACATTAAATCCAGCTGCGTGCAAGGCAGGGGCGCGGTGAATATCCCCATCCAAACTGCCGCCGTGGCCGTGGAGGATGATCACGGCGCGATCAGAACCAGTGGCCGGGATCCAACACCCTTTTAGCCGCAACCCATCCGCGGCCTTGAATGTAAGTTCCTCGAACTCGAGTCCGTATTCCGCTGGACTTTGGAAAGTGGTGCGTGGTCGGCGGCTGGTCAAGTAAAAGGAGGTTACCAATCCAGCCGCTAACACCAATCCAACCGGGACCAGCAGCCAGAGAAAAGCGTTCATTTCTTACCTTCACGCAAGCCCACTAAAGTAACCGCGCTCAAGGCAAACAGGATTGCATAAGCAGCAAAGATTGCGAAATAGCCCAGTCCCATATAATAGCGGTTGATGGTGTCGGCCACTAATCCACCGATGCCCGCACCAACAATACCCGCTCCTGCCCCGGCCAGGTTTGAGACGCCCAGATAGCGTCCGGCTTCGCCGGCGGGCACGAGGTCTGTACCGAGTGCCCAATTGGCGGTCATGAATAGACCTGTTGCCAGCCCAATGATCGTGCCAGCAATGTAGACGATTGTCAGGTTTGGTATCCAAATGGTAATCAATAACAAGACATTGCCTGCTGCTGCCACAATGCCACTGATGAGTACCAGTCGTTTTCGTCCCAGGCGGTCTGAAAGCCAGCCGCTCGCCAGCGCAGAGATCAAAATAAAAATGCCGATCACCGAGGTCAATGTACCAGTCAGGCTTGAAGCCTCTTCATTAGTTAATTTGAAGGCATACATTACGAAATAGAAGATGGAGCCCTGTAGAGAGGTTGCTGCTGCCAGGAACATCAATCGGTTGGCGATCCACCAGACAAAGGATTGCTGTTTGCGCGCCTCCTGGCCCAGCGTGCCCAGGCACCCCGCCCAGACGCCAGCCACCACAGCGACGATCATCGCCACTGCCCCGCCTACACCAACACCCACTGCAATGGCCGTGGACTGACTCCCCAACATCCGTGTGACCATCCAAGCCAGTCCACCCATCACTCCTCCCCCCAGAACTCCAGCCAGGCCGCCAACAAGCAGTCCGCCCAGCATTCCGAGCACGCGCACCATCGGAGGCCAGAAAGGGGAGGTCGGTTTCTCTTGAAGCGGCGTTTCCTTGACAAAAATCACTGTAATGAGGGTCACCACTAGTAAAGAAAGTCCAGTTGCAAAGATAGCCCAGTCCAGTTGTCCAGCACCGACCATTTTGGCAATCGTTAACCCGACCAGTATGATTGGTAGTAATTCCATGATTGCTTTGATTGCTGAAGCACGCCCGCGCTGGTCTTCCGGCACCAAGTCCGGGATCAATCCCTGTAATGGGCCATGCGAGATATTGGAAGAGAACTGGATGAGCAGGATGGCGATCAACAAGGCCCAGTAGTTCCAGGAGAGGGCGATCGCAGCCAGGAACAGACAATCGAACAATGCCCCGACCAGGATGTATGGCCTGCGCCGCCCAAATCGAGATGTAGACCGATCACTCAGCAAGCCCGCCGCTGGCTGCACCAGCATGGCAATCACCAGTCCTGCCGAGCGCATGGCTCCCAGAGCGGTATTCTTGATCGCCTCCGGTGCGAAGATGCCCACCAGGTAGGGCATGAAGATCGAACCCAGGGCGGTGTTACGGATGTTCAAGCCAAGCCAGAACAAGTTGATGGTGATGTAATCGTACCAGCGTAAGCGTTTCATTAGAACTTCTCCTTTGGAGAGATGGTCGAGTTTGTGATAAGGGAACACTTTGATTTTATTTGTGTTGCTATTACTCACCAATGATTTTCACCAGTACGCGCTTTCGTCGCCGCCCATCGAACTCGCCGTAGAAAACCTGCTCCCAAGGGCCGAAATCCAAGTGGTTATCAGTCACCGCGACGACCACTTCGCGTCCCATGACTTGTCGTTTGAGATGGGCGTCGGCGTTTTCTTCCCCGGTTCAGTTGTGCCACTACTTGTCTATTGGCTCGTGCGGAGCCAACCCTTCCAGCCACTCTTCGTAGTCGTGGTGCAAGCCGGACTCGGCATCATTGATAAAGATCGAGGCCGTAATGTGCATGGCGTTAACCAGGCACAGCCCCTCGCGGATACCGCTTTCTCGCAAAGCAGATTCGACATCCGGTGTAATGTTGACAAATCCGTGCCGGGATGGAACATTGAGCCAGAGTTCCTTGCGATAAGATTTCATGGCTTCACCTTATATATGATACCTTAGACTGAACGAGACAATGAGGCTAAATACGAGCACCAGTTGAATGAATTGTATACCCAGATCAGGCGGCTGGGTACCCAAGGTTCCAGGTAAAAAAAAGGAAATAAAGCTACGGAATGAGTACTTTAGCATTATTGAACGAGGGCACTCCGAGCCACCGCCACCAGTCGCCTGAAAAGCTCTCTCTTGCAAAAAACGCAGTACAATTCATCTCGATTGGTAAACAATCTAATCCATCTAACTGCTCCAATTTGGGGTGCTTATGTCCACGAAAAGAATCCAAACGCTACGTCAGGCGATGAAACGCGCCCTTTTCGTTCTTGACCCGCAACTATCCACTCAGGAACAGCGTCGGAGAATAGCGACTCTTGCCCACCTGATTATCCATCTTCCTGTGGGTGTTACAAAAGAATCCGTCCAGGTCGCCAAGGTCGAGGCCGAATGGGTTGTCCCCACCAAGATCATTGCCAAGACCGCTGTCCTGTACTTGCACGGTGGAGGTTACACCCTGTGTTCCCCAGCCACTCATCGCGGGTTGACCGGTGCCATGGCTTTGGCCTGCAAGTCCCGCCTGCTTGTTCCAAACTATCGTCTCGCCCCGGAGTATCCTTTTCCTGCCGCGCTCGAAGACGCCCTCGCCGCTTATCGCTGGCTGCTAGCCCAGGGATATGCACCTCAACATATCGCCATCGGCGGTGACTCGGCCGGAGGCGGCCTGACCCTCGCCACCGCCATCTGTTTACGGGATTCAAGCGAACCACTCCCGGCTGCGTTGTTTCTTCTTTCCCCTTGGACCGACTTGACATTTTCGGGTGAATCCCACCACACCCGCCAGGCAGTTGACCCGATCTTCGGCGGTGTGGATGAAAGCATGGGTCCCGGTTTTGTCCCGGCCTATCTTGGTCAGGAAGACCCATCCAACCCGCTCATCTCACCGCTCCTAGCTGACCTGCACGGCCTGCCTGCCACCATTATCCATGTTGGAGATGATGAAATTCTCCTCGATGATTCAACGCGTTTGGAAGAAAGGATGAAAGCTGCCGGCGTGGATGTCCGCATACGGGTCTGGGACGGGTTGTGGCACGTCTTTCAGGCCTTTGTCCCATTCCTGTCGGAAGCACGGCAATCCGTCGCAGAAATCGGTGAGTTCATCCGCGGGTGCATCAAATGATCAACCTGTCCGACAAACCCATCGCCCTGGGCCGGACAGCCGAATTCTACACGTGGAAAAATGGTCAGGTGCTCAAACTTTTTTTCGATTGGTTCTATCTGGAAAGCATTCAGTTCGAGCAGCGCATGGCTCAGGTTGTGTTGCCGCAGGTTTGCCTGTCCCGGCTGCAGGTGAAATCTTACAAATTAATGGACGCTACGGACTGCTTTGCGAGCGCGTGTCCGGGCAAAACATGTGGGAAGTTCTTGAAAAACAACCCTGGCAATTCTTTACTCTGGCGCGCCTGGCCGCCCAACTCCATTCGGAGATACATGCCAATACGCTCGGGCCCGGCCTCCCGCCCCAACGTCGCAGGTTGGAGCATAAAATTAACATTGCGGAGCTTTTGACAGGCTCAAGCCGGTGCGCTTTGCCTGGCTCCCTCAAAACTTCAGCACTCGCTACACTGTCAGCCCTGTCTGATGGCAAGCAGATCTGTCATGGCGACTTCCATCCCGGCAACATCCTGCTTACTCCCGGTCACACAGTAGTTATTGACTGGATTGACGCATCGCGCGGCAATCCCCTCGCGAATGTAGCCCGCACAACGATCATCGCCCTGGGTGCGTTAGCCAGTTCCGAGATCTCAAACGCAGCGCTTAAGGTTTTTGTCCGTCTTTTCCATTCAATCTACCTTCACCACTATTTCCAGCTGCGTCCTGGCGGAGAAGAAGAGTACCAACGTTGGCTGACGGTAGTAGCTGCAGCCCGCCTGAGTGAAAATATCCCGGAACTGGAGCACTGGCTGTTGCACCAGGCAGAAAAGGTTTTGTAAACGAGTCTTTATCCGTTATCTCATGCTATACTATATTTGAGGAATTTAACGAAAGGAGACAATATGAACCACACTGAAGGATATTTCAAAGGCGTAAGGGATGCCAACATCTATTACCAGGGCTGGCTCCCCGACGGGGATGTAAAGGCTGTTCTGCTCATCGTCCATGGGCTGGGCGAACACTGTGGACGTTATATGAATGTGGTCAACTACTTCGTGCCTCTCGGTTACGCCATCTATGGTTTGGATCATATCGGTCACGGTAAATCGGATGGCGGACGCGAAGTGGTCGATCGGTTTGAAGATTTCACCTACACCCTCACGATTTACCTCAACATGGTCAAGGGCTGGCAGCCGGGTAAACCCATCATCCTGCTCGGCCACAGCCTGGGTGGATTGATTGCTGTCTACTACCTACTCGATCACCAGGCCGCTTTCCGAGGTGCAGTGATCTCTGCACCCCTCATCAAAGTTGCTAATAATATTTCCCCTTTGACCATTACAATGGGTAAGATTCTCTCAGTCATTACACCAAAAGCCGGTATCGTGGCACTGGACGTCACCGGCATCTCGCGCGATCCCGAAGTGGTCAAGACCTACGTGAATGATCCTCTGGTCTTCCATGACAAGACTCCCGCCCGGTTGGCAGCAGAAGGGCTCAAAGCGATGCAGCGTGTGGCCGCTGAAGTGAGAAAAATTACTCTGCCTTTCATTACCCTACAGGGCAGTGCCGACAGGCTCGTTGACACCGGTGGCGCACAAATGCTGTACGATAAAGCTTCTTCAAAAGATAAAACCATCAAGATCTACGAAGGGTTTTATCATGAAGTTTTCAACGAACCGGAGCGCGCCATCGTGCTCAAAGATGTGGAGGACTGGCTTAAAACGCACGTATAATCGGGCAATCAGCAGCGAATCAAAGATGCGGCCATCCAAGGATTGCCGCATTTTTTACTACTCATGCAAGTTATTCTACTTTCCCGACCCAATAACGTCCCGCCTGAATAACCATTTTATCCGGGACGTCTGCAAGAACGATAGCCCCGTTGCCAATACGCACACCTGAACCGATGTGTACGCCGATGGTTGTTGTCACTCCCATGCCCACCAGTGTTCGCTCGCCCACGTGGACATGTCCTGCCAGGAGCGCGCCGGGAGCGATATGGGTGTACGATCCGATCTCGCAGTCGTGCGAGACCACCGAGTTGGTATTAACCATGCATCTCGGGTGAAGAACTGCTTCCGATCCAACGTACGCGTTGGCAAAAACTTGTATTCCTTCCCCTATTTTAGCGCTCGGCTCTACAGTCGCCCGCGGATGGATCAACGCGGGGAACTTGAAGCCAGTGCTTTCAAGTAGTTCAAAAATACGTACACGAACGCCAATGTCAATAATCCCCCCCACGCCGTTCGCTGCCAGGATTACACCCTGTTTAACAAGCTCTGGAAGTAGCACCCGTGTCCCCAGAACCTGGATGCCAAGCACCTGCTTCCCAGTCAGGAGTTCATCGTCATCCAGGATGCCGGCGATGGCATAGATGTTGATCAGCTTTACCATATCCATGATGGCTTTGGCGTGTCCTCCTCCGCCAAAGATCAACAAATAGGGTTTTTCCGATGTGGGGAATGTAAGGTCAATTTTTTCCGTCGCACTATCAGCCTGGTGGACAACTTTCTCCGTCACCAGCTGGTCGGTCGACAGGGTCGCCAGGTCCACGCCAAGAGATTCGGCTAATATGCGTGCAGGTTTGGTTATACGCAATGTCCCAAAAGAGGGCATTTCTTCGGGGGTAGCTTTTGCATCACCCCTACGCAGGATTTCAACCGGTTCATCGAATGTATCGGTAATCACGGCCAAACTTTCCCCAACTGCCACGGTGTCGCCTTCTTTCGCCACCAGACGCACAAACCCGGTCTCCGGTGATTCGATATCTGACACTGCTTTGGTTGTCTCAATTGTGAACAGCAGCGCACCTTTTTCGACAGCCTGTCCATTTTTGATGTGGATACTGACCAGCCGCGCTTCGGGTTCATTGGCGTTTAGTAAGGGGACGAGGATTTCGGATTTGATCATGATTTCTCTTTACGGGTCTCATTCTGAGGAGCGTATGGACGAGTATTCCCTGACTACAGTAGCACATCAACAAATTCAGGATATTTCTTCATCATTGACATAGGAGAGATATTCTTTCCTAAAGGCTTATCTTTCCACAAGCCCCAACGCTGCATTGACAATATCCTGCACCGACGGTAGGATGGCGTCTTCCAGACTCTTTGCATTGGCGATCGGCAAATCTTGCGCCGCCACCCGCCGGATTCGTAATTTCTCCATCCTTTCTGCAGCGCGCGCCGCCACCTCCGCCCCCCAGCCAAGGGATAGAGTCCCTTCTTCTACAGTAATCAGATTCCGGGTCCGCCTCAGGGATGAGAAGAGCGGGTCCAAGTCAAAGGGACTGAGTTGCGAGAAAAGGACGATTTCAGCAAAGATCTCATGTTCCATTATCAGTTCTAGTACAGCAGTGCGGGTGAGTTCAAAATTATAGCCATAACAGGCGATTGTGAGTAGGGCACTTTCTGTAGACCTCAGAGTGAGGGTTGGGTAAGCACCTCCAGTCTGTTCGACTTGAAAATCGATCAGCTCGCCTTTCCCCGGCTCCAGCAACGGACGGGTATACAATGATTTGTGCTCCACGAACAATACTGGGTCATCGTCAGCGATGGCTGTTGCGAGCAGTTGCGCCGGGTCACCCAGGGCATTGGGTGCAACCACTTTCAGGCCAGGTACTCCCAGGAACATCTTTTCCAGCGACTGGCTGTGGGTGGGACCATAACCTCGCCTGCCGCCCATCGGGGTTCGAACAACCATTGGTACTCTCACCTGCTCTTTATACATCCAACGGAACTTGGAGGCATGATTGACCAATTGGTCGGCAATCAAGGTGATAAAATCACCAAACATGATCTCGGCCACCGGCCGCAATCCGCGCAGTGCCATGCCGGTTGCTACGCCTACGATGGCAGCCTCGGAAATGGGTGTGGTCAGGACGCGCTCAGGGAATTTCGTGGACAACCCGCGCGTCACCTTGAACGCGCCGCCGTAGGGATCGAGGATATCTTCCCCAAGCACGTAGACGCGTTCGTCGGTTTCCATGGCGTGATGCAGGGCAAAGTTGAGACGTTCTAATACTGTAGCCATCAATGCTCAGAACTCAATACGGCGAATGGGTCGTTCTCTGCGCGGGTAAAGGCATCGTTTATCGTAGCTGTAACTTCGGATTCGGCTTTTGTATGTTCATTGGAAGTCAACCGCTCGCCGTGAACGATCAGCGGGTCAAACTTGCGGATGTGGGCAAGTTCCTCGGACGAACGCGGATCATCACCCTTGCTGTGGGCGGAGAAACGGTAAGTGTGCAGGATCAAGCTCACAGGTCCAGCCCCGGAGCGTACCGCTTGGACCGTTTCGCGTGCCGCGGATTGAATATCTAGCACATCGGTTGTGTCTCGTTCCCAGACCGGGATCCCAAACGCTGCAAATCTTCCGGACATTGTTCCAGCCATGTTTTTTTCGACTGGCGTCGTTTGGGCATAGCCATTGTCTTCGAGAACAAACAGGATAGGGAGCTTCCACAGCGCCGCTATATTCAGACTCTCATAGAGAGCCCCTTCACCGAGTGTCCCGTCGCCGATGAAAGCCAGCGCGACCTTACCAGTTGCGCGGACTTTTTCGGCCAGCGCCATGCCAGCGGCAACCGGTGCGATACCTCCCTGGATACCATTTGTGTAAAAATTGTGCCAGTGAATGTGCTGGCTGCCACCTCGTCCGCTCACCAGTCCAGTAGCTCTGCCCATCAGTTCGGCGGCGAGACGATATGGCTCCCCACCATAAGCCAGGAAGTGGCCGTGGCAACGGTGATTGCTGAAAACAACATCCCCAGGCTCTGTAATCGAAAAAATCCCGGCCGCATCGGCCTCCTGGCCAATATAGGTGTGGGTGGTACCGCTCAATTTTCCGGTTGAGAACTCAGATATCAAGCGTTCCTCAAAGCGGCGGATTAATAGCATGGTTTTGTAAAGGCCAAAGTTGTCATTCATGACGGGGACATTATAACGCACACGAAACCCCTCTTTAACCCTTCGCCACGGCCATTCCCGGTAATCTGAAGAAGAAGATATATTTTCCTATGCGCAGTCCGTTTTCCAACCCTTAATAATATTGCCAATCTTCCTCATGGTATAATGCCCAAACTATGAGTCCTGAAACAACCCCTACCAAACTCTGCCCCACCTGCGGTACGCGGCTAGCCGAAAATGCCTCTCGCTGTGTAGTATGTGGGAGCGAGTTCAGTGCCACTCCAAAGTCAAAAGCAAAATCAGAGAAAAATGGTCAAGGGGCACGTATGCCAGAAGTGACTCTGAGCCTGCCGGTCGCCTTGGGCTTGCTGGCTGTCGTTCTGATTGTCGGTGCGCTGGCTTTATTTTTCACTTTGAAAGGTACCGGCAAACTCCCAGATAACACCGCCACTCCCAGCCCGACTGAAACGGTCACTATCACTCCTTCGCCGACCGATACTCTCATCTCGACCGAGACTCCCACGTTGACCCCTGAACCGCCGGATAAATATACAGTCAAGAGTGGAGATTCATGCATTTCGATTGCTGGTCTGTATGGTTCCTCTGTCTCGGCCATCGTCAGTGCAAATAGTTTGAACAGCAACTGCACTGACCTGCAAGTTGGGCAAACCATCTTGGTGCCGCGTCCCACCCCCACGCCACCGCCCGCGCCCACCGCAACCCTGGAACCGGCTGCCGCAACCCGTGCCGCTTGCCAGACCGTTGTTTACACTGTCCAAGCTGACGATACGCTTAGCTCGATTGCCCATAGATATGGTGTCACAATGCAAGCCATCAAGGATTGGAACGGGTTGAGCATAGATACGGTCTTTATTGATACTCAATTGACCATCCCGCTTTGTATGCGGTCCGCCACTCCCGGCCCATCACCCACACCAACTTCACCCCCCCCCTATCCGGCTCCCAACCTTCTCCTTCCTGCCGATGGCGCTCCGTTTACTCTAGCAGCTGACACTGTGACCCTGCAATGGGCTTCGGTGGGCGCTTTGCGCGATGATGAGCGCTACCTGGTAACGATTTTGGATGTCACCGGCGGTACCGGTCGCAAGCTGACCCAACCCGTGACCGACACGAAATTCATCGTCCCAGTGACCTTCCGCCCTCAGGACAACAGTTCTCATACCATCCGCTGGTGGGTGGTCACAGTCCGCCAGACCAGCACCGATGATCAGGGCAACCCTATCTGGACCGCTGCCGGGGCAGCTTCTGTAATGCGCGATTTCGGTTGGAGCGGCGCCGGGCCAATCGCCACACCGACAAAATAGCAATCGGTAATCAGAAAACCTTTCCCCGCGAGGAACCTCGCGGGGAATTTTTTTGCCGGTGTATAATGACCTCTGGGGATAGATATGCCTAAACCAACTCTCAACGTGCGCGATTACAATCGTTATGCCTGGAACCGGCAGGTGGATAATAACAACAAATTCACCATCCCGGTTGATCCGCAAACCATCGCTGCCGCACGTAAAGGTGAATTTTCCGTCTTGCTCACCGAGACCAATCCTGTACCGCGCAAATGGTTCCCGTCCTTCCAGGGGCTGAACCTGCTCGGTCTGGCCTGTGGAGGCGGGCAACAGGGTCCGGTTTTCGCCGCCCTAGGAGCCAATGTCACCATCTTCGACAATTCCCCTGCGCAACTAGAACGCGACCGCCAGGTGGCCGCCCGCGAGGGTTTGAACATCCGCACCGTCGAGGGCGACATGCGCGATCTTTCCACTTTTTCAGACGAAGCCTTCGACTTGGTCTTCCATCCGGTTTCTAACGTCTTCTGTCCAGAAGTCCGTCCGGTATGGGGGGAAGCGTCCCGCGTCCTCCGGCATGGCGGTCTGTTATTGGCAGGTTTTGCCAACCCCCTTTACTACTTGTTTGGTACGCACGCCGACGAGCAGAAAACCTTGCAAGTCAGATACGCCATTCCGTATTCCGACTTGAATGACATGGAACCGGAAGAATTGGATATCTGCATCGAAGAAGGCATCCC
>CAIQQN010000214.1 GCA_903873975.1 uncultured Anaerolineales bacterium
GCCGTGAGACCAGGTTCGACATTGTGGAACACATCGGGTCGGTCGTTATCCTGCCATTGGACGCGAACGGTCATTTGCTCTTCGTCCGCCAATACCGGCACGCAGCAGGACTGGATCTCCTGGAACTACCCGCCGGAACCCTGGACGAGGGCGAGGCTCCGGAGGCGTGTGCCCGGCGCGAGATCCGGGAAGAAACAGGCATGGCCGCGGGGAGATTGGAATCCCTTGGCGGATTCTATCTGGCCCCTGGTTACTCTACGGAATACATGTACGTCTACCTGGCGACGGATTTGCGCTACGACCCATTGGAGGCAGATGCCGACGAGTTCCTCTCCGTAGAGCGCATCCCGTTGGCCGAGGTGCCGGCAATGTGTGAACTCGGCAAAATCCCGGATGCGAAGTCGCTGGCAGCATTGCTCCTTGCACGTGAGCACCTGAAAAAGCAAATTTGATGTGTTTTTTATTGGTGACAAGTCGCTGTAGTATTTGTGTATAAAATAACTATCGCTGATAAACTTGGGGGAATACACTCGTACCTCGGCATAAAAGACCTGCACAGAATTGTCTGTGTGATTCTATTTGAAGGAGTTTAGCTATATGGAACGACAAAAAGTTACGATTGATGGGAACGAAGCGACCGCTTCAATTGCCCATCGCACCAATGAAATCTGCGCGATCTATCCTATCACGCCCTCTTCCAACATGGGGGAGTTTGCCGATGACTGGTCGGCAATTAATCGCAAGAACATCTGGGGAACCGTCCCACTGGTAATCGAAATGCAATCCGAAGGCGGCGCTTCCGGCGCAGTCCACGGCGCACTTCAGACCGGTGCACTGACCACCACTTTCACGGCCAGCCAGGGCTTGCTGCTGATGATCCCGAACATGTTCAAGATCGCCGGGGAACTGACCAGCACCGTTTTCCACGTTTCGGCGCGGTCAGTGGCAACCCACGCCCTCTCGATCTTCGGCGACCACTCCGACGTGATGGCCGTCCGCCAGACTGGCTGGGCGATGCTTCCCTCCGGATCGGTCCAGGAAGCACACGATATGGCATTGATCGCCCAGGCCGCCACGCTGGAAACACGCGTGCCTTTCCTGCACTTCTTCGATGGCTTTCGCACCTCGCATGAAGTGGATAAGATCGAGCAGTTGAATGATGACGACCTGCGGGCGATGATTGACGATGAGCTCGTCCGCGCTCACCGTGCCCGCGCCCTTTCGCCCGATCATCCGGTACTGCGCGGTTCTGCCCAGAACCCGGATGTGTTCTTCCAGGCGCGCGAGACCATCAACCCGTTCTACACCAAAGTCCCTGGTATCGTCCAGAAAACGATGGACAAGTTCGCCAAGCTGACCGGCCGTGCCTATCACTTGTTCGATTATGTCGGTGCTCCGGATGCCGAACGTGTGATCATCATCATGGCCTCCGGCGGCGAGACTGCCGAAGCAACCGTGCACCATCTGGTCGAAAACGGTGAAAAAGTCGGCGTCATCCGCGTCCGCCTTTACCGCCCGTTTGACACAACGGCTTTCCTCAAGTCCCTGCCCAAAACCGTCAAATCCATTGCCGTGCTCGACCGCACCAAGGAACCCGGCGCATCTGGCGAACCGCTCTATCTGGATGTAACCAGCACCCTGTTCGAGAATGGAAGGCAGGGTATTAAGGTTATTGGCGGGCGCTATGGGCTGTCTTCGAAAGAATTTACCCCGGCCATGGTCAAGGCTGTCTTCGACGAACTCAAGAAAGCCGACCCTAAGAATCATTTCGTGGTCGGTATCAACGAAGACGTGACCCACACCAGCCTGGATTATGATCTGAATTTCTCGGTTGAGCATCCTGAGACCGTGCGCTGCCTCTTCTTCGGTCTGGGTTCGGATGGGACGGTCGGCGCCAATAAAAATTCCATCAAGATCATCGGCGAAGAGACCAACAACAACGCTCAAGGTTACTTCGTCTACGACTCCAAGAAGGCCGGCACTTTGACGGTCTCCCACCTGCGTTTTGGCCCCAAACCGATCCAGGCCCCATACCTGATCACCCCCAACACTGCCAATTTTGTTGCCTGCCATCAGTTCACTTTCCTGGAACGTTTCGACATCACCAAGTACGCCCAGCCTGGCGCGGTCTTCCTCGTGAACAGCCTGTATGGCCCGGAGGAAATTTGGGATAAGCTGCCGCAAGAAGTTCAAAAAGACATCATCGCGAAGAAGCTCAAGTTCTACACCATCAACGCCTATGATGTGGCCGAAAAGACCGGTATGGGCAGCCGCGTGAATACCATCATGCAGACCTGCTTCTTTGCCATTTCCGGCATCCTGCCGCGCGACGAAGCCATCGAACAGATCAAGAAAGCCATTAAAAAGACCTACGGCAAACGCGGCGAAGCCGTCGTCCTTCAGAACTACGCGGCGGTGGACCAGACTCTGATCAACCTGCACGAGGTCAAGGTGCCCGGTAAAGTAACCAGCACTTTCACCCGCCGCGCCCCGGTCCCGGCAGAAGCGCCAGCCTTTGTGCGCGACGTGCTCGGTCCAATGA
>CAIQQN010000215.1 GCA_903873975.1 uncultured Anaerolineales bacterium
ATGACCGGAGAGATCACCCTGCGCGGGCGTGTACTGCCCATCGGGGGGCTGCGCGAAAAGACGCTGGCTGCCCACCGCGCCGGGTTAAAGGTGGTGCTTGTCCCGGAGAAAAACATGAAAGACCTGGTGGACGTGCCCAAGAAGGTACGTGAGGATCTGAAGATCATCCCCATCCAGCACATGGATCAGGTGCTCGAGATAGCCCTGGCAGCGGAAGCGACCCTTGAGCCACCCCGGCCGCGGCGGAGGCAGGAAGAGCCGGTTGAACCGGAAGTATAGGTACCAAAGGATCGGGTAATAAGGTAATAGGCTATTCCCTGAAACCTGATCGCCTCTTTTTCCCGGATCATCGAGGACTCTCAATGTCCCAATCTCTTCAAGGTAAAGTCATCTTTATCACCGGCGCCTCATCCGGTTTTGGCGCGGAGGCGGCCAGGCTATTTGCCAAAGAAGGCGGCATCGTCATCCTGGCTGCCCGGCGCATGGACCGTCTCACAGCCCTGGCCGAAGAGATCCGTCTCGCTGGCGGGCAGGCACTGGCCATCCCGCTCGACGTGGCCGAGCAATCCCAGATCGACGAGGCCGTCCAGAACATGCTCGAAACCTACGGGCGCATTGACATCCTTTTAAACAATGCCGGGCTGGGCTGCCTGGATTGGCTCGAAACGCTCGATCCTGCCGCCGACATTGACATACAAATTGATGTCAACTTGCGCGGAGTGCTCCAGCTTACACGCGCGGTCCTGCCATCCATGCTAGCCCGCCGCGCCGGGCATATCATCAATATGTGCTCGGTGGCAGGTCTGATCCCCGCCCCGATGTATAGCATCTATGCCGCCACCAAGTACGGTATGCGCGGATTTACCGATGCCCTGCGGCGAGAAGTGGCTCCCTTCGGAATTCATGTCTCCGGTATTTACCCTGGCCCGGCAACGACCGAGTTCGGCCAGCAGTCCGGCGACAATGCTCTCAAACGGAATATCCGAGTGCCGCGCTGGATCTATATGACCTCCGCTTATGTTGCCCGCCGGACCGTTAGCCTGGCGCGCCACCCCCGCCGGACGCTGATCATCCCCTGGTGGTTCCGTCCTGTTATCGGGATCGACACACTCTTCCCCGGCCTGGTGGACTGGTTCTTGAATGCCGTGTTCGTGAAGAGACTGCACCGCCTGACCGAGGACGATTGACCATGCCATGAAAATGGCCGTAATGCAGTATTCGAATTCAGACACTTGTTTAGATCTTCTCCGTAGCTTGTCAGGACAGTTGGATTACGAAATTCATACGGAGGTTTCTGGCAATGGCCGTATATAAAGAAATGAAACAACACCGTCAACATGATTTTGCAATGGTTTTCTTCATATTATTTATAACAACGCTGGGGGCTTATCTACGCATTTCCCAGGTTGCACAGATTAATTTTCCAATCAACGATGGCGGCATGTTTTATAGCATGACCTCTGATCTCCTGAAAAACGGCTTTCAAATCCCAGCTTATGCTACTTATAACAACCTTGGTATTGCCTTCGCGTACCCTCCGCTTGCCTTCTACCTGGCTGGCTTCCTTTCCTTTCTGTTTAAGTGGCCTCTCATTGAAATATTTCGTTTCTTACCAGCCATCATCTCAACGCTAACCATCCCTGCATTTTATTTTCTGGCAAATGATATTTTGAATAAAAAAGGACAAGTAGCCCTTGCCAGCATGGTTTTTGCCTTGATGCCGGCTGATTTCGAATGGTTGATCATGGGGGGTGGAATTTCGCGTTCTCTGGGTTTGTTGTTTTCTATTCTCACCCTCTGGGCTGCCTACCGTCTCTATCGTCAGCTCAAAATCAAATATATCCTTGCGACTGCTGCTCTTGGATCGCTGGCTGTTTTGAGCCACCCTGAAGCTGCGATCCATACAGCGGCAATCGCCCTGGTCTTTTTCCTCTTCCTTGGAAGAAATAAAAAAGGTTTGGTTTTTTCGGTGGTCACAGCGATTCTGATTTTTGCGATCACTGCACCCTGGTGGTTCAGGGTCGTATCGTTACATGGCCTGGGACCTTTCCTGGCGGCCAGCCATACTGGTGGGTATAGTCTGGATAATTTCCTCTCGTTCGTGCAGCTTAACATCACCAATGAAATCTTCCTGACTTTCATGGGCTGTTTTGCGGTACTCGGCCTTTTCATTGAACTGGCGAGGAGAAAACCGTTTTTGCCGGTCTGGATGATGATCGTCATCATTTCGGAACCACGCAGTGCTCCGCTTTACATCACACCGTGCCTGGCGATGTTCGCGGGAATTGCCTTGAATGATTTGATCCTTCCGGGGATTAATTCCTTCGAACTCGGCCAAAATTTTCTTCAGGCGGAATTAAAAACATCCTGGGCTGAATCCCTTCTGGTCGGACGCATTGTAAAGATCTTTTTTGTTGGTCTGCTCGCCTATTTTATGATGTCGGCGTTTGCGCTTACATATACTGAAAGTCGTTCCCTGGTTCTCAGTGAGAGCGATTTGAAAGCGTTCGATTGGATCGAGGCAAATATTCCCTCTGGAAATTATTTTGCTGTGATGACTGGGGATTCGCCGCTGGTGGATCCTACAGCGGAATGGTTCCCAGCGCTGACAGGCCAAATCAGCATAGGGACAGTTCAAGGAAATGAATGGGATCCAACCCGGGACTTCAATTCCGTATTGAATGAATCAAAGGACTTACAGCTGTGCATTTTTCAGACGACGAGTTGTTTCAACGCCTGGGTGAATCGAACCGGACATCGATTTGATTTTGTTTACTTCAGTAAGACCCGAATTGAGAATCAAGTTGGCGGGATTCGTATAAACATCCCATTGGAACAATCGCTGATTGATTCTGGACAATACAATATAATCTATGATACAGATGGTGTATCTATCCTAATGGCAGTTCAATAATTATCTCCCGGGAAAAAAGCGACTGACGCTAAAGGGTGCTCTGCAAAGTCGCTACTACAAGTCTTATCCATAATTCATCTTGCCTGATGGATTTTGGCAATGAGAGGAGCCTATGTCTGAACCAAACCGCCTTGTCAAGCTCTCTGCATCTCTCCGGACTCTTCGACCTGGCTCAGGGCAAGCCTCCGGAATGGATGCCTTAGCCCTGAATGCCGGTCCCAGCCTGGTCTATCTGACCGGGCTGCAGTTCCATCTCTCGGAACGCCCAGTGGTTGCCCTCTTCACCGCCGACCACAAGCCCGTCATCATCCTGCCGGAACTGGAAATGCGCAAGGTGACCGGCCTGACGTACGAGATCAAGGCATTCCCCTACGGCGAAAACCCAGCCGATTGGGAGGGCGTCTTCCGCAAAGCGATGATTTCATTGAAACTAGATGGCAAGCGCATCGGCGTGGAGCCGCGGCAAATGCGCCTGCTGGAGTACCGGTATGTCAAATCCGGCGCGCCCGAAGCGGACTTCCCGGATGCCTCCGACCTGGTCAGCAGCCTCCGAGTCCGGAAGGATGCAGACGAAATTGCTGCCATGAGGAAGGCTGTCAAGGTGGCGCAGTCCGCGCTGGAAGTGGTCATCCCGCTCATTAAGGTTGGCATGACCGAAAAGGAACTGGCGTCGGAACTGGTCGTCCAGTTGCTGCGAGGCGGGTCGCAGTCCGAGATGCCG
>CAIQQN010000216.1 GCA_903873975.1 uncultured Anaerolineales bacterium
GATCAAGCAGTTGGCCGCCGAGGGCATCACCTCCGGCTGCGGCGGTGGCAACTACTGTCCCGAAGACTCGGTCACCCGCGCCCAGATGGCCAAGTTCCTGGTGGCGGCGTTCAACCTGCCGTAATCCTGTCCGGCAGGGAAAAGAAAAAAAAGCAGGGATTTTGCGAGTTTCGCTCGCAAGATCCCTGCTCCTTCTTTCTTCCCTCAGGAGAGGAAGGGGGTCGTTAGGAAACGATCAATGGGCGGCTTGAAAATGGTTGGTCAAAGTATACATGATATAGTTTTGCCATAAGGAGACCATCCCGTCCATGGGATAGTCATGGCTCGAAAAGGTTTGGAATATCACGCGGCCATCCAGGCAGGAAGTGATCAAACCTTTATCGGTCGTATGGCCATTGGAATGGCTGGCCAGGATCTTTGCGCTTGAAAGAAATGTCGTCTGCAGGAAATCTCCCGCATCTCCGATCCATGCATCCTGTATGGAATAACTGAACTGGTCAACCTGGTTGGGGGTATTAAAGACCGGGCTGTCAGGGACCACCCAGTACATGCCGAAGTCGAGCTGGTTGAATCCATATGATCTGTTCCAATTTCCCTGTACTTCAACACCGCATTCATTCAGCAGAGGGGTGATCCTGCCATCGCTGATTTGATCCAGGTACCAGACCTCTGCGATCAAAGCAACACCTTTATCAACCTGTTTCTTGAGCGTCGTCCAATAATCGCCGCTGATCGCATCCCTGTACTCCGAGGCAACGATGATCAGATCCCAATTCGTATCAGAATTCAGCTTGTTCATGAATGTTCCCATTGCGTCCCCAACATACACATGGTTTCCTCCTATTGAAGCGATGGCCTTGGAAACATAGCGAATATAAGCTTGATACCCGGCCATATCTTCGTAAATGAGGATGTTTGAAGAATTGATCTTATCCTGGATCTGCTGGTCAGTCAGTCCTCCTGCTCCTCCTGTTGAAGTGGGGACAATTAGAGTGTGTTGAGTCGCAGTTGGCTGAGCAATTTGTGTCGCAGTTGGCTGAGCAATATGTGTCACGGCTGGCAGAGCAATATGGGTCGCGGTTGGCGGGATATTATTCATTGCGGTTAAAGTCATTGATAAAGCCGTCTGGGTCTGCATCAAACTTGAATCCGGGCTGGGCGTTGAATTGGGGAATTGACATGCGAGAATGGATAACAATACGACCATAAAGACAGATAACAACCGAACTTTCGTTTTCATCTTCTTCTCCTTCCTTCCATCTGTTCTTTCAAAACGGTTCAGGGCTTACGGCCGCCTGCATCAAAAACTTCATATACTATACAAGAAAACAAGGGTGAAGGCAAGTCTTTGTAAAGGATATCTGGGCTTGCTTAAGTCAACGTTCCAATGCACCATCCCTCCAGGGACTGCGATATCATCCCCGCCAGGGGGCATCCTCCCCGAAGAGTAATAAAGGTGGACAAGGGGTTATTGTTTTTAAGGGAAAATAGCTATATACTGAATTTACGGTTCAAGCAAATGTGCACGCCGTGTGCAGAAAGGAGCAGCCAATGCACTATTGAAACAGAAGCAAGGTTGAGGCAGGCAACATTTTCTGTTCGTATCTACGGTCGCTCACGCAAATTGCGGGTAACCGTTTCATATAGTGGAGGCATTCATATGGAAAAGGGCATCATCACCAAAATCCTGGCAATAGCAGGCACAGCGCTTGTGTGGTTCCCAATCCTGGCACCGGTCCTGCTATCGGTGGCTGTCGTTATTAACAATCATATATTTCGTTTCGATTATCTCATGCCGGCTGAGCTTTTCCCGCTTGCCCTGGCCGGTGGAGGTCTGCTTATCTGGGCTGCAATCCGGACCCGTTCGCGGCTGGCCCTCATCGGCTGGGGATTTGGCATCGCGACAGGCATGCTGGTAGGCGGCCAGGTGCTTGCCATTGTCACAGGGTTGGCCTCTGGGGAAACTGAGCCGGCTGGTTGGTGGTGGATACTCGTCCTTGCCTCGCTCGTCATCTATTCACTGGCGCTGGTTGTCATGGGTGTTGGCGGGGTGCTGTTACTACGCGACCTCTACAAGGCTCCTCCGTCCTCAACAGGGGATCACTAGCTCCGCCGTCCGCCTCGACCCCCGCACTCTATCTTAATCTTTCCTCCCCTAAATCCGAAGGACATGTCCCGAGCGAAGCCGAGGGGTTTGGGGGAGGTACCCCGCAGGGGCGTCCCGTATCAGCCCATATAGGAAATCCTCCTGGTAATTGAGGAAATGGGGGCCTGACGAGATGGCCTTTGCCTTCCAGGCAAATCTTGCAAAGAACAAGCCTGACCGGGAACAAACTCCTGTTGCAAAGCGTCTCTGAGACGTAACCTATTTTCCCACAAGGAGTCCGTCATGCGTCCAAAACTTTCCATTTTCGTTCCCATATTGGTTTTAGCACTGGTGCTCAGTGCCTGCGGAACGGCGACCGCGCAACCCCGCACACTGAGTGTCAGCGGCAATGGCACGGTCTACCTGACCCCCGATATCGCTAATATTTACATTGGTGTGCACACTGAAGATCCGGTCATTACCATAGCGGTCAATAAGAATAACACCCAGACCCAGGCCCTGGTGGATGCCCTGAAAAATGCGGGCGTCGCCGAGGCGGATATCCAGACCAGCAATTTCAGTGTCTATCTCAATTCAACTTATGACAAGCAGACCGGGCAGTCGACTGGTTCGGATTATGCGGTGGATAATACGGTCTACATCACCGTGCGCGACCTGACCAAGCTGGGCAACCTGCTCAACACAGCCGTCAGTGCGGGCGCCAATAATATTAACAGCATCACATTCGACGTGGCCGATAAAACCGCCGCGATGGCCCAAGCCCGGCAGAAGGCGATGGAGAATGCCGCCAGCCTGGCCAGCGAACTGGCCCAGACCGCAGGTGCAACTTTGGGTGAAATCCAGAATATCAGTTACTCTGACGTTTCCCCCTCGCCGTATTATTATGGGATGGGCGGCGGTGGCGCTTCAGCTCCGAATGCCTCCGTACCCATCCAGCCCGGGAAGACGGAGATCTCCGTGACAGTCAGCGTAACCTACGCCCTCAAATAAACCGTCTCCATCTGAACAAACAGCCCGGCTTTTTAAAGATAAAAAGCCGGGCTGATACGGTTTTTGGAGGGGGAGGAGGCACGGAGAATTATCCAGACAATGGCAGTTGCTATTACAGCGCGAGCAGAATGGGCATGCGCTGGCAGGTCGTGTGCCAGAGCCCATTCACTGTTCGATGAGCTCACCGGGCATTGATTTCCAAAAACTTTCAAAGGTATTATATGCGGCGGGTTATTTCACTTGGCGGGCAGGGCGGCAATGAACTCCTTGGAATCGAATCCCGTCAGTTTTGATATCCCAAAAATCATTTCAAATTTTTGCGGTTTTTCCTTGTCTGGCAATTTGACCAGCAAGGAATTCCCTTTCAACTCGACATCGGCCAGCGGGATGGCGTAGCCGCCTTTCTCCTCTGGTTTATTCCAGGCATTCAGCTTGACGATGATCAGGCGTTTGTCGGTCACCCCGGTGTAATAGTACTTGATCGCAAAGGCGAACAAATTGGAGAGCAGAATCATCGCCCAGAAAGGTCCGGTGCGAAAGTAACCGACTGAGCGGAGCTGTTCCCCGGCTTCCAATTTGGCGGTAATTACTTCACGTGCAATTTCAGCTTGTTTGGCCATAATTATTCCTCCTTATGAATTATCCAGAACTTGAAAGGCATTCCTGATGATTATATATTAGCCATCACCGTGGCGCAAGGTGGTCAACTGACTCTGTGCTTGGCGTAATACACACGCAGGGGAAAGATTGAAAAGCGGGGATTTTGCGAGCCAGGCTCCCAAAATCCCCATTCTTCGAATTATTCTTCTTAAGGCAAATTAAATGTCAGCACCAGGAACTTGGCCATCTGGGCGCGCGTGACCGAGTCATCCGGGCAATAGTTGCCTCCACCGCAGCCTGAGGTGATGCCCTCGGCGGCCAATTGCTTGATCCAGGCGGCGGCCCAATAGCCGGTGGACACATCCCCAAAGCCAGTACTGCCGCCTACATCCGGTGGGGTGTACGAAGAGCCGTGCTCCGCCTTAAGGAGGAATTTTGCCATCTGGGCACGCGTGACCGGGTCGTCCGGGCAGTAACTGAGCGGACTGAGAATACAGCCAGATGTGATGCCATCGGCGTAGAGTTTCTCGATCCAGTCGACTGCCCAGTAGGAGAGAGGCACATCGACGAAGACCATGCCGGTGCCGAGGGGCGGGGTGTAGGCGGAGCCGTTGATCCCCTTCTCAAGGAACTTCGCCATCTGGGCACGCGTTACCGACTGGTCCGGACAATAGAGCAGCGGACTGAGGCTGCAACCGCTGGTGATGCCGGCAGCGTAGAGGCGCTCGACCCACGAAAAATACCATTGGTCGGTGGGAACATCGCCAAAGGTTTGGTGATTCTGGAAGAAATAAACCGCACCCTGGTCAGCATTCCCACCAACATCATGCTGGGGTGCCCCAACCAGAGCCGTGTCGCCTGAGAGCGCCACCGAATAGCCAAAAATGTCCTCCGCCGCGCCGTCCGAGGCAGTCAGCTGCCCTTGCTGTGTCCAGGTGGCTCCACTGCGGGTGAAGACATAGGCCGAGCCCTGGCCAACATTTGCGCCGACATCATCCTGAGGTGCGCCCACCAGGGCCGTTTCGCCATCAAGCGATACCGAAAAACCTAACTGGTCATACGCTGCGCCGTCCGAGGCGGTCAATTGCCCTTGCAGCGTCCAGGTGGCTCCACTGCGGGTGAAGACATAGACCGAGCCTTGGCCGTAGTGCGCGCCGACAGTTTTTCCACTTGCCCCCACCAGGGCCGTATCGCCCGAGAGCGCCACCGACATGCCAAACCAATCTTCCTCGGCGCCGTCCGAACCGGTCAGGTGCGCTTGCTGCGACCAGGATGAACCGCTGCGCACAAAGACGTAGGCTGAGCCCTGTTGGTTATTCCCACTGACATTATCGTCGGGTGCCCCCACCAGGGCCGTGTCACCTGAGAGCGCCACTGACAGGCTAAAAAAGTCCTCCGCTGCGCCGTCCGAGGCGGTCAGATGGGCTTGCTGGCTCCAGGCTGCCCCGCTGCGGGTGAAGATATAGGCCGAACCCTGGTAGGCGTTCCCACTGACGTTATCATTGTCCGCCCCCACCAGGGCTGTGTCGCCCGAGAGCGCCACCGAGGCGCCAAAATAGTCACCCGCGGCTCCATCCGCGGCGGTCAGATGGGCTTGCTGGCTCCAGGTCGTCCCGCTGCGGGTGAAGACGTAAGCCGAGCCCTGGTCAGAGTTCCCACTGACATCATCCAAGGGCGCTCCAATAAGGGCCGTGTCGCCCGAGAGCGCCACCGAACTGCCAAACCAGTCACCCTCCGCGCCATCTGAGGCGGTCAGTTGCTGCTGCAGACTCCATGTCGACCCGCTGCGGGTGAACACATAAACCGAACCCTGGTCAGGATTTAAGCCGACATCATAACCGCGCGCCCCAACCAGGGCCGTGTCGCCCAAGAGCGCTACTGATTCCCCAAAACGATCATCCGCCGCAACGTCTGAGACGGTGACCATCTGCTCTCCAAAGCTCAAAGTAAAAGGTTGTGCCGTGGCAGCCAGGATGGCTTGTTTCAGGCCATCCGGCAAGGCGGCGGAAGAAAAGGGGTGAGAAGCGCCGGCCACGGAGGTGACGCTCCGGCTTGCCAGGGCAGTGTGTGTTCCTACCGGCAAGCCCAACAAAAGGACCAATATCAGGCTGATGGAAAAGAATTTCTTGGAAAACATGGGATCCCTCCTGTCAATGAAAAAACCCTCACTTCCTGGCAGGTGGGGGTTTGGCGCATCAAGGCGTGATGCAGCGCAGCCACCAGGATGAGATGAAAAGTATCATTGATACTATACAGCTTATAAGGGACGAATACAAGTGGGAGGAGAACCAAAAAAGGGATCCAGTTCTGAACTGAACCCCTTTTTTGCATCATTCTTCCCTTCTCAGAATTTTACTTTTTTCTGCAGGAAAGGATTACGGCAAATTGAATGTCAGCACCAGGAACTTGGCCATCTGGGCACGGGTTACTGAGTTATCCGGGCAATAGTTGCCGCCACCGCAGCCGGAGGTGATGCCCTCGGCAGCAAGTTGCTTGATCCAGGCGGCGGCCCAATGGCTGGTGGACACGTCACCGAAGCCGGTACCCGCGCCCACTGCGGGAGGCGTATAGGCAGCGCCGTGTTTGGCAAGCAGGAGGAATTTAGCCATCTGGGCCCGCGTGACATTATCCTCCGGGCAATAGCGCAGCGGCGAGGTCAGGCAGCCGCTGGTGATGCCATCCGCGTAAAGCTTTTCGATCCACTTATCCGCCCAATAGGAGAGGGACACGTCGGCGAAGACATGACCGGTGCCGAGGGGCGGGGTGTAGGCGGCACCGTGTATACCAAGCTCGAGGAATTTTGCCATCTCGGCGCGCGTGACCGGGTTTTCAGGACAATATCGCAGCGGACCAGTTGCACAGCCGCCGGTGATGCCGGCATCGTACAGGCGCTCGATCCAGCTTGCAGCCCAGTAGCTCGCCGGTACATCTGCAAAGATGGATGTACCAATTACGTAGGTGCCATGGGTTTCTGTTCCGGCATAAAGCGGGGCGGGATTCCCGGGACCGGTGATGAGGGTATTGATGGCGATATGGGTCATGCCGGTATTAAAAGCAGTCCAGTTCCCGCCGCCATTGGTGGATTTGAACACACTGTCCAGTGTGCCTGCATAAACCGTGTCCGGGTTCCCCGGGTCAATCGCCAGGCTGTTAATGAAAAGATTGGTCAAACCGGTTTTGGCGACAGTCCAGATCCCCCCGCCGCTGGCGGTTTTGAACACCCCGCCGCCCCCAGTGCCTGCATAGACCGTGGTCGGGTTCTGCGGGTCGATCGCCAGAGAGACAATAGTCCAATCGGTCAGGTTAGTATTGACGGCAGTCCAAGCCCCGCCACCGTTGGTGGTCTTGAATACACCGCCGTTGTTTGTTCCTGCGTAGAGCGTGTATGGGCTGCCAGGGTCGATCGCCAGGGCATAGATGTCAGTTTCGGTCAAGTCTATATTGACGGCAGTCCAGTGCCCGCCGCCATTGGTGGTCTTGAATACACCGCCGCCCCAGGTACCTGCGTAGAGCGTGTATGGATTGCCCGGGTCTGTCGCCAGGGCCATGATCTGAGTAGTAATGCCAAAGTCATCATCGACAGCCGCCCAGGTTCCGCCGGCATTGGTGGTTTTGAACAGGCCGTCCTCCGTTCCTGCGTAAAGCGTGGTGGAGCTTCCCGGCTCGATTGCCAGTGCATAGATGTACAGGTCGGTCAGGCCGGTATTGGCAGTAGTCCAATGCCCACCGTTATCTGTTGTTTTAAACACGCCGCCTGATGTTCCCGCGTAGAGTGTAAACGGCGGCTGCGGGTCGATCGCCAGGGTAAAGACATGCGTGACCACGGGTCCAATACCTGTCCAAGAACTTACCCCGGCTGAAACATGGCCTGCCTGGCCCAGGCTCAGCAGGATCACCAGGGCCGCGAGTAAAATCCTCCCCGTGAACTTTTTGAGTGACATTTTAGACCTCCGTTGATTATGATTGGCAGCGTCCCGTCTTCAATAACTGGGTTGACGGTTGAAGGTTGCGTCAGGCGTACCGTTCTCAACAATATAATATCACCTGGGCATGAAATTATCAATCGGTCTGAGGGGTCAGGTTGGGTTA
The DNA here is from genome assembly GCA_903873975.1 of uncultured Anaerolineales bacterium. Lineage (GTDB taxonomy): Bacteria > Chloroflexota > Anaerolineae > Anaerolineales > Villigracilaceae > UBA877. The sequence continues at coordinate 7,787 of CAIQQN010000216.1, forward strand.
TTACGTATTCGGCTTTCAATATCATTGCGGAATACTTCTAATGGTACAGTTTTATCGCCTAAATGTATTTCCGTTATAGGGTCATCATCTGGACCGATTTCAGGAATTTTATATTTCCCCTGATATTTTGAAGGCTTCGTTGAAAATCAGGGTGACCAGGTAATAGAGAACCAAAGGAGAAAATGAGCCGCCCAATCTAACTAAAATACTTTGGCCAGTAACACCATAAATAGCGATCCGTCCAAGTCCAGTAAATCAGACTTGGACGGACTTTTTTTTTGCTAAATAAAATTTAAGCCCCTGACGGGGCTTCGCCTTTGGCGTCGGTGCTGAGGCGGTTCTCACTTTCGGACGGGATGTGCAGGCGGAGGGGGTGAGGATGTCTACAAAACAATCGCAAGCAACCTAGTTTATCGCCGTATAATATATATATACAAAAGTGCTGCGCCGGAAAGGTAAATAGAAGGGAATGGCTCAGCCATTGTCTCCTGAAATCGGTTCCTTGGCCCTAACGAATGCGCAACACATCCTTATGGGATGTGATACTGCCAGAAGGCGGTTGCCTCGCAGGGTTTGTACCCCATCTCGTGGTTGATCTTCAACATGGAGGCGTTCACATCGGCGTTGCCGGTGGTGATCCAGTGCGCCTCGGGTACCTCATCCACCAGCTTCAGGACCAGGCCAGCTTTGAGCCAGCGCCCGATCCCCCGGTTGCGGAATTCGGTGAACACGCACGTTCCACCCTGGTAGATCAGCTGAGGAATCCTGGGGTGGAAAACCAGATCGGTATATCCGACGATGTGCCCGGTGGCATCTTCGATGGCGACCAGCGACCAGTACCGTCGGCCGGCATTTTCATCCATTTTGAATATCTCGCGCACGATTTCGGGCGTAAAGACCTTGAATGGGAACTGGATCGAACCGGAAGGCTGCGTTTCCATGATGTGGGTGAGCATCTGACAGTACGAATCCATCAAATGATCCGGCGGGACCCCTTCAAAAAACAGCAGGCTGAACCCTTCAACCCGTTCATCTGCCTTCCGGAGCCATTCCTGCATCAGGTTCCTGTCGAGGTCGTTTAGGTCGAGCCGGTTAACATGGGTCGCCAGCCCCTCTTCGGCCCCAATATGCGTGAGAAACTCCTTGCCGGACGGCAGCCGATCCGTTGAGTCCAGGATAAGAATGGATTTTCCATGCTGCCGTGCAAATTCCTTCAATGGTTCCAGCAGCCGGGTCGCCAGCCCTTTTCGCCGGTATTCTGGTAGGACGGAGATATTCGATAGCATCGTGGGGATCTCGCTCTCGGTCAGGTTGACCATTCCCATGGCTCTGGCGGCCACGCGTTTCTCGTCGTGGATCGCCCAGATTCCAATTTCCATCGTCTCTTCAGGAGGATGACGCAGGTCCTTGATTACTTCCTCCACCGGGAGAAGAGGATACTCCGGATTGCGCTCTTTTCTCAATAAAAGGATGTGCCGCGCAAGCTCTTCTAAAACTTCATCCGGAACATGCCGCTGATCGATCCGGACAATCCTTGACGGTTGGTTCTGAGTGTTTTCTTCTGGCAGCATATAACTTTCCCTTTCCTAACCCCAAGGCGATCATCCATTAGCTATGGAAGGCAGCCCCGTGTCTTATGATCGCTTGATCGTGAATCGGACCGCTCAGTTTGTTCAACAAAAGGAATTGATCCTCAGTCCGCCAGCCTCGCCTTCCCGAACACATCTCGCAGCAGCAGAACTCCACCTGCGCCCACCGCCACCAGCGCCAGTACGAAGGCGATCAGCGCAGTGATCACGAGCACCCACTCCC
>CAIQQN010000217.1 GCA_903873975.1 uncultured Anaerolineales bacterium
ATCCGTACTTCTGACCGCTAACTATAGCGTGGATGTGGCTTACAACCCGAAGGATGGATTCAAGGCTTTACAAACCAATCGCTATGACCTGCTCCTGCTTGATATCATGATGGGGCGAGGCGCAGAAGGGGTTGCATTGGCACGCAAGATAAGAAAAGATCCCGTTTTGAGAGAATTGCCGGTTCTGATTATCACCGGTCTCAGAGAACAGATCGCTTTTCTCTTCCCGGGTCAGCCTGTTCATCCCCATTTCGTCGAGACTGACGAATTGCTTGAGAAACCAGTAGAACCCAAGCTTCTCTTGGAAAAAGTGAGTGCCTTGCTGAAATTGGCAGAAGAGAAAAAGTCTTAATTCATGAGAACCAGGAGATAATTGAATGGTAGATCAACTTTCTTTCAGTTATGAAGTAGGCAACCTCATGTATGCTTCACATGGGGAACCAATCACAAACTGTTTGCAGTGTGGAATTTGTTCCGGAACCTGTCCAGCTGTTGAATTCATGGATCATACGCCCCGTCAGATCATTGGAATGATCCGGGCTGATCTCAAGGATGAAGTAATGGCCAGCAATACTTACTGGACTTGTGCATCTTGTTATTACTGCACAGTCAGATGCCCGGCGGAAATAGATATTGCCGATATGATGTACGCACTGAAGCGCTACTCCATGTGGAAAGGTCAGTTCCAAGCTGGCTTGATCGGCCCCGACTTCTCTGAAGCTTTTGTAAAAATGATCGTGAACTCCGGGAGGTCCTTTGAGCCCCTACTGGCAGCCACCTACCTCCCCAAGTTTAGCGCTGGAGACATCATTCAGGAAGGCCTAATGGCCACCGGTCTGGTACTATCGGGGAAGATGCCCTTGCTTCCAAAGAAGATCAAGGGGCTTAAAAAGTTCCAACAGATGGTGAGGAGAATCATCCCGATAGGAGAGCCATCATGAAGCAATACGCATATTACCCCGGTTGCTCTCTCGAAAGTTTGGGGAAGAGCTATCATGTCTCCACGATGAAAGTTGCAGAAGCGCTGGGAGTGGAGCTTAAGGAAATTGACGACTGGAATTGCTGTGGTGCGACCGCCTACTTCCCGGTAGACGAATTGCTGGCTTACACGCTCACGGCCCGGAACCTAGCTAAGGCTGAAAAAACAGGACTCGACTTTGTCGCACCCTGCAGCGCGTGCTACAAGAATGCGTACTTTACCAATTCCTACCTCCAAAAAGATGCCGACCTGGCTGAACATATCAACTACGCCCTGGAAGCAGATAACTTGCATGTCAATGGCACATCCAAAGTACGGCACCTGATCGAAGTTTTCATCAACGATGTGGGATTGGAGGAGATTAAAAACAAAGTCTCGAATCCACTGAAGGGTCTCCGCGTTGCTCCTTATTACGGATGTCAAATATTGCGACCGCGGAAAGACCACGAAGACGTTGAGAATCCTCAATACTTCGAAGGTCTATTGTCAACGATCGGTGCGGAACCGATAGAGTATGCATCTAAAACCCGGTGCTGCGGTGGCTCTCTGATCATCACAAACCGGAAGGCCGCCCTGGACATGGTACGCATACTCTTGCAGGACGCTGTCAACCATAACGCCGACGTCATCGCCACCACCTGCCCGATGTGTGATGTCAATCTGGAAGTATATCAAGCCCAGGTCAACCGGGAGTTCGGCACACAATACTCAATCCCCGTGATGTACTTTACACAACTGATGGGATTGGCTTTGGGATTTGTTCCCGGTACCTTGGGGATTGGGAAACAGCAGGTTTCCGGTGCATCGATGCTTGCAATTGCCCAGAATACGAAATAGGAGAGAAATATATGACTGAAAGAATAGGCGTTTATATATGTCACTGCGGGACGAACATTGCTGGGGTTGTTGACGTGGCTGACGTCAGCAAATGGGCTGGAGAGAAACTTGCAGACAGCGGTGTTGTAATCTCCCGCGACTACAAGTTCATGTGCTCCAGCCTGGGCCAGGAACTGATCCAGAAGGACATCAAAGAGCAGAAACTGACGCGCGTCGTTGTGGCAGCCTGCTCTCCGCACCTGCACGAAAAGACCTTTCGCAATGCCTGCAAAGGCGCCGGTCTGAATCCCTATCTATGCGAACTGGTTTCCATCCGCGAGCAGGACTCCTGGGTGCATACCGATAAAGCCGCTGCCACGGCCAAAGCCAAGGCCATTGTCTCGGGTGGCGTAGCCCGTGTGATCCATCAAGAAGCGCTCGAACCCTTGCTCGTGCCAATCCACCCTGACACATTGGTTGTCGGTGGCGGCATCGCCGGTATCCAGGCCGCACTCGAAATCGCTGACGCTGGATTTCGTGTCTATCTTGTGGAACGCGAACCGTCCATCGGCGGGCACATGGCCCAGTTCGACAAGACCTTCCCCACCCTAGACTGCTCGGCTTGCATCCTGACACCCAAAATGGTAGATGTCGGCAACCACCCCAACATCACTTTGCTGACCTGGTCCGAGGTCCAGAAAGTGGACGGCTACGTCGGCAACTTTGCTGTAACCATCAAAAAGAAACCTCGCTACATCAAAATTGAAGACTGCACCGGGTGCGGTATTTGCTGGGAAAAGTGCCCGAAGAAGGTCGTTGATAATGTCTTCGAGGCCGGCATGGGCAACCGCAAAGCCGTGTATGTGCCCTTCCCGCAAGCCGTGCCCAAGTACCCGGTCATTGACGATGTAAATTGCACCTATTACCTGAAGGGTACCTGCAAAGCCTGCGAGAAATTCTGCCCGACCAATGCGATTGACTTCAACCAGAAGGCTGAGGAGATTACCGTCCAAGTTGGTAACATCATCCTGGCTACTGGTTACGACTTGTTCGATGCCCGGCGTATCCCTCAATATGGCTATGGTAAGTTGGCAAATGTCTTTTCCAACCTGGAGTTTGAGCGCTTATGCAATGCAGCCGGCCCAACAGGTGGCAACATTGTCCTGCGGGACGGCAAGACCGCTCCCAAGACGGTGGGGATCGTCCACTGCGTAGGCTCGCGCGATAAGAACTACAATGCCTATTGTTCGGCCATTTGTTGCATGCAAAGCCTGAAATTTGCCCATCTGGTACGCGAACGCACCGGCGCAGAAGTATACAATTTCTATATTGACATACGCACCCCGAGCAAGGGCTACGAAGAGTTCTACCAGCGCTTGCTCGAGGAGGGGACGCGATTCGTGCGCGGCAAGGTAGCTGAAGTAACTAATGTGGCCAGAGTGCCCGAGGAAGAAGGGAAATTGATCATCCAGGTGGAGGATACGCTCATTGGCAAACAGCGACGTATCCCCGTGGACATGGTCATTCTCTCATCCGGGATGCAGGCACGTCACGACTCCAAAGATGTCGCCAAATTATTCGGCATCTCGTGTAGCGCTGACGCCTGGTATATAGAGCGGCACCCGAAGCTGGACCCGGTGGCGACCATGACCGATGGCGTCTACATCGCCGGCTGCGCACAAGGCCCAAAAGACATCCCAGCCAGCGTGGTGCAAGGCGCAGCTGCAGCAGCACGCGTCCTGGGCAAGATCCAGCAGAAGGAAATCGCACTCGAACCGGTACGCGCCACGATCAACCAGGATCAGTGTTCCGGCTGCCGAATCTGTAATAACTTATGCCCATTCAATGCCATTCTCTTCCATGAAGACGAAATGGTATCTGAAGTCAACCCGGCTCTCTGCCAGGGCTGCGGTACCTGTGTGGCAGCCTGCCCAGCTGGTGCCATAAGCGGCACAGGCTTCAGTAATGAGCAAATCCTGTCGCAGATTGACGGCCTGCTCCTGCTAAACATCTTGAAAACAGCGGTACCTGTTGAATAATAGAGGAGAGTGAGACATGACCGAAGAAACCAAACCCTTTGAACCAGTAATTATCGGCTTCACCTGTAACTGGTGCAGTTACCGCGCGGCCGATATGGCTGGAACCGCCCGCATGAAGTATGCACCCAACGTGCGCCTGATCCGCCTGATGTGCTCCGGACGCCTGGATCCCACATTTGTCTTCAAAGCCATTGCCGGCGGCGCAGACGCAGTGCTTATTTCCGGTTGCCATCCCGGCGATTGCCATTACGTCGAACAAAATTATAAAGCCATGCGCCGCTTCCAATTGATGCAGCGCGTCCTGACCCAGATGGGCGTTGAACCCGGACGCCTAAAATTGCTTTGGGCCAGCGCCGCCGAAGGCCAGATGTTCGCCAATGAAATCAACAAGTTTGTCGAGGAAGTGCGCGCTCTTGGTCCGTTGAACTGGTCCAAGCCAGGCGAACAAGTCAGTACACTAATAATGGAAGAGGTGGCAGCATGAGCAACAAACCGAAATTTGCCATGTACTGGGCTGCCTCCTGCGGAGGCTGTGAAATTGCCGTCCTGAACATCCACGAGAAAATCCTGGACGTAGATGCGAACTTCGACGTGGTCTTCTGGCCGGTCGCCATGGATGCCAAGTATAAAGACGTTGAGGCGATGGAGGACGGCTCGATCCTACTGACGTTATGGAACGGTGGCATCCGCAACGACGAGAACGAACATATTGCCCACCTGCTGCGCAGGAAGTCCAAGATCCTAGTGGCCTTCGGCTCGTGCGCCTGCGAAGGCTGCATCCCCGGCCTGGCCAACTTCTCGTCCATAAAGGATATGGTGGACACCGCTTTCACAACTCTCACCACCGATAACCCCGACAACCTTCGCCCGCAGACCAGCTACGCCATGCCCGAAGGCATCATTACCATCCCGACCCTCTACCCGATACTACGCACCCTCGACCAAGTGGTGGATGTGGACTACTACATGCCCGGATGTCCACCTGAGTCGCACCAGATCGCGGCGGTCATCGACCTGGTGATACAGGTCCTACAAGGGAAAGCTGAACTACCCCCCAAGGGCGCGACGATTGGCGCCGGTAACTCAACGGTCTGCGACGAATGCCCGCGCAAGCGCAACGTCAAGACCATCAAGGAGTTTGGCCGTATCCAATTAATGCACGCTGACCCCGAATTGTGCCTGCTCGAACAGGGCATCCCCTGCAATGGTCCCGCCACACGTAGCGGCTGCAATGCCCGATGCCCGTTGGCTGGCGCGCAGTGCATCGGCTGTTACGGTCCTGCTGAAGGCGTGGTGGACTATGGAGCACGTCTGATCTCCGCCTTCGCCTCGGTCATTGATAGCAACAAGCCAGATGAAATTGACAAGATTCTGGATGGCTTGGTAGACCCTGCCGGGCAGTTCTATCGATTCAACCTGGCTGGTTCCCTGTTGCGCTCCAGCAAGTACGCACAGAAAGGATAATTGACCATGCAAAGGATCACAATTGACCCCATCACCCGGCTGGAAGGCCACGGCAAGATCGAGATTTTCCTGAATGAACAGGGGAATGTCACCAACACCTACTTCCAGATCCCGGAACTGCGCGGCTTCGAGCGCTTCTGCGTCGGACGCCCGGTCGAAGAAATGCCCCTGCTGACCAACCGCATCTGCGGCGTCTGCCCCGAGGCACACCACATGGCCGG
>CAIQQN010000218.1 GCA_903873975.1 uncultured Anaerolineales bacterium
ATGCTGATATCGGCCGTGCTGATGGCAAAGTAGTCATCGTACTCGTAATAATCGTTGCTGCCGCCATTGGTAATGCCGCTCAGATCTCCGTGCTGTATGTAGCGCCAGTACCCATAGCGACCAATCGCAGTGACCGGACCAAGGTTCGTGATCAGCCAGTCGTTCGCCAGCTGGACTTCAGGACCATTAACAGTCTCGATCGCATAGCAGGGGGCGATGGAATCAGGTGCACCGCCGCTATCGCTGATCGTGTTCCAGGTTAAGCAATCATTCCTGGAATTGTCCGGCGCAAGGATCTTATAAAGCGTATTGAGATCCTGGTCGGTCCAGGGACCGCGCATCAGCGCCACTTCACCAGCAGCCAACGGCAGGCCGTATTGTTCCGCACTGGTCGCATTCGGCACCGGGGTGGTCAGGAAGGGCAGATCACCAATGGTGAAGAACACTCTATTCGAGAGTGTCCAGGGGACAGTATTAACGTAAACAGGCAAAGCATCCCAGAGCGCTCCGCCCAATGGAGTGTAATAATACTGCCAACCTGCCTCGAGCAGGTACAGGTCCGAGACGGTATAGCTTGGAGAATTGGGGCCGGCGGGGGACAGAACGAATTCGCCTCCGTCTTGGCCGACATCACAGTAATTCCACACTCCATTCGCCCAATCAAAGGTGCGCGCATTAAGTTGACCGACCGGTTTGAGGGTGATAAACCCATCGTCATAGCCGCTATCGGCGCACAGGTTCACCAGGCTGAAGAAAGCGATGGGGCTGGGCGTATTGTGGAAGATCAGGGTTCCCAGGGTGGGATTGAACTCATTGTAGTACATGAACCAGTTTTGGACTATCCCAGCACCGGCATGTGGATCGTAGATGGCGAAGTCCCACAGGTAGCCCGGGTTGATCATGAATTTCTTTACACCAGCACCATCCGTGCCGGTGCCCATCACGCCCAGGTCGAGGTCATGGTTCAGACCAAAGGTGGAGGGCGTCACCAGCACATGACTCAGGTTCCAAGCTCCATCATTCGATACGGTCAACGGGACAACCGCATTGTTGCATGGCAGGATCTGTACATAGCCAGGAGCCGCAACGCCGGGATAATAGCCAGCGTAGCTGTCAACAACTGGAAGTGGAGGATCATTGGGCGTCTGGTTCTGGACACCCAGGTTGTAGGTGCCAGCCGGGATATCGAACCAGGTACCCCAGTTCAGGGGGAACCAGGTATCATTGGTGCCCGTGTAGTAATTACCGTTGCCGGCATCCGCGACATTGGTGGCAAACCAGGTGGTGTTCGTCAGCAGGCCGGTGCAATCACCGACCATGTCAACCAGCAGGCCGCCAGAGGCATTCGTGCCTCGCAGGACGAATGTGTCAAAAGTATCTGCACCATTCGGCACAAAGACACCGTTGCTCGCCAGGGTAACGACGACTCCCTTGCCAGCCGGGACGGCGACAACAAAGTCGATCACGCCCAAGGTACTGTTCAGGGCGCAGCCCAGTTCGGTCAGTCCAGCATCATTCTGTGAGACGCGCACCGCCCACGAGTTCTGCACATAGTCGGCAGCCATGTTCGCCACCACGCGTACGCGCAGGTAGGTGATCGCAGCGTAGGTGGTGCTGTCCATCAGGTGATACTGGTAGGCGCCAAAGGATGGCGCCACCGCACAACCTCCCAGGTTGCCCGGGTCGGCCGCACCGCCTGCATTCAGAGTCAACGGAGCCATGAAATAGGGCAGGATGGTGTCGCTTGCAGCGGCTCTCAGGTCGTTCCAGCCGGCTGCGGCTGCAGCGGTCTGGACGCCCACGCCCTTGACGCCAAAAGCCATCACGAGCATGGCCACCACGACCAGGCTATATAGAATTTTTCTAGACATTGTTTCTTTTCTCCTTATTAGAATATGATCGAATAGGATTTTATCAATTGGGAATGTATCTGCGTTTTCCGGTCTACCAAGACATCACCTCCTTAAGTGGAATAGTCTTGCGACTTAATAGACATGCTTACGCCTATTTTAGCGTAAATCCAGTCGCTTGGATACGGCTTGGACCAAACTCATTCGTACCAACTTCCATCCTCCGGTCAATGGGAGACCGGCGTGGGGGTTGGATTGGTGGGCGGCAGTCTAGGCGTCGACGTCGGTGTTGGAGTGGGCGTAGGCGTGACAGTGGGGGGTACCGGCGTGCCAGCCGATACGCTGGTCGGTGAAGGCGTGGCAGGCACGGTGGGAGGATTTTCGGGGGTATTGACAGCCGTGGTACTGGTGGGCGTGGCCGGGACCGAGGTGGCCTCACCCGGCAGGCCGGTGGCCGAGGGCAGGGCGGAAGGGGAAAGGGAAGAAACAGGGGAAGGAGAGCCCTCGGGCGGGTTGAAGAGGATGCTGGTGACGGTCGGCATGATGGATATGGGTGTGCCGGTCGGCATGGGAGGCAGCGCACTCATCTGGGTGCGGAACTCGCGCGGGTCCGCCAATCCCTGTTCCGCCATGACGCTGGCATTGCCCACCGCCGAGGCAGCCGCGGCCAGGGTGAGGCGCGACTGGTCGTCGGTCGCCAGCCCCTGCGCCTGCTTCAGCGCCACCTGCGCGCCCAGGGAAACCTGGCGGATCTGCACCAGCGCAGTCCCCATTTGGGAGTCGGGCAACTGGCTGGCGGTAACGAGCGCCGCCTGCAGGTGCTGCTGTATGCGCGTCACAATCTCGGTTGGCAGCGGGCGTCCTTCCTTGACCAGATCCAGGAGCTCCTGACTGCGCTGTTTCACCAGGTCCACGTAGCGGGTTACCCGGTCGAGGGCGTTAAAGGTCAGCGCCAGGCCCACATCTTCTTGTGCAATTTTGTAACCATATAACCGGTCCCCCGGCAGGCTGGTTTTCGCAGCCATCCCCAGGCCGTTAAAAGCAAGGCCGGTCGTGACAGCCAAGAGAAGGACGAGTACGGCGGTTGCCAGCGCAGGAGCAAAGGCCCGCCTGCCTGGCTCGGGGCGCAGCCAGGACCCGGCCTGCCTGAACGAAGCCCACAGCCGGGGAAACCAGCCCGCAGGCTGCCTGGCGGCTGAAGAGCGGGTATTGATGGAGCGCATCCGGGCGGTCTGGGCCAGAAAAGTCTGGCGCGCTGAACTGACTGCGACCGCCGGCAGGGGAGAAACCGGGCGCAGCGCTTCCAACTGGCGCGCAACAGCCACCAACTTCGCCAGGGGGGGCTCAGCGGGGGTGCCATTCCGCAGCAGTGCATCCAGGCGATCGGCCTCACTCAACGCCATCTTTGATCCTTCCTTCCGCCTCCGCAGATCCCCGCTCTTGCCGAGCAGGTCCTCTGTGCAAGATCCTGGCGAGGTTCGCCAGTGCACGGTGTTGTAACGATTTGACTGCGCCGACCGATATTTGCATAATTTCAGCCACTTCTACGTTCTCTAATCCTTCCAAAAACTTCAATGCAACAACCTCTTGCTGGTCCGGGTTGAGCAATTGCAAGGCTGTGCGCACCTGCTCCTGCTCCTGGCCGGCCACCAAAGCCTCCTCGGGCAGGGGATCGTTATCCTTGAGCAGAGTTTCTTCGAGCGGGATGGTCTGCTGCGAGGATTTGCGATAGAGGTCAATCACCAGATTGTGCGCGGTCCTATACAACCAGAGCAGGACGCCATCCCGCGGTCCATTTCCATCCTGGAAGGCAACCAACAGGCGGTAGAAAGAGTCAGAGGCGATATTCTGCGCTGCCTCATGATCGCCCAGCCGGCGGTAAGCGTATCGGTAAACTCGCTCATAATGCTTGTCAAAGATCTGGCTCCAGGCATCAGAGTCAAAAGCCTGCATTCGGCGGAGCGAGGGGTCGTTCGGGATAATGCTGTTTCCTCCTTGCTCCTACACCCTTATTAACGGATTGCAAGAGCTCTAGATACGGGTGAAATCCAGGTTCTTTGGGAATCGCCTTGGGGCTGAGGTAAGTTGGGGGGTATTGGGCGGGCTTTGTACCCCTTTGGGTATACCCTGCGGGTACGATGTGGTTCGCGACCGCGCCAAACACCCCCCATATCTTCCCCAATCACGGGGTTTCCTAAAGATCCGGGTTCTTTCTAGGGCAGATGAAAAGTACGCCCCAGGAAAACCGCGGTTTGGGCACGCGTAAGGCTGCCTTCCGGGCAGTAGCGCAAGGGTGCGGTGGCGCACCCAGTGGTCAACCCATCCCGGTAGAGTTGCTCGATCCAGGCTGCAGCCCAATAGCCGGTCTGCACATCGCTGAAAATACCGGTGGCGGGCGGCGGCGTGAAGGTGCTGCCGTGAACAGCCCTCACCAGGAACACCGCCATCTCGGCACGGGTCAGGGTTCCTTCGGGACAATAGCGCAGCGGCGAAGTCAGACAGCCGTTCGTCAGTCCATCGGCAGATAGTTGTTCGATCCAACCAGCCGCCCAGTACGAGGCAGGCACATCCGCAAAAAGGCTGCCGCTGGCGGGTGGAGGTACATAACTGGCGCCGTGCAAGGCGCGTCCCAACAGGACCGCCATCTGGGCGCGCCTCACAGGCTGCTCGGGGCAATAACGCGGCGGGTCCAGGGCGCAGCCGTTCGTAATGCCGGAATCGTATAAGCGCTCCACCCAGCCGGCTGCCCAATAGGTGAACGGGACATCCACGAACTGCCGGTAAGAAGTATTGCCATAACCAGTGAAACCAGTTTCGATGCGCGGGCTGCCAGAGCCAGGAGTCCCGGCGGAAAGAAAGACCATCGGCGAGGTGACCAGATTCCCGTCCCCATCCAGCAGAGCGTAATAAAGGTTATGGCGGTTATTCCAATCGTAATCCATCCAGGTCAGGATGGCATGGCCCAGCGCGTCCGGTGCCAGGGAAACAAAATCATTGCCGGTGGCCGCCGCGGGGGTGTCCAGAACGGTCGGTCCAGCGATAAGTGCGTAGGAGCCGCCATCCAGGACGACAAAGCGGATCTGGGGGGCCGCACCAGTCCAGGCCGTCCAGGCAAGGATGATCCGACCCGTGGAAAGTTGCAGGGCGGCGGGCGACCAGCCGTTCTCCCCAATGAAGGACCTGTCATGCACCACGGTCCCCTGGCTGTCCAGCACAGTAATCGCCATGCCTCCCGGCGTATGGTTAAAAGCCAGCAACCAGCGATTCCCGCTCAAGCGCGCCACAGCCGGAGAGGAATATCCCTCGCTCGGGCTGAGGGTGTCCTGGGTGAGCTGGGTAACGGATTTTATGGAATTGCCGGTCGAATCCCGCACGGCGTAATAGATATCGTCGAGCAGGCAATTGCTGCTGCAATCCCCTGCAGGCGCTTCCTGGCTCTCGCGCTGCCAGGTAACCACAAAATGATTGTTTTCGCTGGCAGCCAGCCGTACGTTCCAGAAGCGCGGCATGCCGTAGGTGGCTGGATTGGACTGGTACCAGCCGGTGTTCTGGGTCAGGTTGAGCGGACTGTAAGCCAGCGTTCCATCGGGAGTAAGCATGGCGAAGAGAATATTCCAGTTCTCCTGGGCACCACCGGCCGCTTCGCGAATCAGGCGTTCCCGCCAGGCGATCCCGATGGACCCATCCGGCGCAACTGCCACGACCGGTTCTTCATCATAAACATCCTGAGTCGATGTACCATGATCTGTCAGCCTGGTCACCTGCCGGAGGGTGCTGCCGGCATGGTCAAGCAAGGTGTATTCCAGTTCAGAGACAATGGCGCCCCCATCTGAATAACGCCTCTTTTCCCAGATGGACAGCAGATTACCCTCGCGGGTCTCGGTCACCGCCGGGTCATACCCCCACCAGGAATTACTGGTGGCTGGCGTGCGCTGCCTGCCCTGCGGCTGCACCAGCAGGAAGCTCATGGCGCCATCGGCGTCATCGCGGAAGGCTTGAGTAAAACGGGCCGGGACGGCGGCCTGGAGCGTGACGGTCTTGGATATGACCGTGTCGAGAGAAGAGGCGGCAGTCAATGCCAGCTTGTCCTCTGATCCGACGGGAATGCCAGACGGTGCGGTCACTCTCACCGTCACCGTGAGGGTATCACCCTGTCCCAGGGAGCCTGTGTCCACCATGCCATTGCCATTGGTATCGCTGAGCGGCTTGGTGCCATCCGCAGACAGCAATGTGACCGGCCAGGTTGAGGTGGCTGTCAGATCGTAGGTGTCCGAACCCAGGTCGCCGAGGTTGCGGATCGAAACCGGCCAGGAGAGGCTGCCTCCCGGAGAGATAAAACCACTCTGGTACGCCGGTGAGACACGCAGGCGCGCTGAAGGCGCAGGACGCGAAAAGAGCACTGCCACGCCGGAGGGGGCCGCCTCGCAGAAGGAGATGGATGTGAGCCCATCGGTTCCGGTGGCATCTTCAATACCCGCCGAGCCGCACCAGCGGCTGCCTGTATAACGCATCTGATCATACTGAAAGAGGATGTTCCCATTCTCGGAGAGGATCACCTCAAAACGGAAAAGGTCATCGCCGCCGGTGGAGTCTGTCGGGTTCCCTCCCGCCACGTCATACCACTCGACCACAAAATAGCGGCTGGGCGCTGTCCCACCGCGCAGAAAATAAACCCGCCCGGTTGGACCGCTGGCAGACATGTAGAGCGGCGCCCAATAAGGGGCGATGACATTGTTCGGCTCGCCGGAAGCAGGAATTTGAGACTGGCTTGGCCAGCTGCCCGCATCGGTAAAAGTCAAAAAGCCGGAGGCGGCAATGTGCACCTGGGTGTAGGCATTCTCGTAATAGCGAAAGGAAAAGCCCAGATCCACCGGCCCAAAATGCTGCCCGCTGCTGGCTCCATTCATCCCGGTATCGGTACCGCTGGCGGCATCCACCCAGGCAAATGGGAGCGCCTCATCCCAGGTGTATCCATAGTCATCGGGAGCACTGGGGGCAAGCGCGGGGCCGAGGGCGGGTTGGCGTTGCGGCTCCCAGCCCGCTGGAGCCAGCCACAGTCCTGAGGAGGTGGCAGATGGGCTGTTTTGAAAAACTGGACCCGCCGGCTCTCCCGGGGCAGGCTGCCCATCCTCCAGCGTTGCCTGTGCCCAGACCGGAGAGCTCACCGTTAGAAGGAATACAAGCAACATCGACAAAGAGAGCCACTGCCTGCCCTTCCGTCTCTGCAAACTCTGCATTCAAACCTCCATGATTATTCTACACCCGAAAATCTTGCCACCCGGCCGCATGTCAGTGTCCTACGGAAGAGGCAGGTTGAACGTCCGCGCCAGGAACACGGCGATCTCTGCCCGCGTGATATCGTCATCCGGACAATAAAGCAGTGGGGCGGTACCACAACCGGTGGTGATCCCTTCGGTGAAGAGTTGCTCGATCCAGTCCGCCGCCCAGTAATCTACCGGCACATCGGCGAAGAGGCCGGTGGCCGGCGGCGGGGAATAACTAATGCCATCCTTGGTCCGCAGCAGGAAAATGGCCATCTGTGCCCGGGTGACATTGCTGTCGGGGCAATAGCTGAGCGGGTCGGAACCACAACCTTTCGTGATCCCTTCGGTGTAGAGTTGCTCGATCCAGTTCGCCGCCCAATAATCTACGGGTACATCCGTAAAGACCCCTATGGCTGGCGGCGGGGTGTACCCGCTGCCACTCTTGGCGCGCAACAACAATACCGCCACCTGTGCCCGGGTGGCATTGTCCTCCGGGCAGTAGTCAGCGTTGCCACAGCCCATCGTCACACCTGATGCGTTCAGTCCTTCGATCCATTTCCAGGACCAATAGGTGGGTGGCACGTCAGAGAAACTGGGGACGAAAAGGTTGGCGGTCATTGTAGAATTGCAATCGCTGATGTTCGTGACACTTACGCCGCTGGGGAGTTGGGCGTAGAGAATGCTGTTGGGGTTGGAGGTGAGGTTGAAAGTACGATTGACCGACGACCCTGGGAATGGGTCACCCGCATTGCCCCGGTTTCCATTTGCTATGTCTAAACTATTCAGACCATCGGCTTGTTTAAGGTCAACCAGGCGGTGATTCTGGTTGGCATTGGCAGTATTGTCAAACGCAACACTTTCGTCAATGTGCCAGATCAGCAAGCCGCATCCGGGCAACCCGACGTCGAAGCCAACCTGCTGGCGATTTTCGATCAAATAGTATTCGCCGCTCCCTGAATGCGACTCGAATTGCCAGTCTACACCGCCTGGATTATTCAAAAGTTGATACACTATTGGAGTAGTTTCTATTTGAGGAATGGCTCGCCCCAGCGTTGAGGAGGTGACCTGGGTGGGTGTCAGCCAGCCCTCATACCACCTGCTCCACGGGTCAGGGTGGGCCGGTGAATCTCCATAGTAAGCGGATGGTGAACTGCGGTTCCATCCGCCCGAGCCCATGATCCCCCAGTAACCGATTCCCGCGGTAACCCCGCTTGTATCATACAGGTCGGGCAGGCCCAGGTCGTGCCCCAATTCGTGAGCCATCACTCCGATCGTGGCTGCATGTCCGGGCAGATCATTAAGTTCACAATCCCATTCGCCAAACTGGGTATACCCCCCGTTCCTGTTTACGGAGGCAACTTTTACTCCATCCACCACCGGTGCCGCCACACCTGCATCCAGGTACCATTCATGCGCCCAGACGCTGGGGGAACAGGTGTTGCTGGCACCGTATGCCGCTTCATTACCAGCGACGACGATCACAACGTGCAGTTCGTTGACAGAAATATATCCATTGCCATTCGTGTCAAAAGCCGCGAAATTCACGAACGGATCCGCCGCCAGGATTGCATCCCGCGTGATCTGCATATTGGCAGTGCCAAGGTTGCCGCCGGTATTGGGATGACTGTAGGGTAGTGCGAGCCAGTCGACCACACCATCATTGGCTGTCCCGGATGTCTCTTCGGCAGGTGCCAGGGTCAAATTCCCATAAGAAACTTCGTTGTAGTACTGCCTCACACTTCCCGTCGGGCCAAAGAACTTGTTGCTCCAATCGCTGGCAACGGTGCCCACCGGGCTGCGATCCTGAAATGCCACCAGGATGACCAGGACCTTCTGGGTGCCTATATTGACATCCGCAGGATTCACTCCACCGGAAGGAGACTGCAGAGGCGCATCCCGGTTCGGAACGGATGCACGGTTGGGACGGATATGCTTCGGCAGCCTAGAGGGATCATCCCTCCCAACCACAAGTTTCCCCGCGGTTCCCATGGCTGGCGCCAGTTTACTGTCAGAGGTGGGGGCAGCGTACACCCAGGTTTTGCTTTGCGGGTCAAGCAGGATGGTGTACCCTTCGGTGGTCTCCATTCCATTTGACCACTCATCACCCCACGCAATCGCTTGAAAGGTGGTGCCATCCGGTTGAGCCAGAGTAACGACGATTGGAGCAGCGGGGCTGGCATACACGGTCGTTGTTGATAGGGCAAAAATTCCGGCAAACGCCAGCATCCCGATAACAAAGTGGATTGCAGACTTCGCAGACAAGAGATCCTCCATAAAAGAGTGGATTAAATCACCCTCCACGGCGCCACGGTCTGGATCAGGCGGCGTGGAAGTGGCAGCTAGATGTTCTCTCTCTTCAGTGTGGCCTTTGAGGGATTATCGTTTAGCCAAGAGGGTCGGGTTCCCATGTCCGACAACGTGCCCGCAGGGTGGTTCGCCAGGAGCCGTCTTTGTGACTTTATTTAATTTGGAAATGGTACATTGTCGAACTATCTGCATCCTGCTTGGGCGGAAGAAGGCTATATTATAGCACGTTGGTTTACGCCGCCTGCCCTACACCCCACATGTCTACCCCTTCATCAGTAGGATAAAAGGGCTGTGGTAGAATGGTGGGAACGGGCAGAAGGAATGGCAGATTCTCTTCATCAATCTTCGTGAAATTGCCAGGATAGATGCATGTCCATTTCATTCAATCAAATAATTGATCTGCTCAAGGCCAACGCCTCGGGCATGGCAGTGGCTTTGGTTCTGGGACCTCTGGCTGTATGGTTGGCCATCCGGATGAAACTTGTCGATGTCCCTGGCAGTGCAGCCCATAAATCACACCTGCTGCCTACGCCAATGGCTGGGGGAATCGTCCTCGCTCTGAGCCTGATCCTTTTCATACCAATATTTCACTTATGGCAAAAGCCGATATCAGCGATCCTGATCGCCGCCATCATTATCTTCATATTCGGCTTGTTGGATGATGTAAAAAGGCTGTCTGCCGCTCAAAAATTAATCGGCCAGGTTTTGGGCGCCATTTTATTGATTGCCCTGGGTGTATCCGTCCATATTTTTGAGGGTTTTCCCATTCATTTTCTAAGCGAAAAGGTGATCACTGTTTTAGATTGGGGGGTGACGGTCTTCTGGATCGTGGGGATCACCAATGCATTCAACTTTGTCGACAGCATGGACGGACTGGCGGTTGGGATAGCAGCGATCGCTTTTGCCTTCTTGATGGGAATGGCCCTGATCGCCCAGCAAATTTTCCTGGCAAATTTCAGCGCAATCTGCCTGGGGATATGCATCGGCATGTATTTCTTCAATGTATCCCCGGCCCGTTTTTTCCTCGGTGATGCTGCCGCTCAAACATTGGGATTTATCTTGGCGGCAGTTGCAATCATCTATACACCCCAGAATCTTCCGCAAGGTTCATCCTGGTTCGTCCCGATCATGGTGCTGGGCATCCCCATCTTCGATACAACCCTGGTGGTGATCTCCCGCCTGCGCCGCCATACACCCATCTACTTGGCAGACCAAACTCATACTTACCATCGCCTGGTCGCGCTGGGAGTAAATCCCAATCGAGCCGTGCTGACAATTCACCTGGGATCCCTGGCTCTTTGCCTGCTGGCATTCATTGCCTTGTCCCTGACGCCCTGGATAGCAAACTTGATTTTTGGGGTGGTATTGTGCGTAGGCTTTGTGGCCCTTTTCTTTCTCGGGCGTGGTATTCCCCCATCCTGATGGCACTTTCAATATGAATAATCAGCAGGAATTTTCTCCCCTTGAAGCTGTCGAACGCCTCTTTTCACGCTGGTGGATCATCGTGCTCCTTACCGTATTGGGAGGGCTGGGGGGGTGGACCTATCACCACTTTCGCAGCCCTGTTTATGAAGCGAAGGCGGAGCTTGTAATCAGCATGGATTTCAGCAAACGCGAATTAACTCAATATGAGGAAGATTACGCGTTCGGTACGGTTGGAGCCTTGATAATTTCCAACGCGGTTAGAGATCAGGTCATCGCCAAAGCACAGGCGGATGGCATCCAGATCACTTTGGAGCAATTTGTAAGCGAATCATTTCTAGAGGGAAGGCAATCCGTTTGGGAAATGCGTGTTCGCGACGCTGACCCCACTATCGCCGCGACGCTGGTGAATAGCTGGGCCGAAACAGCCTACCAAACATTGACGGATGCGCTTGCACATGCGGTAAAAGCCGAACAACTTCAGGCCCAGGTAGATGGCTGGCAAGCCTGTCTGCCAACCTACGTGACGCCAACACCCGTGCCGGAACAACCATCCCCCTATTCATTTGCCTGGAATGAGAATTGTGAAAATTATTCCATAACAGATATTGAAAACGCCCTGGCAGAGCTGCCCCCTGAACTCTCAGCAGAGGCGAGTCAGAGTCAGGGTCTTATATCCATTCTGGAATTTGCGCTTCCCGAAACGGCTGCTGTACCAGACCAACCCGTTATTTACAGCCAGGGGAAGCTCGTCCTGGCCGGCGCTGCGATCGGCTTCGTGATTGCTCTCTGGGTGGCAAGCCTCAAGCGGAAGAAATAGAAACATGCCCAAGAACCTCCGGCGCCTGTTGGGCTACACTTTGGATATTGCCTGGGCTGCCATTATCATGTTGCTGCCGATCACCAGCCTGCCATTACTATCGAAATTGGCTGGCAACACAATGGTGGCTCCGGCATCCATCTTCCCGCTCATTTGGCTGGTGCTTTGTTGGTTCATTTTTTATTTGGCCAGGAGGGGCGCCATACCACGTGAGAGCATCCCCTTCTTCTTTTTTGTTTGTGTTGCGATCGGTTCCAGCGCTTTTGCTTTTTTCCTGAATATTCCCCCCTTTAAAGATAAAACCGTTTTCAGCGAGGAAGCCAAGGCCATCCTGACCCTCGCCATTGGTGCTGCTTTCTACCTGGTGACAGCCAGCTGGCTTTCTCAATCCAAGTCAAGACTGGCCTTGACATTGAAATTGATCAATATCAGCGGCTTGATCATTCTCCTGTGGGCACTGGTCCAGGCAGTTTACATTTTTTTATTCAAGGGCCAATATCCTGCCGCCCTGTTGGAATTCCAGCGGCTCATTTCTGTTCGTGATCTTTTTGCAACCCGGGTCACATCCTTTGCTTTTGAACCCTCCTGGTTGGCGCAGCAATTAAATCTCCTCTTCTTACCCTTCTGGCTGGCGGCAACCATCAATGGCTGGTCAGCCTTTCGCTTTCGCCTGTGGAAGATCAGTCTTGAAAATAGTTTACTGGCGGTCGGGGCTGTTGTACTATTTCTTACTTCCCGCGTTGGCACATTGGGCTTGCTGCTGATCCTCGCATTCCTGATTATATATTTCAACATCTTCCTGGCAAAACGTTTACAGAAGTGGAATATGAGATTCTTTGCCCGGCAATCGCCGGCCGTTCAAAAGGTTGCCAATGGCCTGCTGATGGCCGCCACTTTGCTTGTCTTCCTGGGGATCTATGTTCTGGGAGCGATCGCGCTGGTCTATGGACTCTCCCACGTGGACTGGCGGCTGGCGCGTTTCTTCCAGGTCACATCGCTCGCCGAGTTGAAGTTTTTATCAAGCAATGTCTACATATTATTTAACTATCTGGCCTTTGCCGAACGCTATGTCTACTGGGTGGCTGGTTGGAACATCTTCAATATTTATCCCTTGCTCGGAGTAGGCTTGGGCAATGCAGGTTTCTATTTTCAACATGCTCTACCCCCTTATAGTTGGAATCTGCCAGAAGTCATGCAGGTCTACTTCCGCGAGGCGACCCTTCCCAATATCAAGAGCCTGTGGGTACGATTGCTGGCCGAAACGGGCATCGTGGGTTTTTCCTCTTTCATTGCCTGGTGCTATGTAATGGTCAAGTCTGCCTGGTCCATGAGATCAAACACCTCTCCCCTTTTCAAAGTCATCGGATGGACCGGATTATTCGTCCTGATCGCTTTTATCACCGAGGGTTTCAGTACGGATACTTTTGCCCTGCCTTATCTATGGATTTCTCTTGGCATTGTCAGCGCGGCGGGGGCTTTGCTGCGCAATCCACCAAAAGAAGAGGCATGATTCCCGGATCGGATTCGGCCTCGTCATTTATCGCACATCCATCTGGTCCTGCCCATATCACTGATTGGTTCAACAGCACCAGCCTGGTGAACCATTCCATTGACCATGGATACAGCCATACCATCCTGCCGTAGATACGCTATTGCTGTCGATATTGTACGGGCCGCATCAGGCAGCTGGATATCAGGAGGGTTTTGTCTGCCAGGACCTGGTGTGGAGTCCCCTCTGCAACCACTCGATGTTCCTCGTCGAGCACATAGACGCGCCCGGCGATCGCTTCCACGATGCCCAGGTCATGCGTGGCGGTAACCACCGTTTTCCCGGCTTCCCCCTGCTGGTGGATAAAATCGAGCAACCAGGACACGCTGCGCGGGTCCAACCCGGCGGAGGGTTCATCCAGCAACCAGACATCCGGGGATAGCCCCAGGACGGATGCCAGAGCCACCCGCTTCTTTTCCCCCCCGGAGAGCTGGTGTGGGGCGCGTTCGCGCAGTTTTTCAATCTGCAGGTCGTGCAGTGCCGATTCGACCAGCAACTTCACTTGCTCCTGGCCCAATCCAAGCTGGAGCGGCGCGAAGGCCAGCTCATCCCAGACGGAAGGCATGAACAGCTGTACATCGCTATCCTGGAAAACCAGGCTGACCCGGCGGCGGAACTCAAAGTTGAAGGCATCCTCCTGGAAGGCTTGCTCTGTCAAAGGTTTCCCAAAAGCAAGTACCGACCCCTGGTTTGGGAAGTAAAGACCATCCAGGATTTTCAGCAGCGTACTTTTCCCGGAGCCGTTCGAACCGAGGATGGCCAGCCGTTCGCCCGGCCGGACGGTCAGGCTGACGTGGTCCAGAGCAGGGATCTGGTTATCGTAGTCGTAACACAATCCATCCACATCAAAGACAGGGGTAACTCCCATAACAATATCCTCAACCTTCCTACCTGCCCAACCAGATTGCCGCGGCTACCGTGATGACGACCACCACGCCCGACAACCAATCAATTGTCTGCATCTTGAAGGTATCCATCGTCCGTGGATAGTTGCGGAAGCCGCGCGACTGCATGGCCAGATACACCTCGCTGCTCACCTGCAAGGATTTGTTCAACAGTGTGCCCGACGTGGCTGCCATCAACCGTCGTTCTTCGGGTCCATGCATGCGCCGCAGGAGACGGCTTTTGCGTGACAGGAACATGTCGTTAGTGAGATGAAGCAATAGATGAATATATCG
>CAIQQN010000219.1 GCA_903873975.1 uncultured Anaerolineales bacterium
AGCATACGCAGGCTTTGCTCGAACGATATCGCTCGGGGAAGTCTCCACAAGCCGAAGCATAAATCCACGGTAATAATCCTGTACACAACCCATTCCCGGCAACCGGGACAAAGCGCCAAACCCCTCGACCATAAAACAGTTCGCGGCCTTCTTTAAAAGAAACCCGACCAATTATAGGAAGCCGAGTTGCTGCCCGGCACTGCCTATCCTTTGGGCAGACCCAGCCAAATCGGGAACAGGCGGACAATCGAGGATGGAGGCAATTATGGAAAAAACAAATCGGGTCAAACCGCACCTCAGCCTGCTGACCACCGGTCAGATGGAACAAATTCACCACTATGCGCTGCAGATCCTGTCAAAGACCGGTGTGCGGGTCGATTTGGATTCTGTCCGTGAACTACTGATAAAAAGGCTCGGAGCAGGGGCCTTAAAAGAAAAAATTGTGCGGTTTCCCGCTGAAGTGGTCGATTGGGCCCTGGCAGCCGCGCCTGCCAGGATCGAACTCTTCAATCGCCGCGGCCGCCCTGCCTTCCAGTTGGGGGACGACGCTCTCCACTTCGGGATCGGGGTGACGACCCTGTTCTACCAGGACCCGCTCACTGGAGAACTGGCGCCCTTCACCCGAAAACACATGCAGGACATGGTCCGGCTCGGCAGTAGTTTATCCCATTACGATGTGATCTCAACAGTCGGCATTGTCCAGGATGTTCCCACCCCCCTATCCGATCTCTATGGCAGCCTGGAGATGCTCGTGAACACAACCAAGCCGTTGGTGCTGCTGGTGTCCAACGAGGGCAAATTCTCCAGCGTACTCGACCTGTTTGAGCACTTGCAGGGTAACCTGGCTGAAAAACCATTCCTGCTCCCCTACTTCAACCCGGTCTCGCCCCTGGTGATGAACGCCGGGACGGTGGACAAGATGCGCATCGCCATCGAACGCGGGCTGCCGGTAATATATTCCAACTACAGCATGGCAGGCGCATCCACACCGCTCACCCCGGCTGGAACGCTGGCGTTATTGATGGCGGAGTTGTTAGCCGGATTGACCATCAGCCAGATTTTCAAGGAAGGAGCACCGATCCTGCTGGGGATGCTGCCCGTTTTCTTTGACATGAAGGCGATGGTGAATTTCTATGATCCGCAGAGCATCCTGCTCAACCTTGCCTGTGCGGAGATGATGGCACATTATCATCTACCTCACTGTGGGACTTCTGGTAGTGGAACTGGTTGGGGCGCGGACCTGATTGCAGCGGATACCTATTGGATGAATAGTCTGACCTACAGCATGTCCAGCGGAGGGCTTGCTCCTTTCGTCGGGGACACGCTGGGGTCAAAAGTCTTCTCCCCCAATACCGTTGTTTACGTCCACGAGATGATCGACCAAACCAGGCGCCTGATCGACGGTTTTGAACTGGACGACCAACATGCGGTGCTGGAGGAGATCGATCGGATCGGGGCGGGAGGCAGTTTCCTCACGGCCCCTTCCACCTTGAAAGGTTATAAAAACGGGTACTATCCCAGTCCGGTATTCCCCCGCTGGAGCATGGAGAAATGGCAAGCCGCGGGTAAGCCCACTGCCGCTCAAGTCCTGGGTGAATATACCGCTGGGTTGATTTCGAAATCTTCTGCCCCGGAAGATCACGACCAGCTGATGGCAAAGGGAGAAAAGTTCATCGCCCGGCTGACTGCCTGAAAAACAAAAACAGGGCGACCGGTTTGGTCGCCCTGCCAATTTATTTCATCGCTGGCATATACAACCGGTCTACATATTCTTTGAGCATCCGCCGGGTGCTGAACTGCGGAGTGATCGTCCGCAGGGAATCTTTGATCATTGCCACCCACTTGTGCGGAATATCCTCACTGCCGCGTTCGGTGTAATACAACGGGATGATCTTGTTTTCCAGCGTATCGTACAGGCTCTCAGCGTCTGCCTCATCCTGGACCTGGGAGTCGAGGTCGGCATCCTCGCCGATTGCCCAACCGTTTGACCCGTTATAGGCCTCGCGCCACCAGCCATCGAGCACCGAGAAGTTGATCACGCCGTTCAAGGCGGCTTTCATGCCCGAGGTCCCGGAAGCCTCGTTGGGACGGCGCGGGGTGTTCATCCACACATCCACGCCCTGGACAAGGTAACGGGCCAGGTTCATATCATAGTCCTCAAGAAAGACCAGCCGTCCGCCATTTTCAGCCTTTTTGACGACCCGGTAGACTTCCTGAATGAGCATCTTGCCGGGTTCATCGGCGGGATGAGCCTTTCCGGCAAAAATTATTTGTACCGGGCGGTTGGGACGGTTAAC
>CAIQQN010000220.1 GCA_903873975.1 uncultured Anaerolineales bacterium
CCCCTTTCATTATTGAAAGGGGCTGGGTTTATCATCCAAGCAAGGGGGTAACAAAAAAAAAGTACCAAAGGCTATTGACTCTTAATTCCAATTCTGGTATTCTTATATTACCGACCGGTCGGTAGACTGATTATGAATCGCGATCAGATCCTGGATGCGGCTGCTCAGATCATCCGTCAAAAAGGCTATCATGCTGCCTCGATGCGGGATATTGCTGATGCTGTCAATCTACAAAAGGCCAGTCTCTACCACCATTTTTCAAGCAAACAGGAAATCCTGCTCGCACTTCTCGACCAGGCACTGGACTTGCTGATCGAACGTGTTTCAGCGGTTCTTATCCAGGATATCCCTGTTGACGAGAAGTTGTGCCAGGCAATGCGCGTCTATCTGGGAAGCCTGGACGAGTATGCCGCCTTGGCGGGAGTCCTGCTGCTCGAACACCGCTCGCTCAACCCGGAATATCATGACCTCCATGTCCCGCGCCGCGACCGATTTGAAAGGTTGTGGCGCGATTTGATTCAGGAAGGTGTGGAGAGCGGTGTATTCCATGATACTGACCCGTCCATGACTGCGCGTGCCCTGCTGGGCGTGATGAACTGGACGATCACCTGGTATCGCCCGGATGGGCCACTTTCCATCGGGCAGATTTCCGACCACTTTGCCGCCCTCTGCCTGGATGGACTGCGAAAGCGTTGACAATGGAAATCCCTTCCAGTAAGACTCTTTACACCTTCCAAACCTTCGAGACGAACGGCGGGGCGCGCATTTTCCGCATCCCCATGAAGGTCTTCCCGGACCTCTGGGCGTATGCCTATCTGGTCCTGGTGGATGGTTCCATTGTGCTGATAGACACCGGCTCCGGCTTCGGCGATTCTAATGCCCATATTGAAGCCGGGTTCGAACAAGCCAGCCGCGCGGCCGGGCGGACAATTCGCATCGAGGACCTGACCCACATTCTTATCACGCACGGCCATATTGACCATTTCGGCGGGCTGATTTTCCTGCGCGAACGTACGAATGCCTCCATTGGCATCCACGAACTCGACCTGGGCATCCTGACCAGTTATGAGGAGCGCGTGGCCATTGCCGAGAACCGGCTGAAGGCTTACCTGGTCGAGGCTGGTGTCCCGGAGGATAAGCGCGAAGGCATTCTCGATATGTACCGCCTCAACAAGATGCTCTCCCATTCAGTGAGAGTGGATTTCACCTACGAAGCCAAAGGGATGCGCCTCGGCTCTTTTGACATGCTGCACGTAGCGGGGCACTGTGCCGGGCATGTTGTCATTCGCCTGCACAACATCCTCTTCAGCGGCGATCATGTGCTCGGTAGAATCACTCCCCACCAGAGTCCCGAGCGTCTTACACTCTATACGGGGTTGGGTCATTATCTTGATTCACTGGCCTTGCTAGAAAAGTGGGCTGGCGATCTGTCTCTAACCTTGGCCGGTCACGATGACCCGATCCCCAACCTGCCGGCGCGCCTGGCTGGAATTCGCCAGGCGCACGCTGACCGGTTGAAACTTATACTGGAATTTCTCACCGAGCCGCATACCATCGCCGAGGTCTCGGAGGAACTCTTTGGCAGTGTGAATGGTTACGATACCCTGCTGGCAATCGAGGAAGCCGGCGCGCACGTGGAATATCTGCACCAGCGCGGTTGGCTGTGCATTGTCAACGTGGACGAACTGGAATCCAATGACGGCCCGGTGGTCACTCGCTATCGGTGTATCAATGATCCGTTCGCTAAGGAAGTCAAACTGATTTAACATGCTCCCGGATGCCGAAACCTGTCGGGAGGGCATTGCCCGAGGAATCGGCGGCTGGAAGCAAAAGAAAGTCGTCAACCTGATTCAGTAATCCCATAACCTTATTCCCAAAGGAGGAGCCATGTATTCTTTTGAACCATCAGATGAACAAAAGATGCTGATCGATACCATCAGCCGCTACGCCACGAGCGATCTGCGGAAAGCGGCTCACGATGCCGAGGAAAATAAAGAACTCCCGCCCAAGTTGATCAGTAAAGGTTGGGAACTGGGCGTCCTGCAGGCATCCATTCCCGAAGCCTATGGCGGATTTGGCGAACGCTCCGCCGTGACGGGCGCGCTGGCTGCGGAGGAGCTGGCTTTCGGTGATCTGGCTGGGGCGCTGGCGGTGGGAGCCCCGGGCTTGTTCGCCCTGCCCATTCTCTTCTCTGGTTCCGAGGAGCAGAAGCGACAATACCTGCCCCCAGTCATTGCCGCGGATTGGAAAGCCTACACCGCCGCGCTGATCGAGGCGTCGTTCGACTTTGACCCCAATGAATTGAAGACAACCGCCAAAGCCGAGGGCAGTGACTACATCCTGACCGGCAAGAAAACCTTCGTCCCGTTTGCCGACAAAGCCGAGGCGATGATCGTCTACGCCAGTCTGGAGAAAGTGACCAAGGCATTCATTGTCCCGAAAGGTGCGGCCGGGTTGAAGGTGGGGGCAGAACGCGAGAAATTGATGGGGCTGAACGCAATCCCGTTTTTCGAGGTCACACTGGATGGAGTAAAAGTCCCCAAAGCCAATCTCCTGCCGGGCGATTTTGTTCCAATATTGGACGCCAGTCGCGTGGCCGTGGCGGCGATGGCCATCGGGGTGGCCAAGGCGGCATTCGGATATTCGCGTGACTATGCCAAGGACC
The DNA here is from genome assembly GCA_903873975.1 of uncultured Anaerolineales bacterium. GTDB lineage: Bacteria > Chloroflexota > Anaerolineae > Anaerolineales > Villigracilaceae > UBA877. The sequence continues at coordinate 2,666 of CAIQQN010000220.1, forward strand.
GCGATGTATTCGGGGTGAAAGTGGCTCAGAAACAGGCCATCGCCTTCATGCTGGCTGAGATGGCGACCGAGATCGAGGCCATCCGCCTGCTGGTCTGGGAGGCGGCCTGGGCCATCGACAACAACAAGGAAGATGCCAGCCAGAAAGCCTATCTCGCAGTTACCGGCGCGATCGATATGGTGATGATGGTCACAGACCGCGCCGTGCAGATCCTGGGTGGCCACGGTTATATTCGCGAGCACCCGGTCGAATTGTGGATGCGCAACGGACGCGGGTTCGCGACCTTCACCGGGCTTGCCATGGTATAGCGCCAAAGGAGGATTACAATGATCGACTTTGAAATTCCCGAAAAGATAGCTGGTACCCGCCTTGTCGTTGAGACAGTGGCAGTCAACATGATGCGCCCGGTCTCGCGCTATTTTGATGAGCACGAACATGAGATCCCCTGGGATTACATCAATTTCATGCACACCGCCACGCGGGCGATGGGCGGCACTTCGATGGCGGCGAGCGAGGGCAAGAAGGAAGGCCCGCACTTTGGCTTTCAACGCCTGGCGGTGATGGTGGAGGTGCTTTCCTGGGGTGACGCTGGAATTTATCTGGACACGCCCGGTGGTATGCTTGGCTCGGCGGCAGTCTCGGCCACCGGAACACCTGAACAGAAGGAACGCTTCCTCAAGCGTTTCCGTGGTGAGAAACCGGTCTTTGATGCCATGTGCATGACCGAACCGCAGTGCGGCTCAGATACGTCGGCCATCCGGACCACGGCGGTATTGGACAAGGAGAAAAAAGAGTGGGTTTTGAACGGCGAGAAGATTTTTGTCACTTCCGGACACAAAGCCATGCTCGACTCGGAAGGCTTTATCGTCGTCTGGGCGACGATTGACTCAAAGGCCGGACGAGCCGGTATGCGCCCGTTTGTAGTGGAGGCCAAGACGCCCGGCTGCCAGGTCACGAAGATGGAACACAAACTCGGCATCCGCGCCAGCGACACGGTTTCCATCGTCCTGCAGGATTGCCGCGTCCCGTACGAGAACATCCTCGGCAGCCCGGAAGTTGTCACTGATAAGGCCACAACCGGCTTCAAGGGTGCCATGGCAACTTTTGATGCAACCCGGCCCATTGTCGCCGCGCAGGCCATCGGTCTGGCGCGCGCCACCCTGGAGTTGCTCAAGGAGATGCTGACCGAGCGGGGTGTGTCCATCCGCTATGGATTGCCGCGCCAGAAGTTGACATCCATTGAAAAAGACGTAATTGAGATGGAAATCCAGCTTCGTTCCGCCTGGTGGCTGGTGCTCAAGGCAGTCTGGATGATGGACAATGGCAAGCCGAACTCGTTGGAATCTTCGATGTGCAAAGTGCGCGCTGGAGACGTGGTCAACAGGATCACCCAGAAGGCCGTGGAGATCATGGGACCGCTCGGTTACAGTCGCGAGTATCTACTGGAGAAGTGGTTCCGGGATGCCAAGATCAGCGACATCTATGAGGGCACCGGCCAGATCAACCGGCTGGTGGTGGCGCGTCAGATTCTGGGCTATCGCTCGAGTGAATTAAGATAAATTTTCCCTGGCCCCAACCCCTCTCCCGCTGGGAGAGGGGCAAGGAGCGAGGGTAGTGAGGAGGAAACATGACCTACAAAATTCATTCCGTTGTGGTTGTCGGTGCTGGGACGATGGGCGCAGCGCTTGCTGCACATCTGGCCAATATTGGCGTGCCGGTGACACTACTGGACATCGTTCCAAACAAACTCAAGCCTGAAGAAGAGGCGGCAAAACTGACTCTGAAGGATAAGGCAGTCCGCAACCGCATTGTCAACGAAGGCTGGGACCGGTGTGTCAAAGCCCGCCCGGCCAACCTAATGGCGTCCGATCTGGCGACACGCGTCAAACTGGGCAACCTCGAAGACGATTTTGATGCCATCGCCAACGCTGATTGGATCGTCGAAGCGATTGTCGAGAACCTGAAAATCAAACAGGATCTAATGACACGCGTTGACGCTGTCCGCAAGCCGGAGTCCATCATCACCACCAATACATCCGGCATCCCGATCAAGGATATTGCCGAGGGCCGTTCGAAGAGTTTCAAGCGGCATTTCCTGGGCACACACTTCTTCAACCCGCCGCGCTATCTCAAGCTGCTGGAAATCATCCCGACCGGCGACACCCTGCCGGCGGTGACCAGGTTCTTGGCCTGGTTTGGGGAGTTCCGGCTGGGCAAGGGCATTGTCATGTGCAAGGACACGCCTAACTTCATTGGCAACCGGGTTGCTTTCGGGACAGGCGCGTTCGCCATGAATTACATCCTCGAAAACAGTTACACCGTGGATGAGGTGGATACTCTCACCGGACCCTTGATGGGCCACCCCAAAACAGCCACCTTCCGACTGATCGACCTGGTGGGCGTGGACGTGTGGGACCATGTGGGCACGAACCTGAAAGAAGCCATACCATACGATAAGTATGCCATGCCCTCCCTGACAGCTGAAAAGCCGATCAAGCTTGTACATACCCTGATCGAGCGCGGCTGGCTGGGCAACAAGACGAAAGTTGGCTTCTACAAGGAAGTTCGTACCGACGAGGGGAAGAAAGAGTTCTGGTCCCTTGACCTGAAAACGCTGGAACATGCCGCTCCGTCCAAACCGCGCTTCGAATCAGTTGGGAAGGCAAAGGATATTGACGGTTTGGGCGAACGGTTGAAAGTGTTCCTGGGAGAATCCGACCGCGCTGCACAACTGATCAAGGATCTAACCTTCCAGGGACTCCAGTATGCCTCGATCATCATCCCAGAAGTTGCTGATACACCCAAGCCGATCGATGATGCCGTTCGCTGGGGTTTCGGGCACGAGGCCGGGCCGTTCGAAATCTGGGACAAGCTGGGGGTTAAGGAAACGGTCAAACTGATGAAAGCTGCAGGTTTTGCTCCTGCCAGTTGGGTGGCAACCATGCTCAAGACAGGCTGCGAAACGTTCTATAAGTATAGGGGCGACAATAAGGTTGGCGTCTACGATGTGGCCAGGCAGAAATATGTTACCATCCCCAAAACACCAGGACTGGTTGTGCTGGGTGATTTGAAAAAGGCCAGGAAGGTCATCAGCGAAAACCCCGGCGCGTCGCTGTATGATATCGGCGACGGTGTGGCGCTGGTTGAGTTCCACACCAAGATGAATGCCCTGGACGACGACATTTTCGCCATCGTCGAGGAGGCTCTAGACCGCGCCGAAAAGGAATTCGATGGCTTGGTGATCGGCAACGAGGCAGAGAACTTTTGCGCCGGCGCGAACATCGGCATGATCCTGATGGGCGCCAAGTCCCAGCAATGGGAGATGCTTACCCAGGTGGTGAAGAGATTCCAGAACCTGAACATGCGCATGCGCTACTTCCCCAAGCCGGTGGTGATCGCCCCGGCGGGGATGGCCCTGGGCGGAGGCTGCGAAATTACAATGCACGGCAGCCGTGTTGTAGCCGCGGGAGAGACATATATCGGTTTGGTTGAACTGGGTGTAGGCGTCATCCCGGCTGGCGGAGGCACGAAAGAAATGATGCGCCGCATAATTAACCCGTTCATGCGCATTCCGGGTGTGGATATCTTCCCATCTCTCCAGCGGGTGTTTGAGCAAATCGGGCAGGCCAAGGTGGCCACCAGCGCCGAGGAAGCCCGCCAGATGTACATCCTGGGTCCAGCGGACAGGATCGTGATCAATCGTGAACACCTGCTGGCGGAAGCCAAGCGCGAGGCCATACACATGGCCGCGGCGGGCTACCATCCGCCCGCGCCGGAATTGATCTATGCTGGCGGGCGGGAAGCCTTGGCGGCGTTGCGAATTGGCGCCTGGACATTTAAAGAAGGCAAGTACATTACCGAATATGATGGTGTGATTGCCGGGAAGCTTGCCAATGTCATGGCCGGTGGCGACCTGAGCCGACCGACCTGGGTCAGCGAGCAGTACATCCTCGACCTTGAGTGTGAGGCCTTCCTCTCCCTGTGCGGCGAGGAAAGGACCCAGGCTCGCATATTCAATATGCTTCAGACCGGAAAGCCATTACGGAATTAGGAGGTAAGAATGACACACGAAGCTGTAATCGTATCTGCTGTACGCACTCCCGTTGGGAAAGGAAAACGAGGCGGGCTGGCGACTGTCCGCCCGGATGAGCTGGCCACGGCGGTCGTTAAAGCGCTGCTTGCCCGTACCCCGAGCCTGAATCCAAGAGAGATTGACGATGTCATCCTTGGCTGCGCCTTCCCGGAGGGTGAACAGGGTTTGAACATGGCGCGCATGGTGGCACTGCGGGCCGGTTTGCCGGATACAGTGCCGGGAGAGACCATCAATCGTTACTGCTCATCCGGCGTCCAGAGCATCGCTCATGCAGCCTATGCCATTATGGCCGGCCAGATCGAAGTGGCAATTGCCGGCGGAGTCGAGTCGATGAGTATGGTGCCGATGATGGGTTATAAATTTTCGGTAAACCCCTACTTTGCAGCGGAACTGCCTCATTATTACACCAACATGGGCTTGACCGCTGAGAACGTGGCGGTGAAATACAAGGTCAGCCGCGAGGACCAGGACGCCTTCGCCTTGCGTTCCCACCAGCGTGCAGCTGCGGCGGTCAATTCAGGAAAATTCGACCCTGAATTGGTCCCGATTGCCGTAGAACTGAAGGAACTGGGAGCGGACGGCAAACCGGTGACGAAGAATTTCACGGTAAAACGGGATGAGGGTCCGCGCGCCGATACCAGCCTGGAGGCGCTTGCCAAACTCAAGCCGGCCTTCAAAGACGGCGGTACGGTGACGGCAGGCAACTCCTCGCAAGTGTCCGATGGCGCAGCGGGGGTGGTCATCATGTCAGGCGAAAAAGCTCACGCTCTGGGACTCAAACCGCTGGCTCGCTTCATGTACTTCGCGGTCGGTGGCGTCCCGCCGGAGCTTATGGGTATCGGACCAATGGTTGCCATCCCGAAGGCGCTCAAATTGGCCGGGCTTTCACTAAACGAAATTGACCTGATTGAACTGAACGAAGCCTTTGCTGCGCAGTCTATGGCCGTGGCGCGTGAATTGAGACTTGATATGGAGAAAGTCAACGTCAACGGCGGCGCGATTGCCCTCGGCCACCCGCTTGGCTGCACAGGCGCAAAACTAGCCACCCAATTGATCTACGAAATGGCGCGCCGGAAGTCGAAGTATGGCATGGTGTCCATGTGCATCGGTGGAGGGATGGGCGCGGCAACCATTTTTGAGAACTTGCAGAATTAACCCATTGAGACCCCACACCCGCCCCGGATGCGGGTCCCGGGGGAGCACGGGAAGAAATTCCCAGTGCTCTGTGATAAACCAAAACTAAAGGAGAAAATTATGGCTCTAACTGTTGTTGAACTCATGTCCAAAATGCCAAAGGCGTTCCTTCCGGAAAAAGCCCCCGGCTTGGATGCAGTGATCCAATTCAAATTCAGCGGTGCAGAAGCAGGCGATTGGTTTGCCACAATAAAAGATGGCAAATGCACCACCGAACAGGGTGCGCATCCCAGCCCCAAGATGACCCTGTCCGCTGATTCCGCTGACTATGTCAAAATCTTCACCGGTGAACTGGACGGCATGCAGGCCTTTATGGGTGGCAAACTCAAACTGGCTGGCGATTTGAACCTGGCCATGAAATTAATGACCATGTTCAAGATACGCTAGGGGCCTAAGGGATTTCGATAAAGAAAAGGCAGTTGGTCGAGCTTTGCTCGACCAACTGCCCATATTTATCCCATCGACAAATCGATTCCCAGAGAACTCGCCCTAACGAAGGTCTCCCGTAGGATTGAAAAACCTGTGGGAGGTCTTCTTTAAAGAGATTTCACTGGCAATTGCCCCACCTTTTGTTTATTCTTGGCTTGCTCCTCGTTATGCTGCCTGACCAATTCGCGGCGCAGGGTCTTGCCGACCGTGGTTTTGGGCAATTCTGAGCGAAATTCGACCTGCCTGGGGATTTTGTAAATAGCCAGGCTCTTTTTGCACCATTCCTTCACCTCGTCCTCGGTCATGGTTTCGCCGGGTTTGACTACCACCCAGGCCTTGACCACTTCGCCCCGCAGGGAATCGGGAATGCCGGCCACACCTACATCCAATACTTTCGGATTGGCGGCGATGACTTCCTCCACTTCGCGCGGCCAAACCTGCTCGCCACCGGGTTTGATCAATTCCTTCTTGCGGTCCACAATGTAAAAGTAGCCATCCTCGTCCATCTTGGCGATATCGCCGGTGAAGAGCCAGACCTTGCCATCTTTCAGTTTGCGCAGGGTGCTTTCTGTTTCGGCTGGCATGTTGTGGTAGCCTTTCATCACCTGCGGGCCGCTAACGACCAATTCGCCGATCTCACCTATCTTCATTTCGGTCTCGCCGTCATCCAGGCTAATGATCTTTGAATCCACATCGGGGAAAGGCATGCCGATCGAGCCGGTTTTATTGACACCCAATTGCGGGTTGCAGTGAGTGGCGGTTGGTGCTTCCGAAAGCCCGTAGCCTTCAAAGACCTTTCCGCCGCTGAGTGCTTCGAAACGTTCCTTTGTATCGCGCATCAATGGGGCAGAGCCAGAGATGCAGGCTTTGATGCAACTCAAATCATATTTTCCTGCAATGACCTCCGGATGGTTGTTGATGGCGTTATACAGCATGGGGATGCCAGGGAAGACAGTGGGATGGAACTTCTTGATATTGCCCAGTAAATCGGGCATATCCCGTGGGTTGGGGACCATTACTAATGGTGCGCCCATGGAGATGCCAAAGAGCATACCTACCACCATCCCATACACGTGGAAAAGCGGAATGGCCATCAGTACAGTCTCTTTCCCGGGTAACAGGTTGGGCATCCAACTGTCAACCTGGAGGGTGTCAGCCACCAGGTTGCGGTGCATGGCCACCGCTCCTTTGGAGACACCGGTGGTGCCACCACTGTACTGGAAAATTGCAATGTCATCCGGCCCGATATCCAGTCTGGGGCGGTCATCGGGCTTGTATTTGGTAAGCAGGTCAATCAACCAGAGGTCGCCAGGATCCAACTGTACGCGAAAGCCGTCTTTCTTCTCCTTGGCCAGGGTGAACAGGACTTTCAGCACGGGCGGCAGTGTCTCCTTGATGTTCGTCACGATCAGTGTCTTGATTTTTGTCTTGGGTTGGGCGACCTTCATGGTCTTGTAGAAATTGCTCATCACG
>CAIQQN010000221.1 GCA_903873975.1 uncultured Anaerolineales bacterium
AGTAAAAATTGACGAAGCGCTTGACCTGGGATTTATTTTCGGTATCTATTTTTTCGATGGTGAGCATTAGACACTCCTGGGAGAAGTATAATTATTCATATAGAGTATATAACACAAAATAATTTCCTGGATACGAAAATACCAGTTTCTCTTGCTATATTAGTTACTGGCTTGACTTCATTCCAGCCCCGGTATGGAATTCTCCAAGTTATACCTATTTTTCAGTAAATTGCGCGATAATCGAGCTGTTTCCAGATCCCGAAAATTGATTTAAGGAGATTGCCATGCCAGAAGTTCATACCGAAGAATTCCACGTCAATGGCGAGGAATTGCTTGCCAGGATCAAAGCCCTGGTCCACGAGGGGAATATCCGTCGCATCATCATCATGGACAAGGATGGCAAGGAGCTGATCGAGTTCCCGCTAACCTTTGGGGTGGTGGGTGTTGTGCTGGCGCCCACCCTGGCGGCAGTCGGCGCGATCGCGGCGTTGGTTACCGAAGCGACGATCGTCGTGGAGAAATCTGCCTGACCTCGTATGAATCGCATTAATTTTCGTCGCGTTTTCGTGATAGCAGGGCTGGCATCCCTGGCTGTCGTTTATGTTGTGCTCTGGATGCGGATGATCACAAGCCCTCCCGAGCGTACAGGGACAGACTTTGTAGGGTTTTATGCTGCCGCGCGAATCGCACAGACTGAGGGGGCGGGTTGGATCTATAAGCCTGTTCTACAACAGAAGATTGAACAGGAGCTGGTTGGATTTCCTCTCGTTCCCGGGCAGATTCTGCTATTCAACCACATGCCTTATTTGGTACCAATTCTTTCACTTCTGGTAAACGCGAATTATGTAGCTTCGTTCATTCGCTGGACGCTATTATTGTTGATATTCATTCTGATTGATACAGCATTACTAATGTCTCTCACAAGTACCCTGGGTATCGATAAAAAATCGAGTTTGATCTTACTGGCTGGCACAATCTTGTTTTTCCCTTTGTTCACGAGTGTAATGAATGGGCAGGATATTGTCTTTGCTCTGTTGGGCGTGATACTATGTTTGGTTGGGCTGTTATCGGGGAGGTCCGCCCTGGCTGGGATAGGTCTTTGCCTGACAACGATCCGCCCGCAAGTGGCCATTCTTCTGGCCGTTCCATTCCTTTTTAAACAGCGTAAGGTGTGGGGGTGGTTTGCAGCGGGTGTATCGGTTCTGTTCTTCTTCGTCCTTTTTTACCTGGGATGGGAAGGCACAAAACGGTTCGTCGATATTCTCCTTGTCAGTTCCAGGGGGGATTGGTACGGGTTGCACCCCGAGGATATGCCCACTCTCACTGGCGCGCTTCATCGGACCTTTCCAGATCTGTCAGGTACCACCATTAGCGTGATCGGGTTGATCGGATATGCCCTGGCCATCGGATGTTTATGCTTCCTCTGGTTCCGGAGCGTCAGGATTGGGGAACGGGAGATTGGATTGGCTGTTCTGGCAGCTATTGTATTCACTCCTTACCTTCATTACCATGATCTGACGCTTCTCATAATCCCCTTGTTTTGTGTGGTTCGAACCCCGTCTTCACTAAGGAAGGAAAACTTGGTGCTTTTCCCGTTGGGCGTATCGTTTTTGTTTCTCTTGGGATTCTTTGTTACCGCGATCCGGTATCCCATAGTACTCATCGTTGTTGTCGGGTTGGCTGTAATCCTCTTGAATCCTGGCATCGTGCGGCGTTTCGAAAATATGCGCCATGCTTAGGACCAATCTTCCCCAACCCACATCGTCCCGGCTTTTTTGGGAAGAGTGGGGCGAGGTTAGGGGGTGGGGTTGAAAACCCAGACTCTAAGGTCACCCTGAATTCTAGTTCGGGGCGGCTGATAGTTTTTCAGCCGCTTCTCATTTTGGTGCGTATAATTATTACATGAAAATCTCCCGCATCGCCTCAATTGACCTGTTCCGCGGCTTCGCCATCCTCACGATGGTCCTGGCGAACTACATGGCCGCGGTGAGCATCATCCCTGTCTGGCTGAAACACACTCCCGATGTCGGCCTGACGGTCATTGACCTGATCGCCCCGTTCTTCATCTTTGCCATCGGTCTCACCTACGGCCTGTCCTTCCGTAACCGGTTGGAACGTGATGGAACCTTCAAAACCTACAGCCAGTTTTTTACTCGTTATCTGGCCATCATTGGATTGGGTGCGATCATCTCTGCCGGGGAGACTGCCGTTGGCGAGAATCTCAGTGGGATCGATTGGGGCGTGCTGCAAGCCATTGGCATGGCCGGTCTGATCACCCTTGTTGTCATCCGCCTCCCATCCGTTTATCGCTGGATCATCGGGGCGGGGATTCTGATTGTCTATCAAATCATACTCAATCATTTCTTGCTCAACCTGACCATCCGTTCGCCGCACGGCGGATTATTTGGCTCGCTCAACTGGGCCGCCATGCTGATCCTCGGCACGGCCATGGCGGACCTGTTTCACGGCGAAGGAAGCTGGAAAAAAGCCTTTCCATGGGCTTCGTTGGCTGTCCTGGGGGCTGGGATCGCGCTGGCTTTCCTCGTGCCGGTAAGTAAGCACCGCGTCTCATCCTCCTACGTGTTGATCAGCCTGGGCGTCAGTGCGTTACTGTTCCTCCTGTTCCACTGGCTGGCTGGGCGGTTCAACTGGAAAGGGCGCTTCCTGGTTGTGTGGGGGATTAACCCGCTGGCGTTGTATTTCCTCCACTATCTCATTATCGGGATCTTCTTCGTGCCGGGCATCCCGGCTATTTTTCAGACCGCCTCGCTCTGGTTGGTATTGCTGGAGATCGCCGTCCTTATTGGCGGGATCTCAGCGGTGGCCTACTGGCTGGATCGTAAGAAGATCTCTATCTCTCTCTGACTTGAAAAAAGCATTGGTATGCTGGAGTCCGAAGTTTCCTGACTTCAGCGGCGCACCAAAGCTACTCCGTTTTCACCCTTCGGGGTGAGCACCGCTCATAAAATCTCACCGGAAAGGAAACCTGCATGGTGGAATGGCTAAAAAAGATACTAATACGCTGGGGAAGAGTGGTTCTTGTCGTATTCCTTCTGGCGGCGGTCGTACTGCTGACCCGCCAGTACGCACTACCTGACCTCGGCGTAGCGGTCGCGGACCTGAAGCCTTTTCCACTCGCCGGGTACCACCGCCTGCTCATCCTTGCCCCGCACTGCGATGACGAGACGCTCAGTTCGGCGGGGTTGATCCTGGCGGCGCAGCGGGCAGGCATCCAGGTCCGGGTGGTGATCGCCACGAATGGCGATGGTTTTCTGTTCGCGACCATGCAGGATTTCAGGAAAGTATATCCAAATCATTCGGATTTCATCCGCATGGGAGAAGTCCGCCAGCAGGAATCGCTGGCAGCCCTGGCTGTGCTGGGTGTGCAGCCGGATCAGGTCACCTTTTTGAGTTATCCCGATCGCGGCACGCCTGCCCTGTGGAACGACCATTGGGCGGCAGCCAACCCCTATCGCTCTCCGTTCAGCGGTGATTCCAAAAGCCCTTATGCGATCACCTACAACCCGCAATCGGTCTATGCCGGCGCCGACTACCTGGCGGACTTGACCTCCATAATCGAGACTTACCTCCCTGACCTGATCGTTTACCCGAACTCCCAGGATGTTCATCCCGACCACTGGGGGCTGAATGTGTTTACCCGCCTGGCGATCACGCTCCTCCGTCACAACGACCCATCCTACCAACCCACCGAATTGACTTATCTCGTCCACCGGCCGGATTTCCCGGACATCAAGGGCCTGAAACCTCAGGAGAGCCTGGCACCCCCCGCCATCCTCTATGCGCTCTCCCCCGACTGGTACCGCCTGGATTTGACACCTTCCGATACAGTCCTTAAGGGTCAGGCGGTGCAGGCCTATCGCAGCCAGTTGCCGTTGTTGCGCAACCTGATGGAAAGTTTCGTGCGCCTCAATGAAACTTTCGCCCCCGTATCGTATCCTGATCTGTCGACTGCTGCACAAGGTGATCCGAAGAACCCCTCCACCTGGATGGATGCTTACGGCCAGCCGGTTGCCCCGGTCCAACTGGATCCGGTGGCTGACTATGCCACCCGCAGTTTCATTCCCGCCGGTGACTTGACCGCCATCTACGCCGCCCGGGACTTGCAGGGGGACTTGCTTCTTTGTGCCCAGGTGCGGGAGGCTGCTATCCCCGAGATTACCTACACCCTGCGTCTGAAGGCATTGACCGGCAATGGCATTATCATGTATCAGGCCCGGACGGGGAAAGCCCCGACCGGGTGGGTTCCACTCCATCGTTCCGGCGTCTATGCCTGCGCCTCGGTTTCCCTGGCAGACCTGGGGAACCCCTGGGCGGTCTTCGTGGGTGCCACCACGGTAGGCGGTGGGCGGATTGAGGATGAAACCGGCTGGCAGATGGTCTATATCAACAGGCCATAGATCATGCCTGATAGAAAACAGCGGCCTCACCCAGCGAACGGAGCAAGCTTAAGCGAAAAATGAATAATTCGCCTTTTTAATTTCACATCCGATATAAAATAAAAATCGTAAGGTGTTTATGGACTAACTGTAATTACCCTGGGAAAGGATCGCTTGGCATGAACCGTAATTAATAGTAAATTTGATATCTGGGTGATGTCAGCGGATGGCTCTGGAAAGATCAACCTGACAGACACAATCGGAGGTATTGGCAACGCAGCTTGGAAGCCGTAATGTGTCTGCCGGAGAGACGAAGCGAAGTGGCGGTTCGGTATTTAATCTTTAGGAAGTGTCCTTCGCGGAGCAAATCGTCCCCGTAAGGGGATACCCGAAGGGGGACGCCGTCGAGGGTACGGCAGAAGTAATATTAAGATAAATTTCAGAAAAAGAAAATTTTATTTGACAAAATAGAACAAATGTCTTATAATGACTTTGCGGCGATTGCCTTTGTCAGTTGGCTCGTCTCCGCCCAGATTTTCGCCGCGTTTTCTTTCGAACTTTAACAATCGATAATTCAAGAGACGGTGTTCATCAGTTTTTTCTCCAGCGCACTCTACCGGTGTTCTCCCGGGGAAAATAATTGTTCCTCAATTGTTCCTCAGAAACAATGCCTGCCGCTGGCGCTCTTGATCCCCGGACCACCATCCCTTGGGAAGGTGTCGAAGGTCAACTCCGCCTGAGCTTCCTGCTGCCTTGTCTCCAGGTTTTTCCAGAGCATGGTATTCGTTTGTATTGCATATGAAAGATTCCAGCCTGCGGAGTCGTCGCCATTAGGTGAATTAACAATGAAGAAGCTCCCGAAGAGATCGATACTGATGGGTGTAATCGTTTGTTATTCGATTGATCCTCGAAACAAACGAATAATAGACGCCACCCTTCACCTTGGGTGAAGGGAAATTGTTCCTCATTGTTTTGACAATTCATTTCAAACTTCTTCTGTACACGTTGTTGGCTTTGCGACGCACTCTCGTGGGGCAAGTTGTAAAATGCCACATCGGCGCTACCAAGCGTCGGTGCAACGGCCAAGCCGCTATCGGTTAGATCATTGCAACGAGGTGTTCTGATATTACTAATTTATGAGAGCATCGAAATAGACAAAAAAACGCCTTTTCAGGCGTTTAGAAACTCCTGGCCGAGGCGAATTTGGGATGGTCTCATTGAATAGCGGTGTGCGTAAGTCCCGCATGCTTTTTGCGGGATAGCGGCAGCCGGGGGGTGGGGCGAAATTCATCTGCGAAACGGAAAAAAACTTGAAGCGAAGAGAACTGTTATTTTGGCGGGAGAATCCCCGCCGTCTGCTGCACGCCTTGTTGGGCGGAATTATCATTCAATTGGTTTCTTAATAAAGTTTTGTCCTTCTTCTATTTTAATTTCGGTATCAGGTTTATGGATTATGGCGTGTATAACAACACCGTCCAGTTGTGTCACTAGTAATCATTTAATCCCTTTCCATTGAGAATTTGCTGCATACATTTTTCAATCCTTGACTCCCGAGTTTTGGATTGTTTGGGTGCAGAAAAATATAGAATATAGGCTCTTTGCCGTCCTGGTGTTAATGCTTCAAAAGCGTCTTGCAGGCCAGGAACTTCCTCTAACTTATTTATAAATTCTTCAGGAATGATGAATTCTGTAGCCTTTTTATAATTCACTTTCAAACCGGCTTTTTCCACTTCAATGGCTTCATAAATATAGGCTTTCAAGATGGGTTCCATCTCAACTATTTCTCGAACAGTGGTGAACCGAATCTGGCGCGCCGCCTGCACATTCTCCGTTTGTTGGATTAGAAGACCATGGACATCATGTAACAAGGCACCTTTGATAAACAGAATCGCACAGTATTCTTTAAATCCATGTATTAAAACTATGTTACTTTTCTGAAACGTGTAACAAGGAACACCCCACTTCAATTCTTCGGTCAGCCCACAGTCAAGAATGATCATTCTCAATTTCTCAAATTCTTCCTGCCACTTTTTGGCTTTACTAAAGAAGAAATCAACCCTGGGATTCATAGTATTCATTAGAGTCAGCCTCCTTGCTGAAGGTGATAGTCAATCCCCAAAAAGGATTGAATTGGTTGAGGAAGACATATTCTACTATGCCAGGATTAAGAGATAGTGAGTTTCGATCTTGCCGAAGCGCTTGGCGGGAGTGGACACTGCTTGGGAACGGAGAAAATCCGAAGCCAGAAAAATCCTTGAAAAGGCAGTAGAGTCCCGCTTGTCAAGTAAAAGCATTGTTGGGCTGCGTTATTCAAAAAGTCCACAATTGTCGAAACCTTTATGACAACTTTATTTATATTTTTATTCCACTCGATTACTTGGACAGTGGATCTTCCTATAATATTACCGCGTTATGCAATCACTTGATGAGTAATTTTATGGATGATGCACAGTATAATCATCCCCATGTCCCTCATCCTTTTCGATTATGACGGTGTGCTTGCCGATACGCTCTCAGATATGCTCCGCTTTGCCCAGGAGGTTTGCGATGAGTTGGGGGTGAAACATACGGTGGTTCTAACAGATTTGATCGAACTGGAAGTGATGTCCTTTGCAACGTTTGGGAGGGAGTGTGAGATACCTGAAGATTTGGTGAATGAGTTTGTACGCAGGTGCACAGGGAAATTTGCGGAGAAAAAGTCGCCGCCCGCGATATTTGACGGTTTGGTGGAA
>CAIQQN010000222.1 GCA_903873975.1 uncultured Anaerolineales bacterium
GTCACCAGTTCCGGTGGGAATCCGAGCACTTCTGTGGCTATCCGTGTATCGATCTCTGCGCGAACGGCGTCATGGCTTATCTCATTAATCGGGCGCAATTCTCGATGTTTCATTTCATCGAAAATGGCAACCGCCTTAGCTAATGCTTGGGGGGAAAGTTTGGTCACATCCAGCACGGGCAGCGAGCCAAGAGCAGATACGCCGATGCTGCCCCTGCCTGCGTGTTGTTTATTGGCATGCCACCAATGAAGCAATATCCCCAACGAAGAATTAGCCCACAGGGTTAAGGCTTTTTCTTGCTCGGCATTTTTGAGGCTGATGGAAGGCCAGGCGCGACCACCAATGGTCGGCTTCGCAGTAAACTGCATGGCAGTTGATTGACTATTAAATTGGAAGTCCCTGTTGAAATGGCAGTAGGATGCTGTTGCCCAAATGCGGTCAGCCTTGCTCCTAACTTCAGAATCTTCATTGGGATTGGTGCCTTGACGGATTGTCCCCTCGCTATCCGCCGCGAATTCCATACATCTTTCACGTCCAGCATCATGTGCCCATAAAACCGGATATGTAGGTGCAGCGATGCCTTTTATTCTTTCAACTTTAAAGGGGCCTCTAATTCCTCCTGTCGGTGTATCACCGTTAATATCGCGGTCAACCGGCCCAACTTGACCCATTGCTCCAATTTTGGAAATAGGTATTGCGATAGCTTTATTTTTTGTTGTACCAGGTAGCCATAATATTCCATTAACGGTAATTTGGTAGGCTACCTGAGCTAAGGCTGCATCTGACATGCGGACAATACTCCAGGGGCCTTCGGTTGGTAAGGGGGCATCGAGAGCAAAACCTATCACATCGTCTCCGAACCGGATTGGCGTTCCCCCTACAGGCCCGTCTTCCAGTTTGCGAAGTTTCCCTGCTAGTGCATTATGAATCTGGTCTGCAATACTGGCGCCAACTATGGTTGAATCCGGTCTTTGCTTAAGAACAACAAAAATCGCGCGTTTCTCCTCTTTACGGGTCTTTCGGCCTGCAACGAGACATTCGCCCATCCCCGTATCTGCGGAAAATGAAAGGTCGTGAGGGCGAGCACCTGAAATTGAAACGAAGATAAGGTCGCTGTACGCTTTCCGTAACAATTGCCTGGATTTTTCCCAAGCATCGCCGGCCATTAGACTGAGAGGCATGACTAAAGCTAACGTACTATTATCCTTCAGCTTGCGATCGGCAAGAACCAGAAAGGCGCTGGCCTCTCCGGCGTTACCGTGTGCGCTGGTTCCTTTGAGTAAATGTTCGGCCGCTTTCGCCATCTCGTGTTGTTGCTCCACAGACGAATCGAATGCAGCAAAAATTGGATTCGGCACATCAGTCTTGACCCCCTCATGCCCTGTATCTCTGGTAAAAGGCGGATTCATCAGAATAAGGTCAAAGGACATATGAGGCAAGGTGGACCAGATTTCTTTCTCCTTCGCTCCTTTCCCTCCTAAAGATTTGGCTGTGATAGCGATAATGTCGAAAGGCCGCTGGGGGTCTAATAAATCAAGGGAACCCAGTGCCATTCCACCTTCAGTCCGGGGGCCATAAGCCACGCTCATGAC
>CAIQQN010000223.1 GCA_903873975.1 uncultured Anaerolineales bacterium
ACTTTCCAGTTCTTATTAATGTAATCGCGGATGGCCGCAACTTCGGATTCGGTCAGGTCTTTGACGCGCGTATCCGGGGAAATCTTGGTCGCAGCGAGAATCTCGCGTGAACGCGCGGGACCGATGCCGAATAGATAATTCAGGCCCACTTCGACGCGCTTATTGCGCGGCAGGTCAACACCTTCAATTCTTGCCATATATCCTTATCCTATCCTTGTCGCTGTTTGTGTTTCGGATTTTCGCAGATGATGAACAATCTGCCTTTGCGCTTGACAACCTTGCACTTCGCACAGCGCTTGCGAATGGAGGGGCTCACTTTCATGATTGCTTTCTCCTTGCTTATGGTAGTACAGCCAAAAGTTGAATTATACTTGTTCTACCCATATCCGTCCAGTTTCGGTGGCGTCTCGCAAGGGTCACGGGACAGTCAGGACGAGAGGGTCGCCTTCGGTGATAGCCACCGAGTGTTCCTGGTGGGCCGTCAGAGATCCGTCTGCAGAGACAACCGTCCACCGGTTGGACTGGACACGGGTCCGGTGTGTACCGATGAGTACCATCGGTTCGAGGGCAATTGTCATTCCGGGTCGCAACAGGACCCCGGTGCCTGGGGTGCCATAGTTCGGCACCTGGGGCCCCTCGTGCATTTTCCGGCCAACGCCGTGTCCGGTATATTCACGAACGACGTGAAATCCCTGCGCCTCCACATATTGCTGGATGGCTGCAGAGACATCGCCCGTTTTATTCCCGGCACGCATCATGGCGATGCCCACATTCAACGCTTGCTCGGTCACTTCGATCAGCTTCCTGGCCATGGGGGAGATCTCCCCTACTCCAGCTGTAAAAGCCGAGTCACCTACGAACCCTTCCAGAACAGTCCCGCAATCCACGGAGACGATATCGCCTTCCTGGAGTTTACGATCCCCAGGGATGCCGTGTACCAACTGCTCGTTGACGCTGACGCAGATGGAAGCGGGGAATGGAGGCTGACCGTAGTTCTTGAACGGTGAGTAAGCGCCATGCTTCTGCAGAATATTCTCAGCAGCCGCGTTGAGGTCTGCAGTGGTAACACCGGGTTGTAAAAGTTCTCGAACAGCCGCCAACGCTTCAGCGTTGACGCGTCCAGCTTCACGCATTAGAGCGATTTCAGCTGCATTTTTGATGCAAATATCGCGATCCCAACTCATCTTTATTTCCTGAGTACTGCCAACAGGTCTGCAGTTACCTTTTTAATCGGTTGGGCGCCGTCAATTTCAGAAAGCAGGCCGCGCTCCCGGTAGTAAGCGATCAGAGGTGCGGTCTGCGCAAAATAGACCTGGATGCGCCGCCTGACTGTCTCGGCCCTGTCATCATCGCGTTGATAAAGCTGCGAGCCATCAAAGTCACAAAGACCAGTTCTTTGCGGCGGGTTGAACTTCTCGTGAAAAACGTGCCCTTGTGCTTTGCAGGTCCAGCGTCCGCTCAGACGCTCGATCAGTGTGGTCTCGGAGGCAGTGATATATGGCACATAGTTCACTTTGCCATCAAACTCAGCCAACAGGCTCGCCAGGGAATCTGCCTGCACTGTAGTACGCGGGAAGCCATCCAAGAGGACACCGCTTTTACAGTCAGGGCGGGAAAGCCGGTCACGAATCATACTGATGGTCACATCGTCAGGGACCAGTTCGCCTTTGTTCATAAAGGACTGGGCCAGGTTACCGAGTTCGGTCTCGTTCTTAAAATTCTCCCGGAAAAGATCCCCCGAAGAAACGTGCGGAAGGCCGGTAGTTTCAGCTATGATTTCTGCCTGAGTACCTTTGCCAACGCCGGGAGGTCCGAGAAGAACAATGTATGTAGGCATGCCAGAGCCTATTTCACCAGCCGGGCATCATCGTAGCCGTGCAGTTTCAGTTCGGCATCAATATTCAAGAAGGTATCGCGGACAACACCCACCACGATGAGCAAACCAGCCGATGAAACCAGGAAAATGGATGTGGACGACAATGCGGCTCCAATGCCCACCGCCTTCAGGATCAGGTTGATGATATATCCCAGGACAGCCACCAAACCCAGGAACAGCGCACCGGGAAGCGTAATACGCCGCTGAACCTTGGTCAGGTACTTCTGTGTCGGGGCACCAACGATGATGCCAGGGATCTTCGCACCTTGTTTCTTCAGATTCTCACCATAATTCTGCTGGGTGAACATCACGTCAGTGTAGAAGAAGGTGAAGACCACCACCATCAGGAAGTAAAGTAGTTGGTAGACCCATGAAGTTGGGCTAAAGGTGGTTTGCGTAGTCGTGGCAAAATTCGCCACCCAGGCGATTTTTGAACTGGTAAAGTAACTTGAAATAATCGCCGGGAACTGGAGGATGGCGCTTGCAAAGATGAGTGGGATCATGCCTGCCAGGTTTACCATCAAGGGCAGCGTTCCTTTGACCGGCATCGACATCCGGTTGCCGATACGCCGGCCCGGATACATGACCGGCATGTTGCGGCGTCCTTGTTGAACGTATACAATGGCGTAGATAACCGCCACCATCACGACAACCATCGAGATCACCAGGATCCAACCATGCTGCTTATCCGCCAGGAGGGTGCCAAATTGGGATGGAATACGAGCAACGATACCGGCAAAGATAATCAGGGACAGGCCCTGACCACGAATGCCATATTCAGAGATCAACTCGCCCAGCCAGATGGCAAACATCGTACCACCGATCATCGTAAGCAGGATCGTCACTGAGGGAAGCCAGAGCGCACTTGTGAACCCAAACGGAACTATCGCAGTTCCAGAAGCTTTAACTGAATACGAGTTGAAGATGTTAATCTGACCAAGGGCGGAAAGTGCAGCCATCGGTACAGCCAGGTAATAGGTCCACTTTTCCTGCCACTTGCGAGCCTCGCGCGGATCTTCTTCCATTTTTCGTTGGAGTGCAGGGAAGATTGGAGTCAATAATTGCAGGATAATCTGCGCCGTGATGTACGGGTAGACGCCCATGGACAGCAACGAGAAGTGTGAAACTGTGCCACCAGAGAGCAAATCAAGAAAAGCAAAAAACGACCCCGAACTGGTCAAGTTCTGCATCAACGACTTGAGAGCAGCTCCATTAATCCCCGGCACAGGGACGTTCGCTGCCAACCGAAAGATGACCAGAATGATCAGGGTCACAATCAATTTGCGACGGATATCCTGTGACTTCCAGAGATAACGCACACCCGAAAATGGATTTTTCATAAGGGGGTTCCTCGTAAGAACGAGTTATCCAATCAGTTCCACCGTGCCACCGGCGGCTTCGATTTTTGCCCTGGCGCTCTTGGTCACGCGGTTTACGCGCACCTTCAGGGCGGTCTTAAGTTCACCGCGTCCCATAAGAGCAACCGGGTTGCGCGGGTCGCGGATCAGACGAGCTTGGTCAAGGGTTTCGGGCGTGACTTCGGCGTTGGCTTTAAAAGAGGATAACTGGTCGAGATTGATTTCGTTAAATACAACCTCGGTCGGCGGGGTAAAACCCTTGCCGCGCACGAACGGCAGCCGGCGGAAGAATGGCAACTGGCCGCCTTGCCGGGCCAGGTGCCCGCCCGAACCGGCGCGGGAGTTCTGGCCTTTGGTACCGCGGCCAGCCGTCTTTCCCTGACCAGCAGAAATACCGCGTCCGACGCGTTTGCGATTCTTTTTGGACCCTGGATTGGGTTTGAGATCGTTCAGTTTCATCTTCGTCCCTATTCTTCAACACGAATCAAGTGGATAACTTTCGTCAACATACCGCGCATAGCCGGTGTGTCTTTGTGTTCCACAGTCTGGTTGAGATGGCGCAAGCCCAAGGCCTGAAGAGTCGCCTTTTGCGGCACCGGGAAACCAATTGGGCTGCGTATCAGTGTCACCTTAATAGTCTTGCCTTCGGCTTTTTTAGCCATGCTTCTTTCTCCTTTCCCAGTACGGCAGCAGTTCTTCAACGGGCTTGCCGCGCCGGGCGGCCTCTTCCTTTGGCGACTTGAGCGCTTCAAGCGCCTGGAGGGTCGCCTGAACAATGTTCAGGACACAGGAGGAACCCAGCGATTTTGTCAGGATATCACGTATGCCTGCTGCTTCAAGGACAGCACGCACTCCACCACCCGCAATCACACCCGTCCCGGGAGAAGCCGGCTTGAGCAGGATGACCGCACCTCCGACCTTGCCGGTCGTTTCGTGCGGGATGGTCGTCCCAGAAAGAAATACCGGGTGCATGTTCTTGCGGGCGCGATCGGTGGCCTTGCGCATGGCATCCGGTACGGCATTGGCTTTGCCTACGCCCATACCCACTTGGCCGTGGTTATCACCCATGATCAATGTCACGCGGAATTGGAACCGGCGACCACCTTTGACAACTTTGGCCACGCGGGCAATTTCAATGACGCGCTCATCTAATGATTCTGCTTGCTGTTCAGCTGCTCTTACCTTGTAATCCAACATTTAACGTTCTCCTATCAGGCCTTAGAATTCCAGGCCGCCTTCACGGGCGCCATCGGCCAGAGCTTTAACCCGGCCGCTGTACTTGAAACCGCCGCGGTCGAACACGACCGCCTTCACACCCTTGCCAACCGCGCGTTCGGCGACCGCTTTGCCAACCAATTTAGCCTGCTCGGATTTCTTCAGGCCTTTTACCTTGCCGCGTAATTCCTCGTCGATGGTCGAAGCGGAAGCAATGGTATTCCCAATGTGATCATCGATCACTTGAGCATAAATTTCAGAGAGACTGCGGAAGACACTCAACCGGGGACGTTGCGCTGTACCTTGCACATTCATGCGCACACGTGTATGCCGCCGGATGCGAGCTTCAGAACGAGATTTTTCAGCCATAGATTACTTTGCCGCCTTTCCGGCCTTGCCAGCCTTGCGTCGGATCTTCTCGCCTTGATAATGCAGGCCTTTGCCATGATATGGTTCCGGTGGGCGGACTTTGCGGACATTCGCCGCGGTCTGGCCGACCAGTTCCTTGTCAAAGCCGCGCACATACACCAGGCGGGCTTTCTGTTCCACGTCAAAGGAAATCCCTGCCGGCGGTTCCATCTCCACCGGGTGCGAATAGCCCATATTCAGGACCAAGTTCTTGCCATTCATCTCGGCCCGATAACCGACACCTTCGATTTCCAAAACACGTTCAAAACCGGCGCTAACGCCATGAATCATATTCGCTAGTACTGCACGGGTAGTCCCATGCAAAGCGCGCTCCGCAGGCAGGTCAGAATTACGAGTAATAACAATCTGACCATTTTCCATAGCAATACC
>CAIQQN010000224.1 GCA_903873975.1 uncultured Anaerolineales bacterium
CGCCATCCTGTTCACCATCTTTGCCACCATCTTTAATGCCTGGACCGTTTTCGGCCCTTACAGCGCGTACGTCCCGATCGCCTTGCTTTTCCTGCTGGGTATCTGGCTCATCGTGCGCGGCATCCTGCGGCACAAATAAGAAAGGATATTAACATGCACAGACGAGGTAGTCTCTTTTGGGGTAGCGTTCTGATCGTCCTGGCTGCGCTGCTTCTGTTGAAGCAAATGGGCGTGATTGTGGGCGATATCTTCGGCTTTTTCTGGCCGCTTCTGATCATTGCATTCGGTATCTGGCTGATCGTCGGTTTCTTCGCCCGCAGACGGCCGGTGGAAGGCGAACAGGTGTCCATTCCCCTTGAGGGAGCCACTAGCGCCTTTGTCAAACTTGACCACGCTGCCGGCAGGCTCACGTTGCGCTCCGGAGCCGGGCCCGCTGAAATCATCAACGGTACTTTTGGCAACGGGCTGAGCTATAAGAGCCATGTGGATGGCGGCCGGTTGGAGGTCAAACTGCGCACCTCGCAGCAGGTTTGGGCATGGTGGCCGGGTGAAAGCCTGGATTGGGACATCCGCCTCAACCGCGCTATCCCGCTGAGTCTAAAAATCGACAGCGGAGCAAGTGCCTCGATCCTTGACCTGAGCGATTTCAAAGTCACCGACCTGGATATTAATACCGGCGCCAGCAGCACCGAACTGACTCTGCCCGCCAATGCCGGCAACACGCACGTGGACATTGATACTGGCGCTTCGTCGCTCAAGGTCAGCATCCCCTCGGGCGTGGCAGCCACCATCCGGGTCAAGACCGGCATCGCTTCCGTCAACGTTAACCCCCGTTTCCCCCGCATAGACGGCGGGTTGTACCAATCCCCTGATTTCAGTACGGCAGCCAACCGCGTTGACATGGCCATTGATGCCGGCGTCGGTTCGATCGAAGTAAATTAGAGGAGAACAAAATGAGACGTTTAGATTACCGTATCCTGGTTGGCGTGGTATTGATCCTGGGCGGCATCCTGATGCTGCTGGACAAGACGGGCGTGCTAAAAGGCGCCACCGATTTCTTCTGGGCCGGGTTGCTGGCAATCGGCGCGGGTATCTTCCTATTCTGGTTCTTCAGTGACCGCACGAAATGGTGGGCAGCCATCCCCGGTTTCACCCTCGCCGGCATGGCCGCTTCAACTCTGTTATTGGATAAAATTGGCTGGGGTGGGCTGGCTTTCCTGGGCGGCATCGGGGTGGGTTTCTGGGCTGTGTATTTGCGCCAACCCGCTCAATGGTGGGCCATCATCCCTGGCGGTGTGCTGCTCACGCTGGGAGTCACTTCTGCGCTATCAGCATTGAATGAAACGAGCAGGATCGTCGAAAACGGAGGTCTATTTTTTGTAGGCCTGGGACTCACTTTCCTGTTGGTGGCCCTGCTCGCTAAAATGAAGTGGGCCTTCATCCCGGCAGCAGTGCTGCTCCTGCTTGGCTTCTTTCTCACCCCAGCGTTGCCTGGCGTTCTGGAATTTGCCTGGATCGGCCTCCTGTTGATTGCAGGTATTGTGCTGGTGATCAGCGCGGCCAGATCAAAGTAACTTTTTCCCGATTTTAAACGACAACCCCTTGCCTTTTCGGCAAGGGGTTTCTTGGTTTCCGTCTGACAAGCATTAACTAAACCGATTCCACGCTTTTAATGTCCGGGAAGAACTGGCGCACCGTGCCCTCCACCCAGCCATGCAGCGTGGATGGGGAAAGCGGGCAGCCCAGGCAGGCTCCGCCCAGGTGTACTTTCAGAACCTTCCCGTCAAATGCAACGTATTCGGCGGAACCGCCATGGAAGGTCTCGATATAGGCACTCAACTGTTCGACCAGTGCCTTCATTTGGATTTCGGTCTTCGGATCTACTCCGCTCTCTGGCATGGCATTGGCTCCTAGTTACTTGGCTGCTGGCGCATCCCGTTCGCCAACATGGAATTCACCCGGCTTTGTTGGCTGCGCTGGCGTTCCGCAATGATGGCAGATAACCGGTCAAGGATGACCTTGCCCAGGTCAGGGTGTTTTCCGCTTAACATTCGCAGGTCCGCGCCGCGGATGCACAGAACTTCGCTATCCAGTGTACAGACTGCCCCGGAGGTATAAGTCGGGTTGCCGATCGCCGCTGACCAGCCAAAAATACCCCCCGGCTGGATGCGGGTCACATTCATTATTGGCCCATCGTCCGGTTTGTAACGAATGGTCAGTTCTCCCGACACCATCAGGTAGAAATATTCTGCACGGTCACCCTGCTCAAAAATAACCGTCCCCGCCACCCAGGTCTGGGAAACGAAAAACGGCGCCAGCAACTGTATTTCTGCCGCGCTCAGACCGTAGAAAAAGGCAAGGCGTGTATATTTCTCGAGGTTCATTATTATATAGGATATTAGTCAAAGCGGCCTTTCCTTTCTAGTGGCAAACATCCTAAAAGACTAGACATTCGTCCGTGTGTTTTGTCATGCACTTCTAGTGATTCGAGTATACTCTGGCCAGCAACTTTTTTGCCGAGGAAATCATCTAATGATTGAGAAGAAAGCAGAAATATCCGTCGAGGCTCTGCGAGCCGGGGACCGGGAGGAATTTTCCAGGTTGGTGGATGCCTACTCCGGGCCAATCTACCGGCTGGCGCTCAAAATGCTTGGTATTCCGACGGATGCCGAGGATGTGCTGCAGAATACCTTCCTGAAGGCGTTCCAACACCTGAAAGATTTCGAAGGCCGTTCCAGCCTGTCCACCTGGCTCTACCGGATCGCCTCCAACGAAGCTCTGATGCTTTTACGCAAACAGCGCCCCGAAGTACCTCTCAGCGATGCTGCACCGGAAGGCGAGCATAACCACGATTATTCTCCAGCCCAATTCACAGATTGGTGCTGTTTGCCAGAGGATGAATTCCTTTCGTCTGAATCCCAGGCTGCCCTGGACCGCGCCGTCCGGCACCTGCCGGAAACCCAGCGCATCGTTTTCGTCCTGCGTGATATCGAAGGCCTTTCCATCCAGGAGACCGGCGAGGCGCTCAATTTAAGCGAGGCTGCCGTTAAAACCCGCCTGCTGCGTGCCCGTTTACGCCTGCGGGAGGAACTCAGCACCTATTATGGCGAACGACTCGACAAAAGGAGTAAAGCATGAGCGAACAGGACCATTCCAAATGCCAGTCCCTGCTGGGCTCCCTGTCCGATTATGTGGACGGGACGCTCGCTGAAGGACTGTGTGAAGAGATCGAGCGCCACATTGCCGAATGTCAGAACTGCCACGTTGTAGTGGATACCCTGCGCAAGACCATCTCCCTCTATCACGAATCCGCCGCAGAAGCGGGCGAAGTGCCAGGTGTGGTGCGCGAGCGCCTCTTCCGGACCTTGAACCTGGATGATTACCTCCAGCACTGACCTGAACCCGCAACTCCCGCGGTTAACCAGACCCTTCCAGCCCCAGGGCCAATCGTATGGTTGAATCCGATAAACCCCGCCGCCGTTCGACAGCTTTCGTCACCTTTATCGCCCTCGGGATTTTCCTGCTCGGGTTGGTGTTGATTCCGCTGCTGGTAGACGCCCAACAAAAAGCACTGGAAAGCGCCGCCCCCATCCTCCCTCCCGTCACAACCAGTTATCCTGGCCCGCAACTGGCGCTGACCGACCTGCAGGGCAAACCCGTCTCCATCGATGATTATCGTGGCCAGGTGATCCTTGTCAACAACTGGGCCACCTGGTGCCCGCCGTGCAGGACCGAGATGCCTGAACTGGAGGGTTACTATACCGCCCACGCCGCACAAGGTTTCGTAGTGATCGCCATTGATTCAGGTGATCCCGCTGACCAGGTGGCTTCCTTCGTAAAGGACAACCAGATGACCTTCCCGGTCTGGCTCGATCCGCTAAGTAAATCAAAGGGGTTTTTCAAAAACCTGGATCTACCCAGTTCCTATGTCATTGATAGGGATGGAATGGTCCGCTTATCATGGACGGGTGGGATCAACCAGCCGACGCTGGAGCAATATGTCACCCCGCTTCTGGAGGAAAATGAATGAACGCAATTGTAACCTGGCGCCAGGGAATGAGCTTCACCGGCAAAGCCGGCACCGGTTTCCAGGTCCCGCTCGGTGCGGACCCGGAGGTGGGGGGTGCCAATGATGGTTTCCGTCCATTGGAGCTGATGGCCGTCAGCCTGGCCGGGTGCACGGCGATGGACGTTATCTCCATCTTGACGAAAAAGAAACAGGAAGTGACCGCCTTCGAAGTAAAAGTCCACGCCGACCAGGCGGAGGAATTCCCGCAAGTGTTCACACACGCAGTCATCACCTTCCTGGTCACCGGCCGTGGCGTGGACGAGGCGGCGCTTCTGCGCGCCATCGAACTGAGCGCAACAAAATACTGCCCGGTCCAGGCCATGCTCGGCAAAGTGGTGCCGATGGAACTGGTCTATGAGATCTACGAAGACGAGGGCAGGGGCAAGAGGCAGCTGGCAAAGCAGGGGAAGGTTCAGATCACGCTTCCAGCCTGACAATAGGCGCTCCTTATCGTCCCGGTGCTCTTCCGGGACATCCTCCCGGTGCATTTCCTGGAGGCCTTCTCCCCATTGTCACGGTTCTTGTTTTATTCCGCCTTCTGTGTTGCCTGGCCAAACCGCTTGACCTTTCTCCACATTCTATCTATACTTCCTATCATCCGACGTTTTTTATATTCCATCCATTGTGATTATCTTGAAATAGTTTTGGATGATAAACAATGATCTGCCCCTTTTTAGGACTGAAAGATGATCCTTCCACCTCATTAGCCTACAGTTCGATTCGTAATTATTGCAACCTGGCTGAGCCCTCGTATCCTCCTAAGATGGATCATCAAGAGCTGTACTGTCTGGCGAACGCACATGATACTTGCCCGGTCTTCCTCAGGCAGCAGGTTGGACCTCTCCCTCCGGAAATCTGCGCTCCTCGACCAAAGCCAGTATGGGGTGCAAATCAGTGGAAAATAGTCTTGGCAGTCTCATTCATCCTGCTGTTGGCGGTAATCGGCTGGCAAGTTTTCGCCCGGGGTTTGATTTCGACCTCATCGGGTGGGCACATCCCAACTCTCGGTGAGACAGGCGTACCTAAGCCCTCAGCGATCTTCCTGGAACTTACTTCCACACCCTCTAAAACCGCTTCTTCTTCTCCAACTACAACCCCCACTCCCACTCCCACCTCCACCGCCACGCCAACAGCTTCCTCCACGTCTACAAGGTATTTTTTGTATCCGTCTCTAACACCCACTACGACTTCCCAATCGGTGGAAATTGTTTGGACCAGCACTCCTGTCCCGACCGACACTCCTGTCCTGACAGATACTCCTGCCCCGACAGATACCCCTACGTGGACAGATACCCCTACCCCGACAAATACTCCTACCTCGACATACGCCACGATCCCTACCCAGACAAGTACCTTTACCTCGACAAATACGCCTGTCCCCACGGACACTCCTACCCCAACAGGTACTCCCGGTTCTTAGTCTTTGCGCAGTATCTCCCACTCACCCCTCTCCCTGAACCGTGACCATCCCCAACCGTCCCTCCAGCAACCATAATGAGTAGTCTCAAAAGGGTTTGAGTATCGCAATTCACACAGCCAGGCCGAGGCCAAAGAAAGCATGGTTGAACAGGCTTGCCTCGGTAAGGTGGGCTTTACCGGGAGCATCCTTTCCCATCCATCCCATTCCTTCAGCGGGAAACATCAGGAACCAGGGGAATACTATCGTGATCAGGCCATATGCAAACGCCATCAACGCAGTCGTTTGAAGATGCGTTATTTGCAGGAACGCGAATTAGATGAGCGTCAGGATGACACCGATTAGATAATGGATCAAAATGCCAAAGGGGAACTCCCCGCGCAGCGGCGGGCTCTTCAGTATATCTGCGTGTTTGAATTTGCCGTGAAATATAGTTCCTATCCAGCGTCCAATCAGCTCGTGACCCATTCGCCGTGGGTTGCAGCTGGCGATGCCAAGCAGAAGGCCAAGACCACCCCCCCAGGTCCATGACTACGGTGGCGAGTAGACCGATCAACACCCCGATCAGCAGGGCATGTCCGTTCATTTCGCCTCCTTCTATCTACATCTTCCTTATAGCTTCTTATGTACGGTTATTATCGCGCTTTTCCCGCCTTCCCTGGCTTTTTTTAACAACCAGTTGACTTTACTAAAATCCGACCTATAATGAATATGTATTCCGTTTCACCTTGCAGGCGGAAAACCAGTCGAGAAGTTGTGCGAAATCAGCATACTGAGTGATCTCTTTCAGAAAGGAGGTGATAACATGGCTAAGTTAGAGAAGTCCGTAATGATTAAAGCCCCCGTCGAGAAGGTATTCGACTTCATGGCCGATGCCAATAATTTTCCCGAGATCTGGCCCAGCATGGTCGAGGTGAGGGACGTCCAGCGGTCCGCCGCAGGCGGGAACAAATTTAACTTTACGTACAAGATGGCCGGCATGCGCATCGAAGGCGCCTCAGAGGCGACCGAGTGGATCAAAAACCAGCGTAACGTGACCGAAAGCACGAAAGGGATCCAGAGCAGGTTCGTCTGGACCTACCAGCCGGAGGCGGGAGGCACGAAGTTGACTGTACAGGTGGAATATACTGTGCCCGTCCCCTTGCTTGGCAAGCTGGCTGAGGCATTCATCATCAAACAGAACCAGAATGAGATGGACGCGATGCTGGCGAATCTGAAAGCAAGGATGGAAGCCTGAACTGTCGGCAAGCATTTAAGAGCTGATTTTATACAGCGTTTAGTTCCAGGCCACGCCTCGTTTCCTTATTATGTGGTTCATCACTCCAACCCACGAGCAGTCGCCCGATCAAGGGCGGGGCGTGGCCTAATCCCGTGACCCAATATAATGACAGAATTTTATTAAACCTCTAGTTCATCCTCTCAAGGATTTGTATTCCTCCCCTTCCCTAAACCCTGACCGTCCCCATCGCCCTCACCGCGCCGGCCGTCGCGAAGCACATCCTCCCGGCGTTCTTTCGGGATATCTTACCCGGAGTGTATCTCCGCGGTAAATCCGAAGGACATGTCCCGACCGAAACCGAGGGGTTTGGAGGAGGCACTCTCGCAGCTGATGATAGGACTCATTGAATCGAGAGAGCCGGGGGATCCAACCCCGGCTCTCTTGAAATAAGGAGGAGAGAAATTGTCGTACAGCACAATCTTACCATCCACAATCTAAAATGTTCTTGATGCTTGCCATACACTTACCCTACGCCAATTTGACGATTTAAGACCCAATTTTTTCGATTTTTGAGTATTTAATATCATTCCTTTGCCCCGTTCCCTCCCCTATCCTTACACCGTGGCCGTCCCCATCGTCACTTTTTTCTTTTTTTTCCATCTTTGTGGCTTTCTTAAACAACCAGTTGACTTTCCCAATATTCGACCTATAATGAATTTGCATTTTGTTTCACCGCGAAGGTTAAAAACCAGTCGAGATCCTTCGCGATAATGTATTCAGTCGTATGGTTGCTTTGTCACTAAGCTGTAGCACCGTCTTTTCTGGCAGGGCTTTTACCTGAAAAGACGCGTTCAAGGAGGAGTTTATTTGCAAGGAGGTGTCAAATGGCTGGTCCGATCTACAAATTTTTCAATGCCAGATTTATAGAGGGCTGGTATCAGTTGTCCGAAGCAGAGCAAAATGCCCATGCAGCCAAAGTGGAGGCGGCTTTGAAGAGTGTGGGCGGAAAGACTATGCTGATGTGCACCCCGGTCTGGTCAACAGAGAAATGGCTTGGCTGTGGTGTGGAGGAATTTCCAGACATTGATGCCGTTCAAAATTATGCCATGCTGTTATTCCAGATGGGTCATTTCCGCTACTTCCAGGGGACATCTATGCTGGCAACCAAATACCCACCCTCGTGAACTGTCATGGTTGAACGGTCAGGTCGCCTTTGAAGAAAAAGCGAAGAAAACCATCGCTATTCCTGATGCGAGTCTAAACCTCCTTGAATGCATCTTTTTCGGTAAAAGATCTGCTGGCGAAAGTTTTGGAAAACGTCCGTCACCGCTGCTGCCGCTGAGCCAAACCGTTGGATATCTCGTAGCTTCATTAACCTAAATAACTAACTTGAACTGAACCTTCCATCTGACAAACGGACTTCTCCTGCAACGAGAAGTCCGTTTGTTTGCTAAAAGTGATACTTGACAAAGATTTATGTTAACTTTATACTACAATATAGTTTGCACTGCAATGTATATTGCACAACAAGGAGTGAGCAATGCAAAACCTAAAAGAGATCCGATTTGTTGCCACTAATTTTTCCAATCTGCAAGGACTACGGGCTGTACCGCTGGGATTGTGTCTCGTGTTGGTGTCCCTTTGGGCCAATGGGCTACAGTATCCGGTGAGAGATTTTTTTGTGCCGGTTGTGGGCGTGGTCGGTTCATTGATAATTCTTTTCGCAATTGACCGATATTACTTGCATACTTTTGGTCGAGTGCAGCGCACTCCCGAAAGTCGCCGCCTTGAATGGCTGATTTCTGTAGTGGGTGGGTTTCTTGCTCTGGGTGCGTTTTGGTTGGATGCATCGGGCAAATTACCCGTCAGTTTGCTGGGATTAGTGTTTGCTGCTGGCCTCTTGACTGATTACATCAGAATAACCTGGTTGGTAAAGGGGCGCTTTCTTCTCTATTACCCCTTGGGAGCTATTTTGATGGCAGGAGTGAGTGTTTTACCTCTGCTCGACGGTTCCAATTGGTGGCAGGCGTGTGGAATAAAGAACCAAATCCTTGGGATGGCAATCGTAATTGGTATATTTACGATTATCGCCGGTATTTGGGGACACATATTCCTAGTGCGTACTCTGACATCCCGAATGGAGAACAAATAATGACTTCTCCATTTGAAGAACTGGCTGGGCTGGATAGACTCATTCATGAACCTGCTCGTTTATCAATCATGACTGCTCTTGCCGCCTGTAAAAGTGCTGACTATATTTTTCTTCAACGATTGACAGGTTTGACGGGGGGCAATCTTTCCAGTCACATCTCCAAACTTGAGGATGGTGGACTGGTACAGGTTGAAAAGCGATTTGTTGATAAAAGGCCAAATACTCAAGTGCAGATTACAGATAAGGGGCGTAATGCAATTGAGCGCCATTGGAGACAATTGGAAAACCTTCGCAGGGACTCTCAAGTATGGAAGCCCTGAAAATAATCGCTAACGCTGCCCATACTGCTGCAACCCCCCTGCACTCTGCTCTGTTGATGCTTCGCGACGAACTGAGCTTGCCCCGGTTTAATAGACACGTTTAATGTCCAGAAACCAGTTCGAATTCGGCAGGGCTTAGGTAGCCGAGAGTGGAATGCAGACGCTGCCGATTGTACCAAACTTCAATATACTCAAAGATCGCTGTTCGTGCC
>CAIQQN010000225.1 GCA_903873975.1 uncultured Anaerolineales bacterium
AGTCGAGAAGGAAGCCCCCGGCTCGGCGGCGCGCGGCGCATTCGAGACCATCCTCAAGAATGTGGAACTCTCCCGTAAAAATTCCAGTCCCATCTGCCAGGATACCGGCACGCCCATCTTTTACGTTAAATTCCCTGAAGGCTGGAGCACCCTCAAACTCAAACAGCAGATCCGCACCGCTCTGGCCGAGGCCACCAGGAAGTCCTACATGCGCCCCAATGCCGTGGAGGCGGTCTACGACAAGAACAGCGGCAACAACCTGGGCGGTGATGATTTCCCCTACATCCATTTTGACGAGGTCGAGGGCGACGAATTGACGATCGAATTGATGCTCAAAGGCGGCGGCTGCGAGAACGTCGGTGCACAATATTCCCTGCCGGATAACCGTCTCGGCGCAGGCCGCGACCTGGCCGGGGTCCGCAAGGTCGTCCTGGACACAGTGCAAAGGGCACAGGGTCAGGGCTGCGCGCCGGGAATTCTGGGCGTCTCCATCGGCGGTGATCGAGGTTCCGGATATGTCAAGTCGAAGGAAGTGCTGTTGGACAAGATTGGCACGCGCAACCCGGACTCAAAATTGGCTGAACTCGAAGAACGCCTGACCGGTGAAGCCAACCAGTTGGGCATCGGTCCGATGGGCTTTGGCGGTAAAACGACCGTCATTGACACCAAGATTACCGGCCTTTCCCGCCTGCCAGCCTCGTACTTCGTCACCATCTCGTACATGTGCTGGGCGTACCGGCGACGCAAGATGACCGTCAGAGGTGACGAGATCATCTACGATTAAGCACAGAGTTCGCTAGGTTCGTCCCTTGGTAACCTTGGTGCCCTTCGTGTCTAGTGAAGGAGGAGAATATGCGCGAAATAAACATTCCCATCAGCGACGAAACCATCCGCAGCCTGAAGGTTGGCGAACCGGTGGCATTGACCGGCGTCATAGTTACCGGCCGTGACGTGGTCCACAAATGGCTGATCGAGACCTTTATCAAAAAGACCCGCCAACCGCAGGGCGAAGATTTGCAGGTCTATGAAGCCCTCAAGCAGATCCTGGCTGGCGGCGTCATCTACCACTGCGGACCGGTCGTCTCCGGGCTGGACACGAAACAATATAAATTTGTAGCCGCCGGCCCGACCACCTCCATCCGCGAAGAGCCGTACCAGGCCGATGTGATGAAACACTTCAACCTCAAGGGTGTGATCGGGAAGGGTGGTATGGGCGCAAAGACTTTAAAGGGCTGTCAGGAGGTCCCGGCCGTTTACTTCCATGCCATCGGCGGCGCGGCAACCCTTATCGCTCAATCCGTGGCAAAGGTGTTGGGAGTCTATAAACTCGAGTTTGGCGTGCCGGAGGCCATCTGGGTGATCGAAGTCAAAGACTTCCCGGTGGTGGTGACCATGGATGCCCACGGCCAGTCTCTGCACGAGGTGGTGGAGAAAGATTCAGCCAGGGTGCTGGCGGATTTGCTGGCACAATAATGCACACTCAGCCGTAAAGAGGCCGTTTGCAAGTTATTCCGGCCGCGACAATTTCCAGTTTCCCCGCCAAATAAAAGAGCAAGACAGCAGGAATTAAGCTTGGAAAACGCCCGGTGACCTGATAAGGACGCCGGGCGTTCTGCTATGAATTAAGGTTGATTCCCAACGGGAGGCAGTCGAAGTTGGATTCTGTCCGTGAGGATGTCCTGCTTTGAATAGGTCCTAGTGGTTCCCTTTGAATTCCTCCGCCGTGGCCTGACCGGGCTGGCTGATACCTTCACGTTTGAATACCTTCCATGGCGTCAGGAACATGATCTTGATATCCAACCAGAATGACCGGTGGTCCACGTACCACACGTCCAACCGGAATTTTTCGTCCCAGTCGATGGCGTTGCGCCCGTGGATTTGTGCCCAGCCGGTGATTCCGGGCAGCACATCGTGACGGCGCATCTGCTCAGGAGTGTAACGCTCCAGGTAGCGCATCAGCAGCGGACGCGGTCCCACCAGACTCATTTCGCCGCGTAATACGTTCCAGAATTGGGGCAGGTCGTCCAGACTGGTGGAGCGGAGGAAACGCCCAAAGGGAGTCAAACGCTTGGCGTCTGGCAGCAGGTTTCCGTCTGGCCCGCAGCGGTTCGTCATCGTCCGAAATTTATAGGTGACGAAAGATCGTCCCTTGTAGCCGGGGCGCGGTTGGAGGAACAGGATGGGAGTTCCGAGGAATATCCAGACCAAAACGCTGATAACCAGCAAAACCGGTAGGATTATACATAAGCCGAGCGTGGTCACCACCAGGTCGAAGATCCGTTTTGAGAGCGGCATACAACCATTCTACCAAAAGATTGTGGTATATTGTGGACAGAGGCTCATTATGAACGAACGCATTCTCATCATCGAAGACGACCCAGCTATTTTAAAAGTACTCCAGCGCGGGCTGGCTTACGAAGGCTACCTGGTGGACATTGCCACCGACGGTCGCACCGGCCTGAATCTGGCTCACGACAATCACCCCGACCTGGTCCTTCTGGACTGGATGCTGCCCGGTATGGACGGGTTGGAGGTCTGCCGCCGCCTGCGGATGGGGGGTAGCCTACCCATTTTGATGCTGACCGCCAAGGATACCGTTCAGGACCGTGTGCAGGGTCTGGACGCCGGTGCGGACGATTATCTTGTCAAGCCGTTTAATCTGGAGGAACTCCTTGCCCGCATGCGCGCCCTGCTGCGCCGCACACAAACCGAGCGCAACCAGGTCTACCAGTTTGCCGACCTGACGATGGACAGCCTTTCCCGCCAGGTGACGCGCGGCAAACGACTCATTCCGCTGACAGCCAAAGAGTATGAACTGCTCGAACTGTTCCTGCGCCATCCGCGCCAGGTGCTGACGCGCGAAGTTATCTTTGACCGTGTCTGGGGTTACGATTTCGGCGGCGAGAGCAACGTGCTGGAAGTCTACATCCGCTACCTGCGGCAAAAACTCGAATCGGGAAATGAGCCGCGCTTGATCCATACCGTCCGCAGCGTAGGCTATGTCCTGCGCGAGAACCCGTAATGTCCCTGCGTTTACGCCTGACAATCTTATACTCAGCACTCACCGGGGGAATCCTGCTGGTTTTCGGCATCCTGCTCTATTCCCTGGTAAACCTTCTGCTGGTAACCCAGGTGGATACAACCCTGAACCAGACCGCCAATGACCTGCTGCTTGGCTGGCGCGTTGGGCCGGCGGGTGAACTCAGCCAGGAAACCCTTCCCAAGCTCAACCTGACTTCTTTTATTTTCTATCAAATCTGGGATGACAACGGGCGGCTGCACTCCTCTTCCCCTGGCCTCGGTCAGATTAACCAACCGTTCGACCCAATTGGCTACCAGTTAAAACGCTCCATTTACCGCAATGCCATGGTCCAGAAAGTACACCTGCGCGTCCTTAACGTCCCATTGGAGGCGGGGGGGCGTCCGATCGGGACCCTGCAAGTGGCTGCCAGTATGACCATGGTGGATACCACCCGTCAGTCCCTCGTGCAAACGACCATAGTCATTGCAATAGCCGCCATCCTCTTTGCTGCAGCACTCTCATGGTTCTTAACCGGCCAAGCCCTCTCGCCGCTGGTTGACATCACCGAGAGTGCCCTGCGCATATCGGATGCCGATGACCTGTCCCAACGCCTGCCCCAGCGCGGCCCTGAAAACGATGAAATGGGCCGTCTGGTGACCGCCTTCAACGATACCTTGGGACGGATGGAGCAGCTCTTCACTTCCCAGTAGCGTTTTCTGGCCGACGTAAGCCATGAACTGCGCACCCCGTTGACCGTCATCAAGGGCAACGCGGACCTGATGCGCCGTATGAAACAGGTGGACGAGGAATCCCTGGATAATATCGAAGACGAAGCCGACCGTCTCACTCGTCTCGTCGGAGACTTGCTTCTGGAAGCGCAAGCCGAATCAGGGAAACTGCCTCTGCATTTTGCCCCGGTCGAAATGGATACACTCCTGCTGGAAGTATTCAAAGAAATGCGCATCTTGGCGCGTGAACGGGTGCAGTTAAGACTCCCCGAGATCGACCAGATTATGATCAACGGCGACCGCGATCGGTTGAAGCAGGTATTGATCAACCTGATCTCGAATGCCATCAAATACACGCCGCTAGGTGGCGAGGTGTATCTCAGTTTGGGAAAAGTCGGAGATAACGCCCGGCTCATCGTG
>CAIQQN010000226.1 GCA_903873975.1 uncultured Anaerolineales bacterium
AAAAACGTCGTTCGACCCCGGCAGGCCGCGGGTCCCGCCGCGACCCGTTGACCCAATCCGTCCAGACCGAGGGGGGGAAGCGCGGCCTTCGCCTGCCGTGGAAGCGTCCGGCCAAACCATCTGGAGCTTACCTTGTCCGCTTGAAGGACGACGGCCAGCCGATCACTGCACCGCCCATCCCCATTACGGTTCCGGAAATAACCTTTGGCTCAGACCCTATCCAGGCCACTCGCATTTTGGATGACCCGTCGGTTTCGCCACTGCATGCCCGGCTCAAAGAAGAGCATGGCGAGTATATCCTTTCCGATGAAAAATCCGTCGCCGGGACGTGGATCAACTACGAGCGATTGACAGCTCCCCGCCGCCTGCAGCACGGCGATGTGCTCCATATAGGACGGCTCTCGTACCGGTTCATGCTGCGCAAGCCGCCTGAACGTCCCACACCGCAAGTCATTCCAACGACGAGGTAGTCCTGGTTCGATTTGCTAAGCAAATTGAACGGGAAGAGATGATCCGCACAACAAATTCTCCCTTGGAAGTTGCCGCCATAACCCATCCCGGCATGGCCGGCAAGCATAATGAAGACCGCTTCGCCATCTCGTCTTACCGCGTGAGCGAAACTGATCCCACGCAGTCGGTCTTTTCCATTGTCTCGGACGGGATTGGCGGGCGCCGCGCCGGGGAAGTAGCGGCCGAGATGGCTGTTGAGACCATCAGCCACATGGTGGCCCAATCTGATATCCGTCATCCGCTGGCCATCCTCGATCATGCCATCCAGGTCACCAGCGAAGCAATCGCATCGAAAGCCAAAGACGATACCCAGCGTCTGGGAATGGGCACAACCTGTGCCTGCGCCTGGGTCATTGGCAGCCAGTTGTTCATTGCTTCAGTAGGGGATTCGCGCGTCTACCTGTTGCGCAATGGCAGCCTCATGCAGTTGACAGTGGACCACACCTGGGTGCAGGAGGCAGTGGAGAAAGGCATCCTGGGCCCGGAAGATGTGCGCAAGCACCCGAATGTGCACGTTATCCGCCGCTACCTGGGTTCCTCCAAAACGCCTCAGGCGGATACCCGCCTGCGGTTGGCAAAGGACGAGACCGACACCCAGGCGCGTTCCAACCAGGGACTGCGCCTGCTCCCCGGCGACCTGCTCCTGCTGTGTACCGACGGCCTGACCGATGTGGTGGAGGATGCCGACATCGAACCGGCGGTGCGCGGTCTGAACCTCCAGTCTGCCGCGCAGGCGCTGGTGGATTTGGCCTGCTCCCGCCAGGGGAAAGACAACATCACCGTAGCGCTGATACTCGTACCCCGGGAAGACCCATCGAAAAAGAAAAGCAACTTCTGGCGTTGGGTGTGGTTGGGATTGGCGGTCCTGATCCTGCTGGCGCTGGTCATCGTCTTCGCAACCTGGGCGGCTTTTAATTTTATCCTTCCGCCTCTCGCGACCCTGACGCCGCTCCCATAGTTCTTACACAATCAAAAACAAAACTCACCTCTTGTTATTTTTCCATAATGGCGTATACTCCGCACCGCCAAAATCTTTCCAAAAGGTGAAAAATGATTGCTCCACTGCAAGAAAAGGAAAACGACAAACCTCCCAGTTCAGCCCCGCGCCCGGCGCGTCCGTGGCGGGTGGCCGTGCTCGCCAATATCAAAGAGCACGGGAAAGCACTCCCAGCGGATGTACCTCCAGACGCCGGCGCGGACTACGACTACATCGAGACCATTGATAAAATCCGGGCGGCCATCGAAACTGGCGGTCACCAGTCCGTCTTCATCCAGGCCGACAGAGATCTACCGCATGCGTTGAAGCAAGCCCGGCCCGACATTTGCTTCAACATCGCCGAAGGATTGGGGGGTGATGCCCGCGAAGCCCAGGTTCCAGCCCTGCTGGAAATGCTCAAAATCCCATACACCGGATCGCGCGTCCTGACTAATGCCATTTCGTTGGATAAGACATTGACCAAACGCATCTGGCGTGACCGAAACCTGCCTGTGGCTCCTTTCCAGGAATTTACCTTCGGCGATGAGCCGCTGCGCCCCGAAATGCACTTCCCGCTCTTCGTCAAGCCTGCCCGCGAGGGCACCGGCATGGGCGTGGACGAAAAAGCCATCGTTAACAATGAGGCTGAACTGCGCGAGCGCGCCGACTACGTCATCCGCCTGTACCATCAACCGGCGCTGGTCGAGACCTTTTTACCGGGTCGCGAGTTCACAATCGGGATCATGGGCCGCTACGATACCGTCCTCTACTCCCGCCATCCCGAATGGTATGAAAAAGATGGCTTCCTCCGCCTGCCCATTCTGGAGTTGGACAGCAGCCGTTCCATCACGCCCGGCATTTATGGCCTGGAAGCCAAGGCTAAATTGGTCGGCTCGGAAGGCGCACCCGGCTACCTATGCCCGGCCCCGGTTGACCCTGAACTGACCAAAAAACTCCATCGTCTGGCTTGGCGGGCGCATGTAGTCCTGGGCGCCCTGGATGTCTCCCGCACCGACATCCGTCTCGATTCCGACGGCCAGCCGCGCTTGCTGGAGATCAACCCCCTGCCCGGCCTGACACCAGGCTATAGCGACCTATGCATCCAGAGTAATGCCCAGGGGATATCGTATGAAGACTTGATCTTGGAAATTCTCTACCTTGGCGCTTCACGTTGGAATTTGCTTACGCCGCGCGATATTCCCCTGTCTCAGAAGAAGAAAACCGGCCCCCTGAACGGAGCTGCCAAAACGACAAACGGGAAATAGCTGCGTACAGGCTTCTGCGTGAATATTTGAACTCTCGTCGTTGTTTTTTCCCTGAGTATTGGTTGCTGCGGTTCAGAAATTAATGCATGGAGCAGTAAATTGGGCGAAGGCCACAAACTGTCGCCCAATATTTTTCGTTATGGTATAATTCGCCCGCCTTACGGAGAGGTCGCGTAGTTGGCTTAGCGCGCACGCTTGGAAAGCGTGTAACCCTAAAGGTTCGCGGGTTCGAATCCCGCCCTCTCCGCCAGAAAGAACTTCCCGTGCAATGCTTGCGGGAAGTTTCTAATTCAATGGCTTTAGAGTGCTCTTGCGATCGGCAAATGCCTTCGATAATTATCTCGTGATATACTCTGGGCTGCGATGAACCACACTCAACTTCCCCGCCCGCTTGTCATTGTATTGTTCATCCTGGTTATTGGTTTTTTCCTTATTGGAACTCTGCGTGCCTTTATCCCCGCCCATGCCTTGTCCAATGCAACGGTCACCCCCACGGTTACCTTGGCTTTGAAGACGCCGTCCACTACGCCGGTAGAACCCGAAAATGAAGCATTGGGCTCCACGCTGGCTGTCACAAACACCAGGCAGGCAGGCAGCGAAGAGATTTTCACTCCCACCCCCAATCCTACTCCAATCGATAAAACAGTTTATGCTGATACTACCAGCATCATTGCTCTGGCCATTCTGATGGTAGTTGTGATACTGGTTGGCATTGCTTGGGGCGGACGCCGTCCCCGGAAGAAAAAAGAACCAACAAAATAACCCTTTCGGATTTGCAACCATTGACAATCTCATTTTTCTGCATATAATCACATCCAATACCTGAAAGACGCTGAAGAGGACGAGTAAGCCTCATACGGCGGACCAGAGAGCAGGCGGTAATTGGTGAAAGTCCTGCCCGCACGATGGAGTTGAATGGACCTCAGAGTCGCAGGGAGAAAGGCGCACGCCGAGTAACCCGAGCCGGAAGCCGCAGCCGTTATCCAGCGGAGTCACTTAGAAAACTTTCAGACGGTTGACTAGCTGACTCAATGAGTGAGGCTGGCTTTTCCCTGTGCATCATGCAGGGAATTTTTGTAAGTCCCGCATGGCGGGATCAGCCAACCTAATTCGGGTGGCACCACGGACTACGCGTTCGTCCCGTTCTACGGACGAACGCGTTTGTATTTAAGGAGCAGAAAACATGTACCCTGTTGCTTTTCACCCACCCTGAAGGTTCTTTTTTCCAATGTCCCTGGTTACCTGATACCTGGTTACCCGATTTCCCAATTCCCTATTGACCATCCACCTACTATTCAAAAAGGAGATATGCCATGTCTGACCAAACCCGTTTTATGTTGAACGAAACCGACCTGCCGAAAAATTGGTACAACGTGCTGGCCGATAGCCCCGTCCCGCCCGCCCCGGTGTTGAACCCGATGACGAAAGAGCCGATCACGCCGGAGTTCCTCTCGGTGCTGTTCCCGATGGAACTCATCCAGCAGGAAGTCAGCACCGACCGCTACATCGAGATCCCGGAGGAAGTGCGCGAGATTTACAAACTCTACCGCCCGACCCCGCTTGTCCGTGCCCGCCGGCTGGAAAAAGCCCTCGGCACGCCTGCCCACATATACTTTAAGAACGAGTCCGTCTCGCCGGTGGGCAGCCACAAACCGAACACAGCCATCCCGCAGGCTTTTTACAACAAGGTTGCCGGGACGAAAGCCATGACCACCGAGACCGGTGCCGGTCAGTGGGGCACCGCGCTGGCCATGGCCTGCAACTTCTTCGGCATTGACCTGGAAGTTTACATGGTCAAAATCTCGTACAACCAGAAGCCCTACCGGCGCATCTTCATGCAGACCTACGGGGCGCAGGTCTTTGCGAGCCCAACCGATCGCACCGAATACGGACGCGCCCTGCTCGCCAAGGATCCGGAGAATACCGGCTCGCTGGGTATCGCCATCTCGGAAGCTGTGGAAATGGCTGCCACCTCCAATGGGATGAAGAAGTACGGTATCGGCTCGGTGCTGAACCACGTGCTGTTGCACCAGCCCGTCATCGGCGAGGAAGCCCTCAAGCAGATGGCTCTGGCCGGGGACTACCCCGAGGTGGTCATCAGCTGCGTGGGGGGCGGCTCGAATTTTGCCGGGATTGCCTACCCGTTCCTGCGCCAGAACCTGAAGGACGGGCAGCGCACACGCCTGGTGGCCGTCGAGCCGACTGCGACCCCCTCACTGACGAAGGGCGTCTACGCCTTTGACTATGGCGATACTGCCCAAATGGCTCCCAT
>CAIQQN010000227.1 GCA_903873975.1 uncultured Anaerolineales bacterium
AGTCCCGCCTGCCGGGGAACCCGTGATGAAGGCCTTGCAAGCGTGCCACCCCCACCCAAAACAAAAAACGAGCCCTTGCGGACTCGTCTTAATCAGAGGCGTCGACGGGATTTGAACCCGTGATGAGGGTTTTGCAGACCCTTGCCTTGCCACTTGGCCACGACGCCGGTCGTTGGTTGATGATAAATTGAGGATTGCTGATTGGGAATCTGCAATCCTCAATCTTTTGAGCGGGCGATGGGATTCGAACCCACGACCTTCTCCTTGGCAAGGAGACGTACTACCACTGTACTACGCCCGCAGTGAACTTGGTATCTGGCCGAGAGTGCCGAGAGCCAGGATCGAACTGGCGACACCACAATTTTCAGTCGTGTGCTCTACCAACTGAGCTATCTCGGCCCGCAAACGTTCTTTCAATTGAGCGGGTGAGATTTTACACGCAGAGAGGAAGATTGTCAAGCAAAGGTCAAAAGACGTTTTACAATTATTTTACATCCATACCATAAGCGGGTTACTTGACAGACCTACAATGCAACTATCACAACCAAACTCAAAAGGAGAAAAAAACATGTCCAAGCTCATCCCGTTCTTAAAGAAATTTGCCCTGGCAGCCCTGGTGCTTGCCATTGGACTGGCTGCCCTGCCCGCCTCCAGTGCCTCCGCGGCCGGTCTCCACGACGAAACCACCCCGCCTGCCAATATGGTAGTCCCGGTTCAAATATGGGACTACGCTCGCCTGGAACAAATCTGGGC
Source organism: uncultured Anaerolineales bacterium (assembly GCA_903873975.1). GTDB lineage: Bacteria > Chloroflexota > Anaerolineae > Anaerolineales > Villigracilaceae > UBA877. The sequence goes on from CAIQQN010000227.1 coordinate 754, forward strand.
TCGCGCCCAAGCTGTCTACCAGCGCCAGGATGACTGGCTTGCCAAAGCCGATGAGTTCTTCACCAAGGCCCAATCACTGATCGACAGGGCCAATCAAAAAGGTTGGGACACTTCCGCCGTCCAGGCCGCGTTGGATGCCCTTGCCGCCGTCATCCCGGCTGTGAGGGCTGCCCATGTTCCAGGGGCTGCCATCATCGCCAGCCACAATGGGTTCAGCGCAGATGGCAAAGTGACCGATCGCGCCGCGTCGATCGAAACCACCAAAGCTCTCATCCAGGTACTCGAGAATACACATGCCGCCGTGAATGGCACCGGTCAGGCCATGCGCGAAGCCGTCAGAGCCTTCCGCGATGCCCACCGACCGACCACCCCGTGATAAGTTCATTCGCCTCTCTCCAGAGACACGGCTGGTCGCCGTGTCTCTGCCAGTTTTTTGCAGTAGAATCAACATCATCTTCTCAATAAACAGAAGGGGATGGGTGTGAGCGGGCGGCGAAGCTGCCCGCTCACACCCATCCCCCGGTTTGTTGTGATGATACAATCATTACAACCTATTCAACGAGAGGCGATTATGGATAAAAAAGTCATTATCAGCGACAAGGCTCCCAAGGCCATTGGCCCCTATTCCGTTGCCATCCGCACCGGTGACCTGGTCTTCACTTCCGGCCAACTTGGCTTGGAGCCTGCCACCGGCGAAATCGTCCTGGGCGGGATCGAAGCGGAGACCCGCCAGGCATTGACCAATATTCGTCACGTGCTGGCAGATTCCGGGTCCGGGTTGGAGCGGGTGGTTAAAACCATCGTCTTCCTGAAGGACATGGCTGATTTTGCTAAAATGAATGCTGTTTACGCCGAATTCTTTACTGAAAACCCACCTGCCCGCAGCAC
>CAIQQN010000228.1 GCA_903873975.1 uncultured Anaerolineales bacterium
AGCAGTTCCAAGGCTTCTAACTTGAATTCTTCCGCGTACGTTCGGTATTCCCTTTTCTGTTCGTCCATGATCCTGTTCCTATCCTTTCTAGTGTACTGGATCTGGACATCTTTTGTGTCCACTTTATCGGGGCAAGCTCAGACCGTCTCCTTTGTCACTAGCCGAAGCCTGGATGAGGCGGTCTTTGCAAAACACCCCCGTGGGGCAAGCCGTCACGTGTCGAAGCGGCGTCACAAGCCGGGGCGGCCTCAAGCCGCCATCGTCTGGTAGATGACATGAGTTATCGAGGCCGCTATCGACCGGTTTGGTGACACGAGTTGCCAAGCACGGCTGTTTCGCGACATTGCGAAGTATGTCATTCCAGTGTTCTTTCGGGACATCGTCCCCGCAAGGGGATCCCTGTGGGACGAGGCGTCGAAACCTGTGCCATACAGCGGGGGTTAGGGGGTGGGGATTCCCAGACTTTCCGAATTTGTGAAAGCCCTGCCCCAGGCTTTGAACAACCCATAATTCAACCGTGGGTGAGACCGGCTTCCCGGGCGACCGGCCAGTCCAGGATTTTCGCATCCTCCCTCCATCCCTGCTCTAATACCTATCCTCCTTGCCCTGTCGCGAGCGGCATTTTTCTTTTTCACCTCATCATCCATTACCTTATCCCAAGTCACCTGCTCCCTCATCCCTGATACCTAATCCCTAATTACCTGATCCCTATTCTCGTTTTTCCTTCTTGACTTAATAGCACATTTGTTCTATAATAACCATGGCTGATTATCTTCCTTGCCGTGTTTGTCAGGACCTTAACAACCGATATCCCAAAGCTGTGATAGAAGCTCACCATGTCCTGAGCTGTTATGTTGAGCCGCTAGGTTGAGCCTGTCGAAACCTTGTCGAAGTATTAATGATCCCACCAGTTGATTTGTTTGCAAAAACAAATCCCAAATTTCGTTGAAGGCTTACCCAGAACGATACACATACATATGAAGAACTTTTACTGTTGCTCGGGAAAATGAATTGTTCCTCTTTGTTTTGACAATTCATTTTGTGCGTACTGCGACCTTTGCGAAGCATATCATCCCCGTAAGGGGACTCCCGTGTGGCAAGTCGCCACGAGTCGAGGCGGCGTCATGCGCGCACTGCGGCTTCAAGTCGCAGTGCGCCACATCGAAGGCACGAGCCTTCGATGAACGCCATCGACCGGTTCGGCGAGATGACTCGCCGAACACAGCCATATCGACGCCATTGCGAAGCATCCCCGTGGGATGAGGCGTCGATGCACGGTTCCTATGGAGCCTCTGGCTCTTCTGGTGCCTCTGGGCCTACTGCCTCCCGCTCTCTGATCTCTGTTCTCTCCTCTCATCCCCTCACGCCGCCTCGCCCCGAAAGGATCCATACCTTGACAGTCCTACCATCTTCGGTTACCCTGTTCCTACATAATCGCATTATTTCAGCAGTCGCTTGCTGTTGTACGTTTGAGTACGCTCGAATCCCCCAACACCCCCGGACTTCTGAAGAAAAGGAATATACGTGAGCTTTAACCATTTCAACCTGGATCCGCGCCTGCAGGCGGGGATCGACCGTCTCGGTTATACCGAGGCAACCCCCATCCAAACCGCCGCCCTCCCCGCTGCCCTGGCCGGGAAGGATCTGATTGCCACCGCCCAGACCGGCACCGGTAAAACGGCGGTCTTCGTCCTCCCCATTTTACAGAAACTGTTGACCGGTCCGCGTAACCGCACCCGGGCGTTGATCGTCACCCCCACCCGCGAGCTCGCCGAACAGATCCACGCAGCCATCCGGGACCTGGGGACCGGTACGAACATCCGCAGCGCCACCATTTACGGAGGCGTGGGCCCTGCCCCCCAGGTGCGTGCCCTGCGCGACGGCGTCGAGATCCTGGTCGCCTGCCCCGGCCGCCTGCTCGACCATCTCAACCAGGGCAACGCCCGCCTCCAGGGTGTGGAGATCCTCGTGCTCGATGAGGCTGACCGCATGCTCGACATGGGTTTCCTCCCCGACGTGAAACGCATCCTCAAACACGTCCCTGCCAAACGGCAGACCATGCTCTTCTCGGCTACTTTCCCGGCGGAGATCGAAGGGCTGGCCGCTCAAACGCTGACGAACCCCCAGCGCATCGCTGTCGGTCTCAGCCGCCCGGCGCATACCGTCTCGCACGCTCTTTATCCCGTGCCTCAGCACCTGAAGACCTCCCTCCTGCTCGCCCTGCTCAAACGCACCGACACCAGCTCGGTGCTGGTCTTCACCCGCACCAAGCACCGCGCCGAGAAACTGTCCCGCCAGATCGCGCAGTCCGGTTTCCGCGCCACCAGCCTGCATAGCGACCGTTCGCAGGGCCAGCGCCAGTCGGCGTTGGCCGGATTCAGGAGCGGTCATTATCAGGTGATGGTTGCCACCGACCTCGCCGCCCGCGGCCTGGATGTGGAAGGTATCTCGCACGTCATCAACTTTGACATGCCCGCCACCGCTGACGATTACATCCACCGCATTGGGCGCACCGGCCGCGCCGAGCGCACCGGCGACGCCTTCACCCTGGTCACCCCCGACGATAAGGACATGGTGCGTTCCCTGGAAAAGATCATGGGTAAGCCCCTGCCGCACCAGACCCTGGACGGCTTCAACTACACCGCCCCGGCCCCGGATCATCCTGCCTCCGCCCCACGCGCGCCGCGCCGCCCTTCGGTAGTAACCTCTCTGCAGGGAAAACCCGTCCACCGCCAAACGCCGCACGCCGCCCCCAACCGGAACCTGCGCCAGAAATATGCTCGTGGAAGGTAATTGCTCACCCTTATAAAGGTTCTGCCGCATCCAGGCATTGCTTCCGAGCGAAAAGCCTGGTCTTTTCCGCAAGTTTGGCAGAAATAGCACCTTCGCAAAGCAGGTAAACATCGTCCCAAAGCGAATATACAAATGAGATTGACATTATATAGGCCACCAAAAAAAAGTATGGTTCGGTAATGGATCAAACATGGGAACCGGATGCTTGGGATGAAAATTAAGCATATCAACTATTTGATAACTGTGGCGTTTCTAATGGCCTCTTGTACGGTGCCTGGTCCATCTACAAGCACAGTTGTACCTACCGCAGCTCTTCCAACCTCATCTGCAACCGGGCAGGAAGTAAGTGCGGATATCCTATGGCTTAAAGCCACTGCAATCCCGTTCGATACGGCAGATCCTAATAGTAATCTTGAAGATTTGATGCTGATCAAAAAGATGATTGGCAATGCCCGTATTGTAGCGTTGGGCGAAGCCACCCATGGCACGCACGAGTTTTTTCAAATGAAATATCGGATGCTGGAATTTCTGGTCCAGGAATTGGGATTCAATACATTTGCCATCGAAGCCAATTGGCCGGAAGCTAATCTAATAAATAACTATATACATACAGGCTTGGGCGATCCGGCAGAACTTCTAAAGGACCCGTATCTTGGGATATGGGACACGCAGGAAATGCTGGACATGATTCAATGGATGCGTGTCTATAATGAAAATCCAAGTAATTCCCAAAAGCTCAGTTTCTTTGGATTTGACATGCAAGGCGACCAAATGGCCAGGCATAACGTGGCTCAATTTATGCAAAAAGTCGATCCCCAAGCCGCGCAACAAATAGCAGATGATTACTCTTGTATCCCTCAATCCAGTACGGGCTGTCAAATGAAATTGCAGGTCGTATACGATTGGCTTGGCCAGCATCAGGCTGACTATACGGCAGCATCATCTCCCGATGAATTTATCCAGGCGCTGCAGAGTGCACGCATTGTCATCCAGTACGGGGATTACGCTTCTAATAATAATAACTATAATATTCGTGACCGTTATATGGCGGAAAACGTAACATGGGTGTTGGATCAGGCTGGCTCCGATGCCAGGATTGTTTTATGGGCACACAACAACCACGTTGGCATGTCAGGGGAAGAGAACCTCGTGTCAATGGGTGACTATCTTCGAAAGCAATACGGCAACCAGATGGTGGTCTTTGGCTTCTTGTTCTACCAGGGTTCTTTCAATGCCTGGTGGAATAGCAGCCTGCAAACTTTCCAGGTCGATCCGCCGCCAACAGATAGCTACGAGTCCTTTTTTTATAATGCGGGTTTGCCACGCTTTTTCCTGGATTTGCGTACTCTCAAGACCGATTCGCCTGCCGCAGATTGGTTCTTAGCGCCTCATCCTTTTCGCTTTATTGGAACCAATTACGACCCATATTCCGCGCAACTGTACTTCGAGACTGCAGCTTTAGCAAAAGTGTTTGATATTGTAATTTATTTCCAGGACACTACCCCGGCGCTAATTCTGAAATAGTGAATTGGCATAATATAGAATATCAGTAAAAGACTCTTTTTCCAACATTCTGGTTCTTTCAGTTTTTAAGAAATGGCCCAATTGGTAATGTCCCAAAGCCACGAGCTAACCACCTGACTTATCGCAATGGCTGGCTGCTCAACCAGCCAGCCTGTTCAGGAAGGGTATCCATGCACGCAAAATTCCCCATCACTGTCCATCTCTTCCTTTTCCGCCGCAACCGGATCCTGCTCCTCCGCCGCTACAAGACCGGCTACATGGACGGGCATTACAGCGTCCCAGCCGGGCATCTGGACGGGGATGAAACAGTCCGCATGGCAGGCGTCCGGGAAGCGCATGAAGAGATCGGGGTCCGGATTGACCCTGCGGAGTTGGTCTTCGCCGGAGTGTTCCACCGTCATGAAAACGACGAGCGGGTGGACTTTTTCTTTCACGTGCAGAAGTGGAGCGGGGAACCGGTCAATGCCGAACCTGAAAAGTGCGACGAGTTGCGCTGGGCGGATCCCGACGCCCTACCGGAGAAAACCGTCCCCTACGTCCGGCGGGCGCTTGGAAATTTCCGGGCCGGGATTCCATTTGAAGAATTTGGCTGGAAATAACTTAGGGTTGGGGGTATTGCGCAGTCTTTAACCGTCCAACCCTGTTCACCTTACGAGACGGTGATTTCCAGGGAACCGAATTTAATACGGCTGTGTGGTCGGTGGGAAGTAGATGAATAGCACCTGGCCTAGGTTTTCGTCCCAGCGATCGAAATGGGCACGGTCAGCCATCTCGGACACCGCAGCAAGTGGCACCAGGCTCCTCGCACTCCCTTGCCCCGGGTAAGCGTACGATCCAATCTGCATCCAGTTATCCGGCTCGGTGTTGGCCGGGTTATCCGGGAAATCCTCCCCGGCAGCTGGCAACAATGACTGGACGTAGGCCCGGTCCGGGTTCAAACGCACCCACAGCCTGGCTTCGAAACGGAAGCCCTGGAAAGCCTGATGAATGGCTGGTTTATCCTGCGCCGCCTGCACATGGTCCTCCTGCGCAAAGACCAGCATCACTTTCAGATCAGGCATCATCGTGGGCAGGTCGGCATAACGGCCTGGACTTTGGCGGAATGGCCAGTCGCGGGCGGCTTCCTCCGGCGTAGCCAGATCGGCCGGCCAGGTTGAAAGCGTGAGGGCGTTGGTATCCAGTAGGGCCTGGGTAAGCGCAACCGAGTAATAGCGTTTCCCAAATAAGACCGGGACGCGCCAGCTCATAACATAATCACCGGCACTGACGTTACCGTTGCCGTCCAGGTCGAGATAGGCGCGGCCCATTGCGCCAGAATGTTCATCCTTATAGGTCGCCTCCCAGCCGACGTTGGTATAAGTCAGGTTGATGGTCGCCGGACTGTAACTGGCCGGGTAGTTGTAAAGGGTATTCGTGACCAATTGGCCGGTATCGTCCACATAGCCGGCCTCCAGGCACGTCAGCGTGTCCACCGTGGGGTTTTCGCGTCCGACATAATACTGCACTGCCGGCAGCACGTCACCATACAGTGAAAAAACGTTGACTGCTGCAATGCCTGCATCCGAAAAAACATACACGCCCACTTCATTGGTTAGCGGTGTGACACGGGTGAGAGACGAAATGTAACGCTCGTCATTATCGGGAATGAGACCGGAGGCGAATCGGATCACATCCCGCAACACCCGGATGGACTGTTCACCGCCATAGTCAAATGCGCCGCCGCTCTCGACCCCGCTTCTGGCGTCCGTTTGACCGGGCCACAGGTAGCTGACCTGGATGAGACCGATCGAGGTGAGGTCCGGATCCGTCATAAAGCCTCCCGCCGCGCTGAAAATTGGCGAGGCCACCACCACCACTCCCGCCCCCTCCGGATAACGCTCAGCCTGCGGTGCGGCAACCATCACGGCAATATCGACTCCTTCTGAATTGATATACGTGGTCTGGATTTCCCCGCTAAAATTCATCACCGGGCAGTCACGTGGACATGAGAGAGAGGTCTCGCCGTTATCGCAGAAGCTGTTCCCGCACAGGCTATCGGGAGTCGGTGAGGAGGCCGCCGTGGCAACCGGGCTGCATCCAACCAGGCTTGCGCCGAACATGGTCAAAGCGAACAGGATCAGGGTCAAAGAAAGAATCCGGAAGCGTTTCATTTCGTCCTCCGGGGTTCATTGTAGCACGAGCCAAAACCCTGCCGGAAGGGTTCTTTGGGAATCTTCCTGAAAACAGCTTACTTCCTTCCCCAAAGAAGAGGAAAGATTGGGGGTTTGGTTGAAAGCCCAGACTTTACCAACACCTTGCAGATACACCCTGAGAGGGTTGCGAAGATGAATAAAACACGGTAATATTGTGTTGCCATGCTTCGAATCCTGCTCATATTCGTCTTGCTTGGCGTTACAAAGTCAGTGTAGCCTGACAGGTGAATCGTACCTGCCAGGTTTTTTTATCGCTGTCCATATCCTAAAGTAAGGAGTAATAATGCAGACACCCTGGGAATATCGCTACGCCAACCGGACACAGCGGATGGGAAGTTCGGTCATCCGTGAACTGCTCAAACTGACCGAGCAGCCGGATATCATCTCTTTTGGGGGAGGCATGCCTGCCCCGGAAGTCTTCCCCATCAAACAATTCCAGGAAGCATGCCATTATGTGCTTGAGCACGAAGGTCCGCAATCGTTGCAATACAGCACAACGGAAGGTTATGTTCCCCTGCGGGAAATGATCGCCCATCGCACCGGTCGCTACGCGGTCACGATCACGCCAGATAATATCCTGATCACCTCCGGCTCCCAGCAAGCGCTGGATTTTCTCGGAAGGGTCTTCATCAACCAAGGCGACCACATCGTAGTCGAATCGCCCACTTACCTCGGAGCACTGCAAGCCTGGAATGCTTACGGGGCGCAGTACATCTCCGTCCCGTCTGATGAAAATGGCATGGTGACATCTGAACTGGAAAAAGCGCTGCGCATCGGACCGAAATTCATCTACGTGCTCCCGAACTTCCAGAACCCGGGTGGCACAACCCTCAGCCTGGAACGCCGCAAGCAATTGGTCGAACTGGCTGACCGGTACGGCGTCCCGATTGTCGAAGACGACCCCTACGGGCAGTTGCGCTTCGAGGGTGAACATCTACCCTCGCTCGTCTCGTTGGACAGCAAGTTCCGCGGCGACGATGGCTGTTACACCGGAAACGTCATTTATCTGAGCACCTTCTCCAAACTGCTCGCCCCCGGCATCCGCCTGGCATGGGTGATAGCGCCGGAGCAGGTCATCAAAAAACTGGTCCAGGCTAAGCAGGCTGCGGATTTGAATACCGCTGCTTTCAACCAGATGGTGGCCTTTGAGGTTGCCAAGGACGGCTTCCTGGATGAACACGTCAAATTCATCATCAAGGTATACAAAGAACGCCGCGACGTGATGCTGGAGACCATGGAAGAACTCTTCCCGCCCGGCGTGCGCTGGACCAAACCGCAGGGCGGCATGTTCCTGTGGGGCATCCTGCCGGAATGGATGGACGCGGCTGATGTACTCAAAACCGCCATCGAACGTAAAGTGGCTTTTGTACCGGGTGCGTCTTTCCACCCGAATGGCGGTGGGAAGAATACCATGCGCATGAATTTCTCTTATTCCAACCCGGATAAAATCCGGGAGGGAGTGACCCGCTTGGGGACTGTACTGAAGGAACTGGTGGCTGAGCATAAGTGACTGCAAAACTCCCGCAGGCCGAAACCTGCGGGAGTTTTTTTACTCGCCAAGGTGGATTATTCGTGAATATAAGGTACATAGTCTGAACGCGCCAGACCCTGCTCTATGGCTTTCAAAGCCACCGCGTGTGCAACCGCCTGGTGCAGCTTCCGGTCGAGCGGATTGGGGACTAACTGGTCGTCTTTCGTGTAGTTCGCTATCGCTTGAGCAGCAGCCAACAACATCTCGTCAGATATTCGCGGCGACCAGGTATCCACTGCGCCGCGGAAGATGCCCGGAAAGCCCAACACATTGTTAACCCTCTTCCCGTCAGCTGCAAAGGCTGCCCCATTCTTAAGCGCCACTTCGGGTTCAATTTCCGGACGCGGGTTGGAGAGGGCCAGGAGCATCTGTCCCTTGCGCACCATTTCTGGCTTGATGAGGCCTGGCACACCAGTGGTGGAGATAACAATGTCACAGTTGGCCATGATCTCTTTTAGGTTGGATTTTTTTCCGCCGTTGGCTTTGTGGCGTGCCAGAGCCTCTGCACTCAAGTCAGCACCCCAGACTGGGCTGCCGGTTATTTGCATGAGCATCTTGGCAATTGCATTCCCGGCTGCGCCTAAGCCGATTTGACCGATGACCGCCTTGCCTAGATCTTTCTTGAGCTTGCGGCAAGCCACTGTCAGCACAGCTGTGCAAACCACAGCCGTCCCGTGCTGGTCATCGTGCAAGACTGGAATATCCAGTTGCTTCTGGAGTTCTTCTTCGATCCTGAAACAACGCGGCGCAGAAATATCTTCCAACTGGATTGCGGCAAAGGTGGGGGCAATGGCAGCTACGACCTTGATAATCTCGTCAGGGTCCTTGGTATTCACCAGGATGGGTACACCCGAAAGGCCCACCAGCGTCTCCATCAGCATGGCCTTGCCCTCCATGACGGGCATCCCGGCTAAAGGTCCGATATCGCCCAGGCCTAGCACAGCCGTCCCGTCGGTGACGATTGCCACCAGGTGACAGGTGGATGTATAGGTATGCGCCAGTTTCGGATCTCTGGCAATCTTCATGCAGACTTCCGCCACGCCCGGCGTGTAGACCTTCTGCAAGGTTGCAATGGAATCAATCGGGTAGCGGGAACGGACAGCAATCTTGCCCTTCAAGTGCAGGGCCATCACCTCATCGCGTACGTCCAGGAGACGAGTGCCGCGGTTCCTGCGGATGGCTTCCAGTATCAATTCCAGATGCTTTTCATCGTCTGCAAAGATCGTGATGTCGCGTACCACTTGAAGGGTGGTCTCATTGAGCAATTCAATATTACCTACATTACCGCCGACCGCGGTAATCGCACTCAGGAGACGCCCCAGCGTTCCTGTCTCTTGGGCATTAACCACCCGAACGATACGTAAAATTTTGTTTTCCCAGCTCATAATCACCTCGATATGATGCGTAAATTCCAGCCACGCTTATTCGGCTCCGTTTGGATTGTTAGCCGCCAATTTCGCTCATCACCCTGTTCAGGGGGATCTCCCCGTCGGCAAGTCCATGTCCCCAGGGTTTATTCCAGACAGCTTCCAAAACCAGCTTGCGCAGGTCTTCCAGTGAAGCGCCGGTCCGTAAAGGCGTTAGCAGGTCAATCTCGTACTCCCGCAGGAGACACATACGCAGGATGCCATCCGGAGTGAGGCGGGCACGCGTACAATCCGCGCAGAATGGCGCGCTGACAGACGAGATGAAACCAATATCGCCCTTCGCAGCAGGGATGCGGTAGATGCGCGCCTCCCCGTCCAATTCTCCGCCGTTTTCAGGCGCAAGCAGACCGAGGGCATGCTCTATGCGCCTCTGCGTTTCCTCCGCTGAAACCATCTGCCCGGTCTGCAGGTCAGTGGCTCCGCCGAAGGGCATCATCTCGATGAAACGCACCTGCCAGGGATGCTCGCGTGTCAGGCGCGCCAGGTCAACGACATCCTCCTCGTTATAGCCACGCACCACCACCGCGTTGAGTTTGACCGGCGTGAGCCCGGCCGCTTCGGCAGCCAGGATGCCCTCCCAGACATCCTCGATATCCCCCCCGCGGGTAAGCCTCTTGAACTTGGCCGGGTTGAGCGTGTCAATACTGATATTGACACGTTCCAGCCCAGCAGCGGACAAAGGTTCGGATAGTTTCGAGAGGAGCACCCCGTTGGTCGTCATGGAAACGGACCGGATGCCCGGTGTGGCAGCGATCCCGCGCACAATATCCACGATGTGGAGGCGGGCGGTAGGTTCGCCCCCAGTCAGGCGGATTTTATCGAAGCCCAGATCAGCGAACAGGCGCGTCAATAGCAGCACCTCATCATCCTGCATCATTTCAGCAGGCGGCCGGAAAGTCATCTCCTCCGGCATACAGTAGATGCAGCGCAGGTTGCAGTGATCGGTTAGACTGATGCGCAGATAATGGATTTTACGTCCAAAGCGGTCGAAAGCCATATTTCCTCGTGAGTACCAGTAAAGGGTAGGGAGATTATACCTGTTTCCGACTATTCTACCAATTGACGGGTAGTGTCAGGCGTGCTATTATCCAGTTGATTTATTACTGAGTACTGCGTAAATATCTGAATCAAAATCCCATGAAATGCGAGACAATTAAGAATAGCAGGTTCAGGGATTTATACAAGGTGCAGTATTCAATTTATTAGAGAGGAGTTATTGAAATGAGCGCAGATTTTATTATTCGTATCATTGGCATGGCAATTTTTTCCATCCTGGGGGTCTATGTGGGGAACGGGCTTTCGGTATACAACCCGGATCAGCAACTTTTCTACACGATCACATTCACCCTGATTGGTGCTCTTTTTGGCTTGGTATTAACGCCCTACCTCACCACCCGTCCCATCCGCGCCTTGCGTGCCCTGTTGGGCCGCCTGGCTGCCGAGACGCTGTTCTCCGCCCTGATCGGGTTGGTGATCGGCCTGCTGACTGCGGCCCTGCTGGCCTTCCCGCTCTCTCTGCTGCCCTCCCCCTTAGGAAAAGTACTACCCTTGATCGGTGTCCTGCTCTTTGGCTATTTCGGCGTGGCCGTCTTCACAACGCGCCAGGCCGACATCGCTAATATCCTGGGGGGGCTTACCTCGCGCCGGGAGGAAAGCACAAGCACGGGAGGAACACCATCGAATCGGACCATCCTGCTGGATACCAGCGTCATCATTGACGGGCGCGTGGCCGATATCGCCAAGACCGGCTTCCTGCCCGGCACCCTCTTGATCCCACGCTTTGTGCTGAACGAACTCCAATACATCGCTGACTCGCCCGACAGCCTGCGCCGTCAGCGCGGGCGGCGCGGCATGGAAGTGCTGGCTGAATTGCAGAAAGCCTCGGCGGTGGTCGTCCGCATCAGTGATGTGGATGTGGAGGGCGTCCGTGAAGTGGACGATAAGCTGGTCATTCTGGCCCGGCAGATGAAGTGTCCCATCCTGACCAATGATTTCAATCTGAATCGTATCGCCGAACTACAGGGTGTGCTCATCCTGAATATCAACGATCTGGCGAATGCGGTCAAGTCGGTCGTCCTGCCCGGTGAATTGATGTCGGTCAACGTCATCCAGGAAGGCAAGGAAGTCAACCAGGGTGTCGGTTACATGGAAGATGGGACGATGGTGGTTATTGAGAACGGCAACAAATATCTTAACAAGGAAATCACCGTCACCGTAACCAAAGTCTTACAGACCGCCGCCGGGCGGATGATCTTTGCCCGTCCCGAGGGGAAAGAGTAAAGGAAATAAAATGCTGCGTGTCTACAACACCCTCACCCGCAAAAAGGAAGAATTCCAGACCCTCGAACCGGGACTGGTCAAGATGTATGTCTGCGGTGTAACCGTCTATTCTGACGCGCACATCGGTCATGCCATGTTTGCTTTGGTGTTTGACATTGTCCGCCGCTACCTGACCTATCGCGGCTATGAAGTCCGCCAGGTGATCAATTACACCGATGTGGACGACAAGATCATCAACCGCGCCAACGCACTGGGGGTGGATGCCTCCGAACTGGCTGAAAAGTACATCCGGGATTTCCGCCGCCAGATCGAAGTCCTGAACATCCTGCCGGCAACGGTCAATCCGCGCGCTACGCAGGAGATGCCCCAGATCATCCGCATGATCGAAGGATTGATCGGGAAAGGCTTCGCATATCCTGCCAAGGACGGGGACGTTTACTTCCGCGTCACGAAAGACCCGGGTTATGGCAAGTTATCGGGGCGAAGAATTGAAGACATGCAGGCTGGAGTACGCATCGAAGTTGGGGGGCAAAAGGAACACCCGATGGATTTCGCTGTCTGGAAAGCTTCCAAGCCCGGCGAACCGGCCTGGGACAGCCCATGGGGCAAGGGCCGTCCCGGCTGGCACATCGAGTGCTCGGCGATGAACCTGAGCCACCTGGGCGAGCAGATTGACATCCATGGTGGCGGGAATGACCTGATCTTCCCGCACCACGAGAACGAGATCGCCCAGACCGAGTGCTTCACCGGAAAACCCTTTGCCCGTTATTGGATGCACAACGGCATGCTGCAATTGCAGGGCGAGAAGATGTCCAAGTCGATCGGCAACCTGGTGACGATTGACGATTTCCTGTCACGCCACGAGGCGGACGCCCTGCGCATGATGATCCTGAACGGCTCTTACCGCGCCCCGCTCTCTTATTCAGACGATATCGTGGATGCGGCGGAGCGCGGCCTGGACCGTCTGCGGTCCGCCCTCAAACCGGCTCCCGCGGGTGCTCCCGGCGCTTCCGCGGATATGCGCGCCACCTTGGATAAGCAGACCGAGACGACCCAGCAGACCTTCATCGAGGCCATGGACGACGACTTCAACTCATCCGGCGGACTGGCGGCACTCTTCGAACTGGTACGCACCGTCAACACCGCCCGTGACGCGGGTGCCACTGACGCAGAACTCAAACCCGCTCAGGATACCCTGTGCACGCTGACGGGTGTGCTCGGCTTGCGTTTGAGCGAAAAGAAAGCCACTGGCGGCGGCGCGGAAAAGTTCATCGCCCTGCTGGTCGAAGTCCGGGCAGAGATGCGCAAGCAGAAGAACTGGGCCATGTCCGACCTGATCCGTGACCGGCTCAAGGAATTGGGGGTGGCGATCGAAGATAGCAAGGACGGTACCACCTGGCACTGGTAACCCCATAGGGGTGGATGATTATCTGTCTGTTTTAGACAATATCAAAACTTCCGGGATTGCTCTCGGAAGTTTTCATTTCTCTATACTCCCTGCGGTAAAGTGATCCGCATGGTTGTCCCCTGGCCGGGGGCGTTTTCGGCGGTGATCGTCCCGCCGTGGGCTTCGACCAGGTGCCGGGCAATCGCCAGCCCCAGCCCCATGCCTCCCGAGTCGGTTGATTTATAAAAGCGTTCGAAGACGTGCGGCAGTTCGTCTGGCGGGATGCCGGGACCGCTGTCCTGCACATCCAGTTGGGCCTGCTTATCCTCCTGCCGGTAGCGGACGCGGATCTCACTTCCGGAGGGAGCGTAGCGCAGGGCATTCGCTACCAAGTTCGAGAGCACCTGTCGCATGCGCCCGGGGTCAAGATCCAACCAGGGCAGGTCATTCGCTGCTTCAACGGTCAAAGTGACCCCGGCAGAATCCGCCTGGGATTGGAAAGCCGCCAGCGTATCACGGATCAGCATGGAAAGGTCAGTTGGCTCTTTTTTTAATTTGAGTGTGCCGCTCTCAGCCAGCGCCAGCGTCCGCAGGTCTTCCACCAGCCGCGCCAGGATGTTCGTCTCCTCCAGCAGCGAACGCAGGTTGGCATCGTCGGCCAGGTAAACGCCGTCCAGCATGCCTTCCAGGTTGCCCTGCACAACCGTCAGCGGGGTGCGCAGTTCGTGGGTCACGTCGGCCAGAAGTTCCCGGCGTTGTTCGTCTGTAATGTGCAGGCGGGATGCCATGGTATTGAAAGCGCGCGCCAGTGAACGCACTTCGCGCGGGCCCTTCTCCGCCACCCGCACCGAGTAATCCCCCTGCCCCACCCGTTCGGCGGCATTAAGCAGATCATCCAGCGGGACGACCAGCCGCCGCATGCCCAATCCACCCAACCCAACGACAAGCCCGCCGAACAAAAAGACACCTACTCCGATGGGAATCAGCCACTGGCCGGGATTGAACGGGAAATTCGACAGCCCCAGCCAGCGGGAGACGAGCAGGATCGCACCCGCCAGCAGCGCCACGCTGAACAAGCTGAACAAACTAAATAGGCAACCTATCCGGCGGGAGACCGAGTGATGGCGCATTCTGCGGACGGGTGGCCAGGGTTCATTCTCCGGCCACCAGCGCGGGCGCTGGCGAGACGAACGGGAGGAATGGAGGGTTCTCATCGGTCAGTAAATTTGTAGCCCACGCCGTAAACCGTCAGAAGGTAGCGCGGTTCAGGCGGATTCGGCTCGATCTTATGGCGGATGTTTTTGACATGTGCGTCAATGGCGCGTTCATATGATTCAAAAGCCACGCCATGCACGGCATTCAGAAGTTGAGCGCGTGTGAACACACGTCCCGGGTAACGGGCCATCTCAGCCAGCAGGGAGAATTCAGTGGGGGTCAATTCATCTATCTGGCGCGCCTCTGCCGTGACGCGCATGCGCGGCACGTCCAGGGTCAGGTCGGCAACCCGCAGGATTTCCTGGCTGTCACTCGAAATATTTTCAATTCGGCGGAAGACGGCGCGCACCCGCGCCACCAGTTCCTTGGGGCTGAATGGCTTGGTGACATAGTCGTCGGCGCCTAACTCCAACCCGATGAGTTTATCGGATTCTTCCGAACGGCCCGTGAGCATGATCACTGGTACATTCGAGATCTTGCGCATTTCACGGGTCACGTCCAGCCCATCCATCTGCGGAAGTCCCAGGTCGAGGATGACCATATCCGGCTTTTCTGTGCGCACCCACGACAGTGCAGACTTCCCGTCCGCAGCAACATTTACGCCAAAGCCGGCGCGTTCCAGGTAATCGCGCACCAGCTTGACGATCTTGGGTTCGTCGTCCACGACCAAAATGGTTTTCACTTGGCCTTATTATACGCCGACAGTCCATTACAAGACGTTGGCCTTTCACCCACGCTCCTGGCAGCATGCGACTTTGGCATATAGATATACTCGATAGCTCCGCTCTCACAGACGCATACGCACTTCTTGCAGCCATTGCAGGCTTCCGCCTCCCGGATGATCACGTGGCGATGCCATATCACGTCAATTTTTCCAAGCACCTGCTTCGGGCAGGCTTCGATGCAGTCCCAGCAGGCGTCACAGCGCCGGGTCTCCAGCCGGATGAAATCGTTTTTTCTTCGGTGGGATAATTCATGAGAATTCATGATGTCAACTTCCAAGGATTGGGTGGGCAGGTTGCCCTGTCCACCCAACTGGATTGTTATTTCTGGTTCTCCTCAGGAGCCTTGTCCCAACCGGGGGTGGCGTGCGCCCGGCGATGCATTTCAGCGAACATCGGCGGAACACCTTCGCTCCACTGACCGTGGTACTCCATCGGGCCATGCCCCATGTGCCGCATGCCCCAGCGAGGTCCCCAGATCATGCGGCGCATCGCACCGAAAGCTAGGAAGAGGAGGAAGAAGGCGAACAGCACACCGAACACACCAAAGCCTGGGAACCACATGAAATGCCTGTATGGCAACGTTTCAGTGGCGGGGGCCTGGATATTCGTGGCGCCGCCGTGGGCTACACCAGCCTGGTAGGCAATTAAACCCAGCCCTGCAATGGCAGCCAGCAGGACCAACCCTGCCAAAATACGAAAAATAATGTGTCTGGTCATTAGTAAACTCCTTGTTTGATCGTGATTTCCTGTGAAATCTAAACCAGAGTATAAATTCTGGTTGTGAATTGAGTATGAAGGCGATGCGGA
This sequence comes from uncultured Anaerolineales bacterium, assembly GCA_903873975.1. GTDB lineage: Bacteria > Chloroflexota > Anaerolineae > Anaerolineales > Villigracilaceae > UBA877. The sequence continues at coordinate 15,882 of CAIQQN010000228.1, forward strand.
GAGATGATGCAGAATAAACTGTTGTACAATGGGGAAGGTAAATACATGCAGAATGACCCCTTCCCACCCTCTGAATTTGACGAATGGGCCGAGACCTATGACCGGTCGGTTTCCATCGACCAGTTCCCTTTTTGGGGGTATGAAAGCCTTCTGGATAGGATTGTTGCCTTGGCAGAAGCCAAACCCGGCTTGTCTGTCCTTGACCTGGGGACCGGCACTGGCAATTTGGCCTTGCGCTTTGCTGCTCTGGGTTGCAACCTTTGGTGCACTGATTTCTCGGCTCCCATGCTGGAAAAAGCGCATCAAAAACTTCCCGGCGCCTACTGCGTCCTGCATGACCTGCGCGGCGAATGGCCAGCCGAGTTAAATCGTACCTTCGACCGCATCGTCTCGGCCTTCGTTTTCCATCACTTCGAGTTGAACGAGAAAGTCCGCATCCTGCTTAGCCTGCTCCCCCGCCTGGCACCGGGAGGACTCATTGTGCTCGGCGATATCGCCTTCTGCAACCAGGCTGCACTGGAGCAGGCCAAGGTAAAAACCGGGGATGAGTGGGAGGAAGAATTCTACTGGCTGGCTGATGAGTCCCTGTTCGCGCTGGGACAGGTTGGTCTGACTGCTCATTACGAACAAATATCGCGTTGCGCGGGAGTATTCATCCTGGCTTCTATTCAAAAATAAGACATGGATGTTCAAAGAATCAAGTCTGGTTCTTCCCACCTGCTTCGTCCTAATCCCGGAACATACTTGAATGGTAGGGCGTCGGTAGAAAAAGGCTCTTCACCCTTCTTTTTTATCGCGAAGGAGACCATATGTCCCGCTTCCTGATGCTTCCACTCATTCTGGTTCTTATGCTCTCTGCTTGCGTCCCTGCAACGACAACACCGCTACATCCCACCGCAACTGAAACTCCTTTTTCGCCAACCCTCCCGACGATATCAACAATCTATCATTCCACTCCCCACTTTCAAGTTTTCATTATAAACTCTTTGACCACCTGTCTGGTCGGAAATGAGTTTGCCAGCGGTAATGTCTGCGCGGGAACTGCCTGTGGTGACTGTAATTGCACCAGAGAGGAATTCGACCCACCTGCGCCGCAGGTAGGCATACCACCGGAGCAGATCAATGACCCGCAGTATTCTGCCTATGCGAACAAGGTCTGTCTGGATATCACGCTGACAGACCAGGAGGTCAAGGATATTATCGACGACATGGAACTCGTACGCTCCCAGGCGTACGACTGGAGTGGTGGCGCGTTGGATCTGCAAATGGAATACACCATCCTGTCAGATGTGTACACCGGTTTCACTGCGCCTGATTATGTCATCGGTCCCTACGAAATCGATGACGAGTTATTGAACAACTACGTTGCGACCGATACAGATTTCGTCTACGTGGTCAGCGGTTTATATGACCGGGCTCAGGGACTGCATTTGGCCTATTGGTGCGGCAGTTCCTACGGCGAATACAGCATACACGGCGCCACTTATTCCTACATCCAATACAACCATGATGCATGCAATTCGGTGACCATCGCTGGTGAAACAGTCTATGAGCCGCTCATCCACGAATGGATCCACAGCCTGGACTGGGCGCTGAACTACGTGGATGGCGTCCCGGACATCTACCAGAATGCCGGTCCTGATTGGGCTAACTGGGGTCACGCTTCCTGGCCCGCCTGCGGGACAGGATCCTCCAATCCGCTCGACTGGTTTCCAAGCATCGATTTATGCGAATGGGATCCCGATTGGATCGACTGCAATAATGTCGCTTCGGCAGGATCCTGCCTGCATGCCGGGGAAGTGGATGGCGGAGCCTCCTGGTATGAGCATGTGATCTCCGTCCACTACCCGCGTGATATCCAGTTTAACGGCAACTTCTGCCGCGACGGGCGGAAGGACTTCTCCGAAACAGGCGTGGACAGCGGCTGGCCTTGCCCGTAAAAATGCTTTGATTTCATTGATTCACTCTTTCAAGAACGGAGTGATAGAGTGAGGGGCAATCCTGAAAACGCATATAGTACAATACAACCTTCCATCCAAAAGGACTCACATGCCAGATCCTGTAATAACTGTCAATAACCTCTCCAAGCACTACAAAGTCCCCGTTCGCGAAGCTGGGTTGAAAGCTGCCACGAAGAGTCTGTTCAAGCGTACTTACAACACCATCAAAGCAGTGGACGGCATCTCCTTCACCATCGATCCGGGCGAGGTGGTCGGATTCCTTGGACCGAACGGAGCCGGGAAGACCACCACGCTCAAGATGCTCTCGGGACTGCTCTTCCCTACCGTCGGGACGCCCGATGTGCTTGGTTTCCAGCCGTCCCGCCGCCAGGCTGACTTCCTGCGGCAGATCACATTGGTGATGGGCAACCGCTCGCAGATGGCCTGGGACCTGCCCGCGTTGGATTCGTTCGAGTTGCAGCGCGCCATTTACGGAATCCCACGCCCGGAATTCATCAAGACGCGCGACGAGTTCATCGAACTGCTCGAAGTGAAGGATCTAGTCAGGAAACCGGTCCGTAACCTGTCGCTGGGCGAACGAATGAAGATGGAAATCATCGGGGCGCTGCTGCACCGTCCCAAGATGCTTTTTCTGGACGAGCCGACCATCGGCTTGGATGTGACCATGCAGCGCCGCATCCGTCAGTTCGTGGAGGAGTACAACCGGCGCTATGGCGCCACCGTCCTGCTGACCAGCCACTACATGGCCGACGTGGAGGCGCTCTGCAAGCGCGTCATTGTCATCCATAACGGCAAACTACTCTTCGATGGTGACCTGTCAGCGCTAGTGGACCGCTTCTCTGCTTTTAAGACCATCGGTGTAACGCTGGCAAATGGCTTCAGCAGTTTCAGCCAGTATGGCGAGGTGCTGAACCAGGATGCCGGCCACGTGACGCTACGCATCCCACGCGAGAAGACACCGGAAATTACAGCGCGCATTTTGGCGGAGCAACCGGTGGATGACCTCACAGTTGAAGACCCGCCAATTGAAGATGTCATCGAGAAGGTCTTCAACCAGCAGAGTGCAGAGGCGGCATGAAGCGTTATCTTGACTTTTATTTGACCAGCATGAAGATGGCCATCCTGCAACAATTCCAGTACCGGGCTCAGAACTATTTCTACATGATTGGAATGATCGCCGAACCGGTTGTCTACCTGGTGGTCTGGTCTACCGTTGCCAACCAGCAAGGTGGCTCGGTGGGCGGGTACACGGCGGGTGCCTTTGCTGCCTACTACATCGTCTGGACGCTGGTGCGCAACATGAATATCGTCTTCACGCCTTACGGTTGGGAGGGGCGCATTCAGCGCGGCCAGCTCTCCGGGGAACTGCTGCGTCCTATCCATCCCCTCCACAAGGATGTGTCTGAATTTGCCGGCTGGAAGTTCGTCGTCATCGTTCTGTGGCTGCCAATTGCCGCAGTGCTGACGCTCATTTTCAAGCCTGTCCTGCATCCGACCTGGTTGCAGGTGGTGGTGTTCTTTTTAGCGATCTGGGGTGCATATCTCCTGCGCACTATGTTCCTTTCCCTGCTGGGAATGATCACATTCTGGACCACGCGCGTAGGCGCTATCTATGAACTATACTTTGCCTTGGAGTTGATATTGTCCGGGCGGCTCGTGCCGCTGACGCTCATGCCCGGTTGGGTGCAGCATGTTACCGCCTTCCTGCCCTTCCAGTGGACTTTCTACTTTCCCATCAATGCCCTGGTCGGCACGCCGACGACATCTGAATTGCTGACCGGGCTGGGCATCCAATTGCTGTGGGTCCTGGGCGGGATGTTGCTGGTTAACATCGTCTGGCATTTTGGCATTCGTCGCTTCTCGTCGGTAGGGAATTAGGAACTTAAACAGGTACCTTATGAAAATCCTCAAACTCAGCTGGAGTTACCTGCGGATTGGCATCGCCAACGAGATGCAATATCGGGTCAACTTCTTCATCCAAGTCCTGCAATCTTTCATCGCCCTAGCTACCGGTCTCATCGGCCTGTGGCTTGTCTTCAGCCACACAACAAACCTGGGTGGCTGGAGTCAGCCCGAACTGCTGGCGGTGATGGGCGTCTATATAATGATGGGAGGCATCATCCAAACTGCCATCCAACCGAATATGCAGCGTCTGATGGACGAGATCCAGGATGGGACGCTCGACTTTGCCCTGACCAAGCCGGTGGACGGGCAGATCCTGGTCAGCATCCGTGAGTTCCGCTTCTGGAAGTTGACCGACGTGGTCGTCGGGCTGGTGGTGCTGATCATTGCTGTGGTGCAATTGCAGGAGAAAATCGGGATCTCGCAGGCGCTTGCCTTCACCGCTGCACTGATCCTGGGCGGGATCATGATCTACTGCTTCTGGCTCATCCTGACTACCACCGCCTTCTGGCTTATCCGCATCTGGGAACTGGTTAACCTGTTTGAGGGACTGTACGCCGCAGGCCGGTGGCCTGTCACCATCTACCCGGACTGGCTTCGCATTGGGTTGACATTCCTTGTCCCGGTGGCGTTTGCAGTCACTGTCCCGGCGGAGGCGCTGACGGACCGCCTGACCCCGCTGACCCTGCTGGGTGCTCTTGGTTTGGCGGTGCTCCTGATGGCATTGGCGCGCTTCATCTGGCGGCTGGGCGTACGCAGCTATTCGGGCGCCTCAGCGTAGGAGCGAGCTGCATCCGCCCGAATGGTTTACAATATCCCCATGAAAGAATTCATCTATGGACGTAACCCGGTCTATGAGACCCTGCGTGCCAGAAGGCGTGACGTTTTTCGCCTGCAAGTTGCTGAAGGTATACAGGACAAGGGCCGCCTGGCCGAGATTTTGGATTTTGCGGCCAAACGTAAGATCCCCGTGGAACGCGTGCCACGCCTCCAGCTGGACAAACTCAGCGAAAGCCATCAAGGGGTGGCGTTGGAGGCCAGTGCCTATCCCTACGTGGGGCTGGATGACATTCTCGAAAACGCCAAAACGCGCAATGAGCTGCTCTTTGTTCTGATTCTGGACACACTTCAGAACCCGCAGAACTTGGGCACCATCCTCCGCACGGCGGAAGCGGTGGGTGTGCACGGCGTGCTCATCCCCACCCACCGGGCAGCGGAGATTACCCCGGCGGTCGTCTCGACTTCGGCCGGAGCCTCTGAACACATGCTGGTGGCGCAGGCTAACCTGGCCCAGGCCATCGTTGAGCTGAAGGAAGCCAATGCTTGGGTCGTTGGCCTAGATCAAAGCCCGGAGTCCAAAGACCTGTTTGAGGTCCGGCTGGATGGCGCTCTGGCGGTGGTGGTGGGCAGCGAAGGGGAAGGCATCCGCCCGCTGGTCCGCCAATCCTGTGATTTCCTGCTTCGCCTCCCTATGCAGGGACAGATCGAATCATTGAATGCCGCTGTGGCAGGGTCTGTGGCCTTGTACCTGGCATATCTTGCACGTCACAGATCGTAGGAGCAGGGTCTGTCCCTGCCCAGGGTGACCATGAAGGTCGCCCCTACATTTACGGAGGAACCTCATGCCAACTGCGTCGTTTCATTTTCCAAAAGGTTTCCAGTGGGGAACGGCCACCTCCTCGCACCAGGTGGAAGGCGGCAATACCAACAACAACTGGTACAAGTGGGAACAGGAGGGACATACCGCCCACAAGTCCGGGCTGGCCAGCGACTGGTGGGGTGGTCGCTGGAAGGAGGATTTTGATCGCGCCGCCGAGGCAGGTCAGAACGCCCACCGCTTATCGGTGGAATGGAGCCGCATTCAGCCAACACCTGACCGCTGGGACGAAGAAGCCCTGGAGCGCTATCGGATCATGCTGCGCGGCCTGCGTGACCGGAACATAATGCCAATGGTCACCCTGCACCATTTCACCGACCCGCTTTGGCTGGGCGAGTTGGGAGGCTGGGAAACCGATGCGGTCGTGCCCCTGTTTGAGAAGTTCACTACCAAAGTAGTCGAAGCGCTGAAAGAGTATTGCTCGCTATGGTGTACCATCAATGAGCCAAACGCCTATGCCACCGAAGGATATCTCCGCCGCCACTTCCCACCCGGCAAATCGGATCTCAAACTGGACTTCCGGGTGCAGGCGAATATGGCGCGCGCCCACGCTTCTGCATATCGCGCCATCCACGCCCTCCAGCCCGAGGCGCGCGTCGGCTACGCCCTGCACTTCCGTCCACAGGAACCGGCCCACTCGTGGTCTCCCCTCGACCAGTTGATGCGGAACATCACGTTCGGGGGGTTCAATACGCCCTTCCCATCTGCCATCTCGACTGGCGTGCTGAAGTCGCCGCTGGGCAGGATCTCCGTCCCGGAAGCCAAAGGTACGCAGGACTTCTTCGGCCTGAATTACTACTCGGTGGATACGGTGGCCTTCGACCTGAGAAAACCCGAGGAGCTTTATTCGCGCTCGTTCTTTCCCGAAGGCACCGACCTGGCTGACGCCGGGATGAACTCCAACACGCCGGAGGGTTTCTTCTGGGCCTTCAAGTGGGCTGTCAAGACCTACCCGAACCTGCCCATCATCGTCACCGAAAATGGCATCGAAGATAGCACTGACCGCATCCGCCCGCGCTACCTCGCCCAGCACGTCCACGCCATGTGGCGGGCGGTCAACTTCAATTGGCCAATCAAGGGCTACTTCCACTGGTCGTTGGTGGACAACTTCGAGTGGGAACGCGGCTGGACCCAGCGCTTCGGCCTGTGGGGTATTGACATCGAGACCCAGCAGCGTACCAAGCGCCCCTCCGCTGACCTGTATGCGGCTATCTGCAAGGAGAACGGGCTGACTTCCGAGATGGTGCAGAAATACTGTCCCGAGGTGTACGAGAAGTTGTTCCCGGCATAAACCACACATGACAGACGATGGTCAATGATCGATCGTCCATCGTCTCTTCCCGGGCATTGACCCTGACCTCACACATCACTATGAACTCTATTCTTGAAACCATTTTCAAACGCCGTTCTATCCGCAAGTACACCGACCAACCTGTGGAACCCGAAAAACTGGATCTGCTCCTGCAGGCTGCCATGGCTGCACCTTCAGCAATGAACTGCAAACCGTGGGAATTCGTGGTCGTAACTGACCCGCAGATATTGGCTCAGTTCCGCAAGCGGCTCATCTTTGGCAACCGCAATGCCCCGGCGGCGATTGTTGTATGTGGAAATCCGTCTCTTTCGACCAATCCTGCCGCGCGGCTGTTCTGGGTGCAGGATTGCAGCCTGGCGGGTGAGAATATCCTCATTGCTGCCGCCGGGCTGGGACTGGGTACGGTCTGGGTGGGAGTTCATCCTGTGGCGGAGTTCATGCGCGTGGTGCGGGAGATTCTCGGTCTGCCAAAGTACATCACCCCGCTGGGGCTGCTCTACATTGGTTACCCGGCGGAGGAGAAGCCAGCGCGGACGCAGTATGATGCTGGCCGCGTCCATTGGCAGAAGTACGAAAAACGCAAGTGAAGGGAAAGATCATGAACGCAAAGTTGCTAATATGATCCATTTACAGTCCGTCCAACTGCGTCCACTGCCCACCACCGGGGAATATCCCTTCTCCCTGCCTTTACTCCAAACGCTAAAAGAACTGCGTTTCGAGACTCCGGTCACATTGCTGGTGGGTGAGAATGGCACGGGGAAGTCCACCTTGTTGGAAGGGCTTGCCTGCGCGGCAGAGATGATCGTGGTGGGCAGCGAAAGCACCCGCAGTGATAAAAGTCTCACCCATGCCCGCCAACTGGCGAAGTATTTCAAACTCTCCTGGACGAAGCACACCCACCGGGGCTTTTTCTTGCGCGCCGAGGATTTTTTCGGTTACGCCAAACGTCTCAACCAGATGCGCTCGGAAATGGAATCCGATCTGCATGACGTTGACATCGAATATAAAGGCCGCAGCAATTTCGCCCGCGAACAGGCAAGAATGAGTTATGCCCATGAATTGGGCGACCTGCGCCAGCACTATGGCGAGGGGCTGGACACCCGGTCACACGGCGAGAGCTTCCTGACCCTGTTTCAGTCGCGTTTCGTGCCCGACGGCTTGTACCTGCTCGACGAACCCGAAGCCCCGCTCTCGCCCATCCGCCAGTTGGCATTGATTTCCGCCATCAAGGACATGGTTGTACAGAATGGGCAGTTCATCATCGCCACCCACTCGCCCATCCTGATGGCCTACCCGGAAGCCACCATTCTGAACTTTGACGGCGGCTATATCCACCCAGCGCACTATGACGGGCTGGAGCACGTCCGCTTGATGCGAGATTTCCTGCAGGACCCGCAAGCTTTCCTGCATAACCTATGAACCTTCCGCCCGCCTTCGTCAACAATGTTACCGCAGCCTTTGGTGACCCCGGCCGCCGCTTCCTGGCTGACCTCCCCGCTCTGCTGACCAAAGCCGCTCATCGCTGGGACCTGACTCTCAGCGAGCCATTTCTGTTATCTTACAATTACGTCTGCGCTGTCACAAGAGTGGATGGCACCCCCGCCGTACTCAAACTCGGCGTGCCGAACCGCGAACTGACCAGCGAGATAAATACCCTGCGCCTCTACGCAGGACAGGGCGCCTGCCGTCTGCTCGAAGCGGACGCCGAGCGTGGCATGCTCCTGGTGGAGCGTCTTCACCCCGGGATAATGCTCGTCACTCTCGAGGACGACGACCGCGCCACTGAGATCGCTGCGGAGGTGATGCAGGCCATCCAGCGCCCTGTGCCCGAAGGGAATGGTTTCCTATCCCTGCACGGCTGGTTCGACGAATTGAAGAAATTGCGCCCATGCTTCGGTGGCGGGACAGGCCCGTTCCCGGAGAAAACCGTGGAAACCGTTGAGGGGCTGCTCCGCGAGTTGTTCGCTGAAGACCGCCCGCAGGTGCTCCTGCACGGCGACTTTCACCATTTCAATATTCTTTCATCCGAACGTGGCTGGCTCGTGATTGACCCAAAAGGCGTGGCCGGACCGGCAGAGTACGAGGTCGGGCCGTTTCTGATGAATCCGTGGGGTGAAATACCGGACGAGCCAGAAGCCATACGGAGGACGCAGTGTCGCATCGCCATCCTGTCCGAGCGGCTGGGGTTCGACCGCCAGAAACTGTGGGCATGGGCTGTCTGTCACAGCTTGCTCTCAGCCTGGTGGGACATGAAAGAAGACGGATCTGGGGGCGAATACTCCCGGGCTTGGACGGAGATCTTCCTGAAGACACAGGTATAGAAAACAGGGCAGCCAAATGGCTGCCTTATGGATTGGTCTGCAAATCAGGGATTTAGATCACGCCCAGTTTCTTGCCCACCAATGCAAACGCATCCAGTCCTTTATCCAGATCTTCCTTGGCATGTGCGGCGGAGATCATCACCCGGATCCTTGCCTTGCCCAGCGGAACGATCGGGAAACCAGTGGCCATGGCAAAGACGCCCACTTCGAATAGTTCGCGGCTGAACTGCTGAGCCAGCGGTGCTTCACCAAGCATGACCGGGGTGATTGGCGTGGTACTGACTCCCATATCGTAGCCGATCCTCTTCAATTCAGCCTTGAAATACCTGGCATTTTCCCATAACCGGTCAACGAGTTCGGTGGAGGTCTCGAGGATATCAATGGCGGCGATGCAGGCTGCCGCGTCCGGAGGGGTGACGGCAGAGGAAAACAGGAATGGGCGACCGCGTTGGCGCAGCCATTCGATGATGACTGCCTTCCCGGCCACCACCCCTCCAACCACACCGAAAGCTTTTGACATCGTCCCGATCTCCACATCCACCTTACCGTGCAGGCCAAAATGGTCCACGATACCACGTCCGCCCTTGCCGAGTACACCTTCTCCGTGGGCGTCATCCACCATCAAAAGGATGTCGTACTTCTTGGCCACTTCGTAGATCTTATCCAGCGGGGCCACATCTCCATCCATGCTGAATACGCCATCGGTGATGATCATGGCCCGCCGGAATTGTGCCAGGTTCTCCTTGATGACTGCTTCCAATGAGACCACATCACAGTGGTCGTACGGGATGATTTTTCCACCTGACAGGCGACAGCCATCAATGATGCTGGCATGGTTCAGGCGGTCGGAGAATATAACATCCTCCTTCCCCACCAATGCCGGGATGGTGGCTGCATTGGCCTGGAATCCAGACTGGAGAGAGAGCGCCGCTTCAACGGCTTTGAATCTCGCCATCCTTTTTTCAAGTTCGATGTGTAGATCATTGGTTCCTGAAATAATCCGTACCGCACCCGGGCCAACCCCATAATGGTCGATTGCTTTCTTGGCCGCCTCCACCAGGCGGGGATGGTTTGCCAACCCAAGATAATTGTTCGAGCAGAAATTAAGAACCCTGCGACCCTCGATTTGCAGCCATGCCCCCTGCGGGGAGCTGATCGTTCGAATATTATTGTAAAGACCCGCATCCCCCAATGCCTGCAACTCGTCCTGCAACCAGTCCAAATGTGTTGACATCTTTCACCTCTCTGATAAAGAATTTCTTTGCGTACAAGGAAAAGCATCTCCTGCAAGGTCAGGAGATGCTTGACCCATTAGCAAGGGTTCTTTCCTCTACAACCCATACATTGCAATGATCTCTTCTTCGGTTTTACCAAGAATCTGGTATTTCTTTCCGATTTTGATGAATGCCTCAAGAGCTTTGTCGAGGTGATGTTTTTCGTGGCCGGCAGAAAGTTGCGTGCGAATGCGCGCCTGGCCCTTTGCGACCACTGGGAAGAAGAAACCGATGGCATAAACCCCTTCCCCATACAGATCCCGAGAGAAGTCCTGCGAAAGTTTCGCATTGAACAGCATAACCGGAACGATGGGGGTATCGCCTTTCTTCAGAATGAACCCGGCCTCGGTGAGACCGTTACGCCAGTAGCGGGCATTCTCTTCCAATTTGTCGCGCAATTCCGTGCTTCGCTTCAGGATTTCAAAGGCTTTCAACACACCGGAAATGATCACGGGCGCCATGGCGTTGGAGAACAGATAGGGCCGGGCTCTCTGCCGGCACATTTCGACGATCTCGCTTCGCCCAGAAACACAGCCGCCTGAAGCACCTCCCAGTGCCTTTCCAAAGGTGGTCGTGATGATATCCATCTTTCCGATGACACCGCATTTTTCATGCGTTCCACGCCCGGTCTTGCCGATGAAGCCGGATGCATGCGAATCGTCCACGAACACCATCGCATCATAGGTTTCCGCAAGCCGGACGATCTCGTCGAGCTTGGCAGCGTCACCATCCATCGAATAAACTCCGTCATTAACGATCACGCGCAGGCGTTTATCCTGAAACTGCTGAAGTTTTTTCTCAAGATGATCCATGTCCCCGTGTTTATAGGTGTCGTGCTCGGCGCTGCACAGGCGCATCCCATCGACGATGGAAGCATGCACCAACCGATCGGAGATCATGATATCGTCCTTGGTCAGGATCGCTTCAAATACACCCGCGTTGGCGTCCATGCAGGATGGAAAGAGGATAGTATCCTCAGTACCCAGAAATTCGGTGACCACCTTTTCAAGTTCCCGGTGGATATCCTGTGTTCCGCAGATGAAACGCACTGAAGACATGCCATACCCACGCTTATCCAGACCCTCGTGGGCCGCTTTGACGACTTCCGGATGGCTGGAGAGCCCCAGGTAATTGTTGGCGCAAACGTTGATCACCTTCTTGAGGTCCGCCCCACTCGGAAATTCGACCATGATATCAGCCGCTTGAGGAGAATGGATGTATCGTTCTTGTTTAAATATCCCCGCCTCACGAATATCGTTTAGCTGCTGCTGATATACCCCACGCGTGTTCTCACTGTAACTCATTGTTTCTCCTTTCTTCGATCATTCCATCGATCAACATGTTGCTGTATCACTTGATGATAACTTTGAGATATTCAAATTTTATACAAGGCAGGTTTCAGGATTTAAAACGCCTTACCAGATCGGCGATTTTATTGACACTGTCAAAAGCATCTGGCGAGGCGTTTTCATCCGGGATTGAGATTTTATATTTTACTTCCAGGAAACGCTTCAGTGATACCATGGAAAATGAATCCACCAGACCGCCCGAAATCAAGGGGGTATCGAAGGTTATTTTATCATCTTCGTCCCCATACTCTTCGATAACATATTCCAGAATAACATCCTTCAAGTCGTCCATTGATATTCTCCTTTTTCTTCATTCCTTATCGTGGGAGGGTGAGCCGTGAATTGAGTGCAGCTTCCCAAATTGCCCGTCTGGGTCAGTATCTTTAATCATTCTCAAGGGTCGAGATATCCCCGATCTCCTCACCCCATTCCTTTGCATGCAGCAAGCGGCGCATGATCTTCCCACTGCGTGTTTTCGGGATGGAATCAACATACTCCACCTCCTGGGGCATTGCCAGGGAAGATAGCTTTTTGCGAATGAAGTTCATGATGTCCAGTTCCAGTTCTTCCGATACTTCAAAACCTGGCTTCAAGGTCACAAAGGCTTTTACCACCTCCATGTTGATTTCATCCGGCTTGGAAACAACTGCTGATTCAGCAATCGCAGGATGTTCCAGCAAGGCCGATTCAACTTCAAATGGGCTGACCAAATGGCCAGCCGTATTGATGATATCATCATCGCGACCGATAAACCAGAAATAACCATCGTTATCAATCCACGCCCGGTCTCCGGGCAGGTACCAGCCGTTCTTGAATTTACCTTTGTATGTCTCCTCATTTTTCCAATAAGCTCTCATCATGGCTGGCCAGCCGGGGCGAAAAGCGATCAGGCCAATTACGCCCGATTTATTGATCGGTTCATAGGTTTCTGGCTTTACCACTATGCCAATAATTCCAGGAAATGTTTTACCCATGGAACCGGGTTTAATTTTCATCCCGGGGAAATTCGTGATCATGATCGAGCCGGTTTCAGTTTGCCAGTAAGAATCATGGAAGGGGAGTCCAAACACTTTTTCCGACCAGACCACCGCTTCTGAATTGAGAGGCTCACCTACACTAATCAAATGACGTAAACAGGATAAGTCAAATTGCTTGACTATCTCATCACCGGCTTTCATTAAAGAACGGATCGCGGTCGGCGCTGAATACCAGACAGTGACCCCGTATTTTTGAATAAAACGATACCAGGCTTCCACTGAGAACCCGGAATCAAGTACACACTGGGTTACTCCCAATGCCCATGGTGCGATAATACCGTATGAAGTTCCGGTGACCCATCCTGGATCAGCAGTACACCAATAGATGTCATTTTCGGAGATATCCAGCACCCATTTTGCTGTCAGGTACTGGGAAATGAGTGAATAATGGACGTGTTGTACACCTTTGGGCATACCTGTTGTTCCGGAGGTGTAGTGTAGTAAGGAAGGGGACTCGGCTTTCGTTGGAAAGATTTCCAGCGTATCCACTCTTTCAGATTCCATCGAAAAGGCAATTTCCCTTTCTTTTAGTTCTCTTTTCTCATCATGATCAACGATTATGATATGTTTCAGGTTCGGCAACCGGTCAATGATCTTGCGGACTTTGAGCGCATGCTTTCTTTGGGTTATGATCGCTGATGTACCTGCATTCTCCAAACGCACAAAAAGGGATTCGTCCCCAAATGCGGAGAACAAAGGTTGAGCAATTGCCCCTATTTTCAGGATACCAACCAGGCCAATGTATAATTCCGGAATACGATCCATGAAGAGACAAACGCGATCTTCGTTTTTTACGCCCAGGTTCCGGAGAAAAGCACCAATCGCGTTACTGTAGACTCGAATATCATCGTACGTATAGCGTTTTTCTTCTCCCGCTGCATTTTCCCAAAACAGCGCCAGGTTATCCCCTTTGCCCATCTCGCAGATGCGATCTGAGCAATACCAACCAATATTGATTACCTCCCCTTCTTTATATCCAAGTTCTTTTTCTGCAATTGACCAATCGAAGTTCTTTACCCTCTCTTCGTATGATCCGATATTCGACATAAAATGATTCTCCTTTTAATTTTCCAGGATGACCACGGCAATGGCGATTTCCTTGGTATGAGATAACGAAATTAACGTTTTCTGGATTTGATGATGGTCAAAGAAATTCTTTACTTTACCTCGCACTTGAACTTGAGGCTGGCCCAATTCTTCGTTGATAATTTCAACATCAGAATAAGCGAGCCCGCCTCGCCACCCGGTGCCCAGCGCCTTCAGGATCGCTTCTTTGGCAGCATACCGTGCAGCGTAATGCTCAGATTTTCTGGCTTTGGCCTCACAATATTCCATTTCTTTTTCAGTGAAAATGGTTTCCAGGTATTGCTTCCCCCTGGTAACCATTTTCTCCACTCTTTTTACATCAATAATATCTGTTCCGATTCCGAAAATCATGCAAACAACCCTTTATAAGAGCAAGATAGAGCTAAATAAGAATTTCGAACAGACAACTTTTTATCATTTCATTCGGTAGGAGAGTTTATGTATTCGGAAAGGATTTATAGTAATCAGACGACTCCTTTCGTAAGAAAATTATAACTTACCTTACATGGAAAAAGCATAAACCTGAGGTGTCAATATGGAATTCACGAACTCATTATGGCTTGTTAATGTAAAACGGTTGTCAAGGTTTGATTGGTACAACCGCCATTTTATACTTTGAAAACACCGTCCTCGATTACAATTTTTCTGTCGAACCAGACGGTGGGCTTGAGAATGACAAAATCCTGGTGCAGATTGGATTTGTTCTTCCCACCAAACCTGTCATTCATCCCAACGGCGATATGGACGCTGCCTCCTATCTTTTCGTCCAGGGAAATGTTCCCCGTTGGTTGCGTAATTCCCGGGTTGGTGCCGATGCCCAATTCAGCGATCACGTCCTTGTCCCCCGTTGCAGCATCCATGACCTCCTGCCAGATTCTTACGCCCTCCGGATCTGGAGCGCTGACTTGCCCAATCCGTCCGTTGGAAAAGGAGAGCGTGAAATTTTCGATGCAGGCGCCGCGGATAAAAGCTTTATCAATGATGGCCGTTCCCTCAGCTGAATCTTCGTGGGGTGCCACGTAGGTCTCACCATACGGTAGGCTATCTGTATCCACCAGGACCGGACGGCGGTGGACGCGCAGGCGCAGGTCAGTCCCGGCTGCAGAGACAATCCTGACCTGTCGCGCTGTCTGCAAATGGGCGCGGATCGTTTCCTGACGTTGGTCCAGCAAACTACAATCTACATTGACTGCTTGCCAGAATCTGCGCTTCAGTTCTTCCAGCGGAATGCCGTAGGCCTCCGCCAGCGCCGCGGTGGGGTTGAATACCATCAAGTGCCGGCAGCCCTTGCGGTCGGCAGCTTTGATCAACGCAAGCCACTCCGCCCCCATGGCACGCCGGCGTGGCAGGGGAACGTCCGGGATGATGGAAGGATGGTCACGGATTTCAATGATCGCATCCATATCGTCCAACCAGTGAACCTCATGGTCAGGAATCAAAGACAGGTACTGCTCCGGGACATCAAGACCGATCCGGCGTAACAATGGCTCGGTGGTAAGTCGGAGCAGCCAGAACGCACCATGCGCCCGGATGCGGAATGCCAGCGCCTCGATAAGATCCATCGAGTAGACATTTGCCCAGATCCAAATGACCTGCCCGGGTGAAACTGCGAGCATCTCCACTGTCTTGTCAGCCAGAACCTCCACATCAAACCCGGCGCTATTCTTCATGCACTTCCTCCGCCAGCAACCCCAGCTCGGTCAGTGCGGCCAGTACTTTGGATTGTGCCCCCGGTTTGACAACCACCGTCACCGGCCCAAGCGTCTCGTCCAGGAAGCGCCCAGCTTTTGATTTACGCAGTTCGTCTAGGATCTCGGGACGGCTGACCCTTAAAACGGTTTGGACCTCCACCCTGGCTTCGGTGCCATTCAGCTCCCAACGCTTGAGCGCCCTGACGAAGGCGGGCGGGATTTCCGCCGCGGCGTTCTTTGCCAACAGGCTTAGGAGTTGACTTATTTTCAATCCCTGCTCCCCGGCTTTTTTCAATGACCCGGTCGTGACTCGGTAGTGGTATTCATCCTCTTTTTCCTCCCCCCACTCGCAGAAGCGGGCAATCTGGTATCGGGCCGTTCGTGGTGAAAATCTCGGGATGACAATTTTGCCTTGCGAGGATACGTGAAGTTTACCCATTTCGTTGAACCTGATACGTCGGGCATCCGACGTTCCAGGTTCAACCTCAGACACAACTCGAAACGCAGTGACAATTTTGATATCGGAAGGTGTTGCCAGTTCCACCTGCCCCAGCCAGAACAGCGGTCCCGTGATCATGTAACGGATAAGCGCACCGTCCACCGCATCCCAGTTGGTAAAACCACGCAGGTATGTTTCGTCTGATTCGCGCTTGATGAACCAGGAATCATAATCCCCTGCCGGGCGCTGGAAATCGGGATATTTCTCCTTAATGGCAAGGATAAATGCCGGGAGGCTCCACCAGATGCTTTCGGGGACCGTCTCCAGCAGGTTGAGCAGGAATTCGCGTGTAACATGCGGCTGGTTGCTCCATTGGCCTTCACAAACAAGGCCGGGAACCTGGAGCAGTTCGTTGAAGGTCTCGCTCTCCAGCCAGGCATTGACCAATTTCTCCAGGGCGTCTTGGCGCACTGCTTCCAGGAATTCCCGTGCCGGCTCGATCTGCGGTTTCCCGTCCATGATAATTCCTGCCGCCGACAGGAACTCCGTCACTACCCGGACCGGGATGCGCGTCTCCGGAGGCAGGAGTCTCATCCGCAGGGCGGCGAGGAGCGTGGTGGCGTCATCGAGGAGGCGGTCGGAAGCCGGGAGAGGATGTTCGCGTTCCTTCGGCGAAGCCGGACGTCCAAGTGGTTCATCTCCCTTTCTACCCACTAAGGGCGTAAAGGATACTAGGCCGATGTCTTTTTCCACTTTATGCTCTTTGTATCCTTTGTAGTGAATCAACGGAATTAGATCATCAGGTATATAAGCAAATTCCTGCGCGCCGGTAGGCATATCAAAAAATGCTCTTGCCAGCAAAGCCCGGTAGAAGAGCACTTCTGCGGCAGAGACCGGGTGCATGTAAATCTGTTCCCGGTCGCGGCGGCCTGGGCCGGCTGCACGGATTTCGCCAAAGCGGCGGGCAAAGGCTGCCCAGGGGAGCTTGCCGCCTGCTTTTGCCAGCGTCTCAAGCGCTGACAGGGCATCGGCGGGGAGCGAGTCAACAATCTCGGTTACTAGTTTTTGGTCATATAGCGCTGCGGCAAGTTCCTTTAATACTGTATCTTTGTCAGACGTGGTCAACTCAATCCCCCACAACCGGGCGACGATACGCAGATAACCAATGTCGCGACCCTGGAAACTCTGGATAAAGTTTGGCATAGGTAAAATAAAACAGGAAACGAGTGTGCCGCTATTGTACTCGTTTCTTGTCGCTTGTTGCCGGTTTTATTACCCTCCCATCACTTGGAAGGTGCCGGTTACTTCAGGAAGGAGCAGGTCAGGAATCGCCGTTGTGGGCCACCAGGAATTGCCCTCGATTGCTCTTCTTTGCCCGATAGAGCGCCTCGTCGGCGGCACGGATCAAACCCGGAGCAGTATCCGCATGCTGAGGATAGAGAGCAATCCCCCCGGAGACGCCTATATATGTTACCTTTCCATCAGGAAGGTGTATGGGGTTATTCCGTAGACCGCTCTGTATTTTCTGGGTCACCACTTGTGCTTGGGCTAGATTGGTCTCAGGCAGAACCAGAGTCCATTCGTCACCGCCGTATCGAGCCAGGAAGTCAGTCGAGCGTAGTGACCGTTCCATCGAAGTGGCAACTTGCTGCAGAACTTCGTCACCAACCTCGTGACCATAAGAATCGTTGATTAGTTTAAAACCATCCAGATCCATCATGACCGCGCTGAATGGATTCCCGGAATAGATTGATTGAATGATTGTTTTATCAAGGCGTTCATCCAGTGCACGGCGGTTGGGCAGTTTGGTCAATTCATCACTGTGCGCCTGGTGACTAACCGCTGCATGTAAGCGGGCATTAATGATGGCAATGGCTGCCTGGTCTGCCAAAAGGGTTAGCAGGCGGATTTCGGACGGGTTGAATTCCCCTGCGCTTGTACGCCCCAGGTTCATCACACCAACAACACGAGTACCCATCATCATTGGAATACCGATGATCGAACCGCACCAGTTCTTTGGCGTACCCTTATAGAGGGGATGATGCTCTATATTTTCTACGATAATGGTCTTCTTCTCTCGAGCCACAGCATTGGTCAATCCATCAGGACGCGGTGGAGAGATTTGAACATTCTTTTCGCCATCATTTTTTAAAGATGCGCCAAAGACCACCTTTTCTTCATGGAAAAAGTAAATATGGGCATCCTGCGCGTCTTTAACCAGTTGCATGGCTTCTTGGACCACGCCATCCAGCACGACTTGGAGGTCCAGACTGGAGGTTAAGTTCACGGTTATGCGCTTGAGAGCGTCTAGTTCTGCCGCCTGGCGTTGAATCAGTATTAGGAGATTCCCTTTATCAGCCAGCACATCCACAAGGTGCCTGGAGAATGTTTCATCCTGGAGCATCTTATCATCCATGAGGGTCAGTAAAAGGTTCAACAATTCAAGTAGACGTTCCTGTTCATCAACAGGAACGTTGTTTTTTTCCAAGCGATGACGAGCATCGCGTAAGACCCCAGTATGCGTTTTCACTCTAAACCTTCCCGACCGCTTACAATGATTGCCATAAATTAATATCTTGCACCATTATACATTTTTCCCAATGTTTCGCAAGAATTAGATTCTCTAAAATACACCCCGCAGGATTTCTCAAAACCCGAGAATCGGTGATTATTTGCACTAATTATATAGCACAATAACCATTCTTGGTAATCTACTGCTAGTATTCAAAGCCGAAAGCTGAGACAACGACGATTTGACTTTTTCAACCATATTCTGTACACTAAGAGCAGATTTCGATAAATAGGATTCTTTCAGGAGGAAACATGGCTGCTCAATACAAGTTTGTTATGCGCTCCGAACCAAATACCGGAAAGATCTATCCCCTTGAAGCACCTGAAATCTTGATCGGACGTGACGCGAGCAATGGCGTCGCCATCAATGATGCTGAAGTCTCGCGCAAACACGCTAAACTGAGCCTGCAAGGTTCCGCTTACGTGATCCAGGATCTAGGGTCAACCAATGGCTCATTCGTCAATGGGCACCGCCTCACCGGTCCGCAGGTTCTGAACCCGAGCGACACGGTCTCATTTGGTGAAAATATCGTAATGATATATGAGGCCACTTTCGATTCGAACGCGACGGTTATCGCTTCTTCCAAGGCTAACCAGACGGTTGCGGCTGTCCGCACGCCTGCTCCAGCTCCAACACCTTCTCCCGTCCAGGCCTATTCCGGCAAAATCCCGGCTGGCCCGATGCCAATGGCGGCTGCTCCGGTAAAGAAAAAGTTCCCGATATGGTTGCTATTCGTAATCGTATTCTTGGTGATTCTCTGTGCTTGTGTGGGCTTCTTCGTGATCATTGACCAACTCAATCTATGGTGTAAAGTAATTCCTTTCCTGGTTCCGTATCTTGGCGGGAGTTGTGCGTAAATCCTTGTCTTGGATAACAGATCGAGAACCGAATCAGGTGGCAGCAATTGCCGCCTGATATTTTTCTAAGGTGTAATAATGTTCAATAGCCAATTCGTCCATCTCAAGGTGCGTTCTGAATTAATATAATCGCGACTGAATAATTCTCTGTTGGAGCGGATGAGAAGGGATTCAAGCAGCCGGTTATCCCATCTTTCCGAATGGCGCAGGAAGTCCGCCACGATGCCGCGTTGACGCATACCTGAACCGTCGGGTAACCAGGCGGTCAGAAAGTAGGCGGATGGGTCGAGAGCCTCCTGATAGCGGCGGACAGTATCGAAAAAGGCGATCGTCAGTTGCAGGTCGGAGCGTTCATCCTGCGTGACGGGTTGGGATTGCAGGTAAGCAAGATAAGCAGTTTCCAGGTCTGCAAAAGAGAGACCGAAGTGGTCTTCCAAGGCAGTGTCCAACACAGCAGAGACCGTCTGGGATTCCGGCGCAGGAATGGTCCGGTAGAATTCGTTGAATGCATTCCAGCCATAGGTTTCAACCAGGTAATTGACCAGCGCCCCAGCTTCCAGATAGGCAATGTCGTGCTGTTGGTTATAGAAGTCGTCGGCAATGGTGGTGAGAGGTATGTACGAGCCCAGGTCAAGTAAAGCCGCAGCGCGCGGTCCGAGTGGCTCAGGTTTGAAGTGTCCACCTGTCAGATAGACTGCAAGTCCTTCCTGGAGCATGGTTGGGAGATAATCGCCACCCAGCTCACTGTCATAGAAGTGGATAAATTCATGGTGAAACAAAATGGACATATCGTTGCCGATGTAATTGTCGTCCAGGTAAGAGACGTAAATACTGCTCCCGGTGAAACCGCCATGACCGACAACCCGCGACATGAAAACGATGTCCATGCGTTTGCTGAGGCTGGTACCCATTTGAGTGGATACAACCGCTGACTGTTCGTCGGCTTCCCGGCTGAGGGTGGCGATGTCGCGTTCAGCAGCGGTGCCGGTGATGTAGTAGAGATTGCAGCAGACAGTGGTGGTTGAAACCCAGTGCGCGTCAGGTTCCGGTGAAGGGACCTGGTCTGCCGGGTGGAGCGGGAAGGATTCGGTCCAGGTGGTGTTGTCAGGGAGACGCGTGAAAGTCAGAGTGTAGCTGCCGGGTTTCAGTTCGTGCGTGTCCCAGACCCACCACAAGGTGGCTTGGTTGCGACTGCCAATTCCAAAGGGAGCGAATCCGGCACTACCGAGTTCCTGACCGTTGAATGTTACTTCGATGCTACCTGTTTTGTCGTCTGTCACGGCGGGGGCCAGAACCTCAAAGCTGACCTGATCGCCAACAAAGAGAGGTCCGTCGGGGTGGGTAATGACGGTGATCTGTTCGGCGGGCCGGATGGAGGCGCAGGAGGACAACAGGAAAAAAATGAGGATGAGGGTATACTTGGCGTGGCGCATGGAGGTAATTATAAGCGCTCCCCGGTTGTAAAATCCTTCTCTTGACGATAGAATATAACCAAGGAGATATATTATGGAAAAGACACAGCCTCCCGCCTCACCGCGCTGGGGCGCCATGGCAAAGCTCGTGGTGACTCTGACACTGGTGGTTATTCTGGGTGCTTTGCTGGTGCGCTTTAAATTCGTCATCGGCCCGGTACTGATGGCGTTCATCCTGGCCTATCTTTTATTGCCGCTGGCCTCGCTGATGAGCAAGAAAACGCCTCTCTCCTGGGCGGTGGCGGTCAATCTCATCTACCTGGTATTTATTCTCATCCTGCTGGCCTTACTGACCTGGGGGGGTGTCGGCCTGGTCGGGCAGGTGACGAACTTGATCACCGCCGTTCAGAATTACGCTAATCAGTTACCGGTTTTTATCGACAGCCTCTCGCAAAAAGTTTATCAACTTGGACCGTTCAGATTCGACTTCTCCACATTTGACTGGCAGGCCATCGGCCAGCAGATCCTTTCCTACATTGAACCAGCCCTGGGAAAAATGGGTGGCTTGGTCGGGACCCTGGCAGGTAGCGCAGCCTCTACACTGGGCTGGACGGCGTTTGTGGTGGTCGTCTCGTACTTCTTCCTGCTGGAGAGCGGTGGTTTTCGTACTCGTATCATCCATGTGGATATCCCCGGTTATGCTGAAGATATCCGCCGCCTGAGTCAAAGACTGGGACACATCTGGAACGCGTTCTTACGCGGGCAGATCATCATCTTTTTTTCGAAGGTGATCGCCTATATGGTTTTGATGAGCATCCTGGGGGTCCGTTACGCCATCGGGGTGGCGCTCATCGCCGGGTTTGCCAGTTTCCTTCCGTACATCGGACCGGCGATCAACTGGATCGTGCTCGGTCTGGTCACTTACTTCCAGGGGGGAAACCCGTTCGGGCTTTCACCGTTGGCTTATGCGGTCGTTGCCATTATTGTTGCATTGGTCATTGATCAGGTCTTTGATAACCTGGTGGCCCCGCGTGTCATGGCCAGTAATCTGAAAGTCCATCCAGCCTTCGTACTGATTGCTGCCATCATCGCCGCCAATTTGATCGGCATCCTGGGTATCATCATCGCCGCGCCTCTGCTGGCGACCTTGCAACTCATTGGCCGGTACACCATGCGCAAACTGCTGGATAGAGACCCCTGGCCGCCGGAAGAAGACACCCTCCTGCCTCCGCATGTGCCGAAATGGCTCCGGAAAACCCGCCTCTGGTGGCGGAAGCGCCGGGGCGTGAAACCGGATATGTCAAAGGCAGAGCCACCAGGTTTCAAAGACACCAAGAAAGCCAGGTAGCATCATAATTGGATGTGCATTTTGGTCAAGAAGTCCGTATAATGAGAATATCGAAAAGGAGATTTTAGATGCCCAAAACTACCCCCGAACCCAAGACCGAAACCCTGGCCGAGACCGAGAGCTACCTGGCCTGGAGAGCCGATGAACCCGACGGTGAAACCACCTATCACCTGGAACTCAACAATGTCACCCTCCACTTTTTCAAAGAAGAGTGGAATGAATTCCTTGAATTGATCCACAGCCTTAAGTAAACCCATGAAACACAACAACGCCATTACCGACATCCCGGGGATAGAAGTCGGCCAGGCCCAGGACGATGAGGCTCTCACCGGCTGCACGGTCATTCTCTGCCGCAAGGGGGCAGTCGGCGGGGTGGATGTGCGCGGCAGCGCCCCCGGCACGCGCGAAACCGACCTGCTGAATCCCATTAACCTGGTGGACAAGGTCCACGCGGTGGTGCTGGCGGGCGGCTCGGCCTTCGGACTGGACGCGGCTTCGGGGGTGATGAAATACCTGGCCGAGCAGAAAATTGGATATGGACTGGGCGCGACCCGCGTCCCGATTGTCCCGGCGGCCATCCTCTTTGACCTGGGTCTGGGAAAATCGGCCCGCCACCCGGACCCTGAAATGGGTTACGCCGCCATTTCCGCCGCACAAGCTGGACCAGTAATCGAGGGCAACGCCGGCGCGGGACCCGGGGCCTCTGTAGGAAAAATCTTTGGCATGGCCGGGGCAATGAAATCCGGCCTCGGCACTGCCAGCATCGAGATTGGCGGCGGCGTGGTGGTCGGCGCGATCGTGGCGGTCAACGCCTTCGGCGACGTGCTGGATCCGGCCACGGGCCAGATCATCGCCGGGGCGCGGCCTGCCAAACTTGGCCCTGTGAAATTTGGCGGTTCCGGTCAATTCGCCGATACACAGAAGGTGATGCAGACTCTCGCCGGACGGACGATTTTGAGCCTCGCCACCGGCGGCAACACCGTCATCGCTGTGGTAGCAACCAATGCCCGGTTCGACAAGGCCCAAGCCACCAAAGTGGCACAGATGGCACACGATGGGCTGGCACGCACAGTCCGTCCGGCGCACACCATGCTGGATGGCGACACGATCTTCGCCCTCGCCACCGGTCAGAAGAAAGCGGACGTGAGCATCGTGGGCGCCTACGCCGCCGAAGCGCTGGCGCAGGCAATTATGAGAGCAGTGAAGATGGCCAAACCAGCAGGAGGGTTACCGGCGATAAATTTGTGAACACACACATTGATTAGGTAAAATCCGCGGCAAGGAGTATGACGCCCCGCTTTTTTCTCTGACAGACATCGGCGAAGTCAAGTGCCAGGAACACATCAAGTTCGCCCTCGAAATAGTTGCCCCCGGTGGGTATAACGTATTTACGTTCTGTATAAAAAGCCGGGTATTTTTCCATCCCGTTTTTAATTCCCCTGAACCAAGGACAGGATAAACAATGACCGAGTAACCTTTTATTTGACAAGTGAAAGGATAAACAATGGCTGACAATAATATGTTGAATAAAGAAGAACAGCAACCGATTTCAAATTTGTACACGGAGATTAGTAAAGGCCTGGTAAAACAAATTCGGCTATTGGAAAGAATTAACATATCTTTGATTATTTTAATAATCATGGCTATTCTAGGAATGGTGGGGTATGTGTTGCTGCACCTACCTTTTGTAAAAGGTTGCATATAAATGCGGTCCGAGCTGGCAAAATAGTGACAACATATTTACGTTCTGTACAAAAAGCCGGGTACTTCTCAATCCCCATTATTTTGGCTAAGAAAGCCGACCTTGAAATTGATTGGATACCAGCTCCCTATTCCACCCCACCCTAACCCGGCGGGGTTTATTATCTTGACATTCCCGTCAATTGCTAAAGTCTATGAACAAACTGTGCAAAATAGTGCGATAATAAATTAAGGAAAAATAATTCCTGCCGAACCAGATTAGTTAATAAAAGGTAGAAATTTCAGGGACCTATAGAAGCGTTCTCAGTTGCTCATGGCTACATTCCTAGGCAATTTGTCAAATAATATGCTACCATGAACTGGAATCCCGCTATCCCGGCGGTAGGTAATCTTAATGGGAGTGCCACCCCAAGCACATATATTGACGATTGTATAAGCACACCAGGAGGAAAAACATGTCCGCAAATAAACCACGCTCTACCTCTTCTCCCCGGGTTCCTTTGGGGGGTGACTATTGGGAAGCTGACCCCGGCACAGCTTTATGGGGATTTGCCGACTTGCATGCCCATTTGATGGCCCATCTGGCCTTTGGCGGTAATGCGTTCTGGGGTAAGCCCTATGATCCTGAGCACCCTGGTCCAGAGGGCATGGAGTTTGCCCTCAGTTCCTGCGAGCCGATCCATGGGGGCTTGATCAACGTCAATCCGGAATTTGGCCACCCGGCCGGAGGAGGCTGGCCGGAGTTCATTATCTGGCCAAGATTTACCACCCTCGTCCACCAGCAAGTTTATATCGACTGGCTGTATCGCGCTTACCAAGGCGGATTACGCCTGGTGACCTGTTTGGCGGTAAATAATGAGCTGCTGGCAATCAAGACCAGCCCGATTCTGCCTCACGATGACAAGAGCTCTATTAAGGTGCAAATTGCGGCCATGAAAGAGATGGCTGCCTTCATCGAGGTACAAAGCGGTGGCCCAGGTAAGGGCTGGCTGCAAATCGCCTATTCACCGGAAGAGGCTCACAAAATAATTGCCCAAAACCACCTGGCGGTCATCCTGGGCGTCGAGGTGGACTCGTTGGGCAACTGGCACAGTTTCGACGATTTGGATAAACTGAGCCATGGTAATCTCGCCCAGGCCCACCATTTGATCTCCCAGGAACTGGATTGGTTGTATGGGCTGGGGGTGCGCCAGGTGACGCCCATCCATCTGACCAACAATGCCTTCGGCGGTACAGCAATATACATGCGATTATTGGAGATGCTGAATTTATTCGTGACCGGCGAACGCTGGTCTGTGGAGGATCGTTGGGATACAGGGGTGCGTTACCGGCTGGATAAGGACAGCGAAGACGCAGTCGAAGATCTCAAACGCACAGCGATCATTTCCGGACACCGTCTCCATGCTATGCACCGCGGCACACTCATCGACCAAATTCCCGGCATCCGCAACCTGTTTGAAGCAATCGAGGCGCCCAAGCTCAAGGGAGGCCACGCCAACACGCTCGGCCTCAATCGATACGGAACCATCATCCTGGAGGAGTTGATGGTCCGGGGAATGATCATCGATGTCGATCACATGTCGGAAAAATCCACGGATGCTGCGCTGGCTCTGGCAGAAGCGCACCATTACCCTGTGATCTGTTCCCATACCTGGTTCCGTGACCTGCTATTCAGCGGTGAGGTTGAATTTGACCATCAAGAGAAGGAAGCTTATGGTACGAGCGATGTCCACAAGGTAGCCCATGAAGCCGGAAAGCGCGAAGATCAGATCAAGCGCATCAGCCGTCTGGGGGGAGTGGTTGCACCGATCATCAACCAAGGGGATATCGCCGGACTGCGCCGCTGCCTGCCCGACCTGGCTGCTAAAATACCGCAGCCGTGTGCTGGATCCAGTACCTCCTGGGCTCAAGCTTTCCTCTACGCTGTGAACAAAATGGACGGCCGTGGTGTGGCGATCGGTACTGACATCAACGGGGCGGCTGCATTGCCCGGGCCACGGTTCGGCTCCTTCGCGGCTTTCGGCACCCATCGCGATGCCCACCGCGAAATGGACCGCCGCGCTGAAATTGACCGACAGATCAATGGGGTAGCCTACAACACACCGCTGCGCGATCATCGCTGGTACCGGTTCGACCCGAGCGGGACCAGTGGTTATGATGAGGAAGAGGGTAGAATCTGGCAGGCCATTGCCCAATATAAGGCCGGTTTCAACCCGACGGTTCAACCGCATCTCCCCAGCGATTTCCCAGAGCCCAACCTGCACCAGTTTTTGGAGGCGATCGAGGCGCACCAGGATCAGCCCTGGGTTGACCGCATGACCGAGGGGTTGTGGGCTGCCGACGAGGATAAATCAGCAGATGATGATGAACTTGCTGGTTGGCCGAAAGAAAAAAGGGCAGGATACTTCTCACGTAAGGGAATGATTGGGCCGGGGCAGTATCACGACGACCATACTTTGAGACTTGTAGCAAGAGTCAACGCCATTTGGGAAAAGTGGGAGCAGATGCAAGGAGATAACCGCCCGCTGGTCCGGTCCACGGCAGGAGCGCATCGGGATTTTGACATCAACCTGGATGGGATGGCTCATTATGGGATGCTGCCAGATTTTCTGCAGGACCTGCGCAACTGCGGTCTGACTGCTGATGATCTTGCCCCTCTGTTTCGTTCCGCCCACGATTACGTGCAGATGTGGGCGACCTGTGTGCAACGCGCAACCAAAATTAGTGAATATTAAACGCAAATTTCCTGCCGCGAATCCTTGAGCTCCGCCGCACCCGAGAGCAGTGATTTGCCAGAAATGATACGATATGGAAAGGATGAATAGAGACAATAAATCAAGTTGAGCATGCTGAAACCAGCGATTCCGCCGAGAAAGAGGTATCCAAGATTAGTGGCTTGGCTGCTAGAATTACCGCAATCACCATAAGAAGATGGCTTGGATCAGAATTCATGTTCGATTTTCTTCCGCAAAAGACCATGACATTCACGGATCATCCAGTCAATGATGGTAGGAGGAAATATGGTTTCGCGAAAACATTATCGCGGCATCGCTTTTTTTAGCATTATTCTGGCGGTTGGGTTATTAATTGGCTGCAACCTGCCCATCGCACCGACTCCTGCCGGGGAATCGACCTCCGTTACCACGATTGAAATGCTTGTCACTGAAGCGGTGACTGATATTAATACGGCTTCACCCACTCAAGAATCACCAAAACAGGCTACCCAAACAACCACCGAAACAGTGCCGCCGACGCCTACCCTCCAGAACATTACATTTTCTGTGGGACCTGACCAGGCGCTTGTGTACCCTCCAGGTCTGGGTGTAGTTCCTGATGAGCACATAACCATCATACCGTCGGTACCCGGCTCTGATCCGTACCTCGTCTTTGTTGCAGACATGCGCAATGGGAAAGGACAGAGTGGTCCGGTGGTGCTGGAAACAAAGGACCTGAAAACTTTCACATTTGCTGTGGGATATTCATCACCGGTGATGACGGCTCCCTATTCCCTCACCACCTGCAAGTCCTCCTTTGACCCCGAGTTTGACCTGAATTATGCATCTCCGGGATCCGTTATGCAGGATCCGACGCGGCCGGCTGGAAACCTGATCATGATTTACGAGGCCGAAAACCATTGCCCTGGAGGAGTCACGCAACATTATTTCTACGCCACGGTCGGATTTGCCCGATCACCGGATAATGGGAAGACCTGGCCTCAGCCAGTGGACAGCGAATTGGGTGGACCAGAACGGTATCCCGTTCTCAAAGGATCTACGTCTGAACCGACTGTAGCTGAGACCAATCCCGTACATATGGGTGATGCGCTTCCGAGCGCTTTTGTGGATAAAAAATACCTCTACGTCACATACCTCTTCGCAGGTCCGCGAGGGGATGGTTTAATTCGGGTTGCGCGTGCCAGACTCGGCGTCAGCGGCAAGCTCAATTTCTTAAAATGGTATAACGGTGCCTTCAGTGAGCCTGGGATTGGGGGATTGGACAGCGGAGTGTTACCCTCGGCTGGATGCCTCCAGCAGAACATGGCCCAGATCAGTTATAACGACACGTTTGGCTTGTACATGATGACCTTCGTATGTAAATTACAAGGTGATCAGGCGGCCTGGTCCTTTTCTACCGCAACCAGCCTCGATCGTCAGGACTGGACGGTTCCACAGATCATCGAGAATTCCCAGTTTCCGTTGACCAGTCCTTGTAGTGATGATGGGACCGGAAGTTCGTTTGATGGATGGTATCCCTCGTTCATGTCACCCGGTTCTGCCGCGGGTCATATCTCCCAAACAGGTTTCGTTTTTTTTATGAACGGATGTAATACATGGAAACGAACCTTCATGTCAAGGGCTTTTACAATTACTGGGCCTTGATCGCATTTGCCCTGAAAAATAATCCACTGAAGGAGAAAAAATGGAAACACTAGAAGTCATTCGCAAGAGGTGTAGTCTAAAGACCCATTTATCTGGACGAAAAATAGAACCGGAGAAGATCAATACTATTCTGGAAGCCGCTCGTCTAGCTGCCTCAGCACGAAATATGCAGCCGTGGCGTTTTATTATCGTCCAAGGTAAGAAAGCGGTGGAGGTTCTAGCCCACGCCTTTGCCGAATCAAACCTCATGATTAAACAGGCGCCGGCTATTATCATCATTTGTGCCAGACCAGGCGACGATGTGATGCACGATGGTAAGGAATACTATCTTTTTGATATCGGCATGGCTGTGGCAAATATGTTGTTAGCGGCGACCGACCTTGGTCTCGTGACGCATCCGATGGCAGCTTTCAATGAGGGTGAGGTAAAAAGGATATTACATATACCAGACGATGTTCGTGTTGTAATTGCTACCCCGCTGGCGTATCCGCTTGAAGCTTCCTACGATGAAGCGGCCAAGGAAAGATTGAGCCAGCGTATCAGAAAAGATTTAAAGGAAATAGCCTATTTTGATAGATGGAGCGAGCTAGAGCCGGCATAAACCAACCATAGGTCCATCAGTCATTCTGCACCGAGCGTTACCAAACTGCAATCGTGGGAGTAACCCAACCCGATCCTGCAGCCGATCACCCACAGCTTGAGCCGATATTCGGTCAGGTGCTTCGACCTGCCCTGACGAAACGCGGATAGTGACTCCGCTGCTCGCAAAAAACACAGTTCACCAGATTTGGCGGATTTTCATCTGTTGACTTTACCCCAATTTTTATCTATACTACACCCATGCTTGCGCGTGTCTATTCCTGTGCTGTGATCGGCCTGGATGGCGTGGTGGTCGAAGTGGAAGTGGACTATACTTCCGGCTTCCCCGGCATGACCATCGTTGGCTTGCCGGATGCCGCCATCCAGGAGAGCCGTGAACGGGTTCAGGCCGCGGTTCGAAACGCCGGGGTATCCTTCCCGCGCAAGCGGCTGGTGGTCAACCTGGCTCCGGCCTCGGTCCGCAAGGAAGGCCCCGCCTATGACCTGCCCATCGCCGTGGGTGTGCTGATCTATACCGGCATGTTGCCTCCCGAAGTTGCCGAAGGGATAATGGTGGTGGGTGAACTCTCGCTGGATGGAACTGTCCGCCACGCCCGCGGGGTGCTTCCGATGGCTGCCACTGCCCGCCAGGCCGGATTCAAGCGGATCGTGGTTCCGGAAGCGGATGCCGCCGAAGCCGCTCTCATCCCCGACTTGGAGGTAATCCCCGTTTCTTCACTGGCAGTTCTCTACAACCACCTGGCGGGGCGAAAGCTTGTTCCGGCCTACACCCGCCTCGAAGTGGCAGACGCCCCGCTTTTTCCTCCGACCGATTTCGGCGAAGTCAAGGGCCAGGAACATGTCAAGCGCGCCCTCGAAGTGGCCGCCGCCGGAGGACATAACGTATTGATGATAGGCCCGCCCGGAGCAGGCAAGACCTTGCTGGCTCGCGCTCTGCCAGGTATCCTGCCAAAAATGTCCATTGACGAGGCGCTGGATGTGACCCGCATTTATTCCGTGGCTGATCAACTCCCGCCCGAAACACCGTTGCTGCGCAACCGTCCATTCCGCGCCCCTCACCACACCATCAGCCACGCCGGTCTGGTGGGCGGTGGCAATTGGCCGCATCCGGGGGAAATCTCACTCGCTCATCACGGCGTTCTCTTCCTGGACGAACTGCCCGAATTCGGCATGCGCGTACTGGAAGTCCTGCGCCAACCGCTGGAGGATAAAGTCGTGACTATCAGCCGGGCGCAAGGCTCGCTGACCTTCCCTGCCAGTTTCCAATTGGTCGGCGCGATGAATCCATGCCCGTGCGGTTATTACGGCGACCCGGTCAAGCCCTGCACCTGTTCGAACATGATCGTAACCAAATACCAGAAACGTATTTCGGGTCCGCTACTGGACCGGATCGATATCCACGTGGAGGTGCCACGCGTCGAGTACGAAAAACTGTCGGAAAAGCGGCTGGGAGAGTCATCTGCCTCCGTAAGGGAACGGGTCGAAGTGGCGCGCGACCGTCAACGGGTCCGGTTCGATAACGGGATTGGGACCCATGTTATGTGCAATGCCGACATGCGTCCCGCCGACGTGCGCAAGTTCTGCGTTCTCGACGAAACCGGCCAGGCCCTGATGAAGACGGCCATGAACCAGTTGCAGTTGTCGGCCCGCGCCTATCACCGGGTCCTGAAACTGGCTCGCACAATTGCCGACCTGGCCGGGAGTGAAAGTATTCAAACACCTCACCTGGCCGAAGCCCTGCAGTACCGGCCCAGGCTAATGGCGATATAGATGAAAAAATCTTCCGAGCTGTGGAACTCACCGAATAATCTGTGATAAAGAGTGTAGTACGTAGTATTTCCCTTTTAGCCGCTTAGTCTCAGGTTCCCTGTCGAGGTGGTTTTCAAGGCCGCTCGTG
This sequence comes from uncultured Anaerolineales bacterium, assembly GCA_903873975.1. Classification (GTDB taxonomy): domain Bacteria; phylum Chloroflexota; class Anaerolineae; order Anaerolineales; family Villigracilaceae; genus UBA877. Next base: position 46,677 of record CAIQQN010000228.1, read on the forward strand.
AGCACCCAGAAATCCGCTTTGAAGGCGGATTTCTTGTTTATATGGGACAAGATTTGAGAATTCCAAGGAATCATGACATTCGTCACTTGAAACCGCTCATCAATCGCGCAACAATATGACTGTTTATGATTGTTAATGATTTATTGTGAGCGATTACTATGAACAATGCCATTTCCAGCCTCGAACGTCAAAACCAGATTCTTCAATTAATTCACCGAAGCCAGCGTATCAGTGTTACTGAGGTCTGTGAAAATTTCTCGGTCAGCGAAGCTACCGCCCGGCGTGATCTGGAAAACCTGGCCAGTGAGGGCAAAATCCAGCGCGTCCACGGTGGTGCCATTGCCCTGACCGATACACCGCCGGAATCCCCCATCCTCCAGCGGCAAAACGAACAATCGGACGAAAAGATTCGCATTGGCCAGGCTGCTGCTGCCCTTGTTCGAGACGGTGAGACGGTCTTCCTCGGCTCAGGAACCACTGTGCTCGAGGTGGCACGCGCCTTGCGGTCGCGTCCCACCTTGACAGTTATCACCAACTCGTTGCCGGTGGTCAACGTTTTCTCCGGATTGAAGAATATCAACGTTATCTGCCTGGGCGGGATGTTGCGCGATAGCGAGCTTTCATTTATTGGTCACATAACCGAACAGGCTCTGGCCGAAGTACGTGCTGACAAAGTGTTCATCGGGACGCGCTCCATCAGCCTGGAACATGGCCTGACCCACGAGTACCTGCCCGAAACAATGACCGATCGTGCCATCCTGAAAGCTGGGCAGGAAATTATTGTGGTCGCCGACCACACCAAGTTCGGTCGGGCCGCCACAGTTTTGCTGGCGCCGCTGGAGGGCATCCATACCATTATTACGGATAAACAAACGCCTCAAGATTTCCTTGACATCGTCCAGCAGCGCGGCCTCCATGTCGTGCTCTCTTAATTCCTTTGTGAATCTTTGTGCCCTTTGTGTTTAGGAAGCCCTATGGAACTCGAAAACTTCCATCCCCAATCCAAACTGGTCACCAAAACTACGCTGGTCGAGAAACCACGCTTCCCGGCCTTCGACGCTCATAATCACTTGGGTGAAGACTTCGGCGGCGGTTGGGATCAGAAGCCCCTGCCCCTTTTGCTCGACCTGCTCGACCAGGCCGGCATCCTCCGCTATGTTGACCTGGACGGTGGCTGGGGCGAGCACCTGCTCAACGCCCACCTTGACCATTTCAAACAACCTGCTCCGGAGCGCTTCCTGGTCTTCGGCGGCGTGGACTGGGCGCAATGGCCGGAGAAGGGCAATGCTTTCCCCGAATGGGCAGCCGCCAGGTTGCGGTTCCAGAAGGAACGCGGCGCAGAAGGCCTGAAGATCTGGAAAGCCCTCGGTCTGCACGTCAAAGACCAAACCGGAAGCCTGGTGGATGTGGATGATCCCCGCCTGATCCCAATCTGGGAAACGGCAGGAGAACTCGGGCTGCCGGTTATTATCCACGTGGCTGACCCGGTGGCCTTCTTCGACCCGATCGACGAGACTAACGAACGCTGGGAGGAGCTCGGAAACCACCCGGACTGGGCTTTCACCAGCCCGCCCTTCCCGCCCTTCTTGCACATTGTGAACTGCCTGGCGAACTTGGTCACCTGTCACCCGCATACAATCTTCATCGGCGCACACGTTGGATGCTACGCTGAGGACCTGGGATGGGTGGGGGCACTCCTCGAGCGCTGCCCTAACTTCTTCGTCGACATCTCTGCCCGCCTTGGCGAGCTTGGTCGCCAGCCGTTCACTGCCCGGCGCTTCTTCCTCAAATATGCCGACCGGATCCTTTTCGGCTCGGACATGGGCCCTTACCCGGAAGCCTACCGCGTCATTTATCGCTTTCTGGAATCCGGCGACGAATATTTCAACTATAACGCTGCCCCCCTCCCGATGCAGGGACGCTGGCACGTCCACGGCTTGTATTTGCCGGACGAGGTGCTGGAGAAAGTCTATTTCCGCAACGCTCAACGCATCTTATTCAACTACGGGTGATAACAGATGGACATTGCTAAAGGTTTCTACACCCAACAGGAGATCCTCTCCCAACCCGAAGCCTGGTCCGCCGCGCTGCAGGTGCTGGCCGCCGAACGCCTGGCGATCCTGGATCTGGGTGGAAGGCATTTTGACCAGGTCATTTACACTGGCTGCGGCTCGACATATTACCTGGCCCTGGCTGCTGCATCTCTGACCCAGGAGTTGACCGGTCAACTCTGCCGGGCTTTCCCAGCCTCGGAGTTGTGGCTTTATCCGAAGTCATCCTACATCTCCGGGAAAACCCTGCTGGTGGCGGTCAGCCGCTCAGGCGAGACCACCGAGACTCTGCGGGCTTGCCAGGCTTTCCTCTCTGATCATCGTGGCGACCTGTTGACGCTCTCCTGCTACGGCGACATGCCACTGGCAAAGATGGGCACACTCAACATCATCCTGCCTTCCGGCCAGGAGCAGTCTGTGGCCCAAACACGCGCCTTCTCCACGCTGTATCTCGGGACGGTGGCACTGGCTTGTCTCTGGTCTAGCCGTGAAGATCTATATACCAGTCTGTGGAAATTACCAGAAGCCGGGCAGCGGGTGCTG
>CAIQQN010000229.1 GCA_903873975.1 uncultured Anaerolineales bacterium
AATGAAAACCCATTCAGTCTCCGTCCACGCTGAAAGTAATTACGATAATGACATTCAGTTTTTTATAGGTGGTCAGCAGGTCACGGCTTTTATCAGGTACAATCTGCTTGCCCCGAATCAGAACCTTTCCAATCGAATAGCACAAGTTCCACTCGTTCCTCCATCCTGGATTTCCGTAGAACCAGAAAGGAGGAATCAATATGGCTAGAAAGCGAGGCAACAACGAAGGCTGCATCTACCAGCGCAAGGATGGCCGGTGGTGCGCCCAGGTCAGCCTGAGCGGCAGACGCATCACGAAATATGCCAAGACTCAGCGGGAATGCCGAGATTGGGTCAAGCAGACACTGGACAAGATCGAGTATGGCCTGACCTTTGATGGCACGCAGATTACCCTGGAGCGCTTCATGGAAAGCTGGCTCACTGGCAAAGATATTTCCATCAGACCAAGTACGGCACGAAATTATCGCCGGTACTCGGAACTGTACATCCAACCTGTGATTGGAAAAATGAGGCTCCAAAACATTCTCCCTGCTCATATCCGCCAGCTCTATCTGCGGATGCAGGCAGAAGGCAAAGGTGCCCGCACCATCCAGCTGGTCCACGTGACCCTGCACTGCGCTCTCAAACAAGCGGTCAAGGAAGGCCTGATCGGCCACAACCCCATGGATGCCGTCGAGCGGCCAAAGGTGGAGACGCAGGAATTCCACATTTTCACCGAGGAGCAAGCCCGCCAGTTCATGACCTCAGCCAAGGGCTCTCGCTACGAGGCCCTCTTCTTCTTGGCTCTGACCACCAGCATGCGCAAAGGTGAAATTCTCGGATTGATGTGGTCGGATATGGATTGGGAAAAAGGCAGTCTGCGTGTCGAGCGCCAGCTCCAGCCAGTAAGCTATGGCGGGTCAGCCCTGACACCGACAAAGACCAAATCCGGACGCCGCCAAATCAAGCTTGGAAAGATTGGCCTGACATCCCTGGAAGCGCATCGCCAGCGTCAGGAGGCCCAAAAGGCTCTGGCTGGTGATCGATGGAAGGAAAACGGCATGATCTTCACGACCAGCATCGGCACCTACATCGACCAGACTAAGGTCTCCCGCGAGTTCAAACGTATCCTCCAAGGAGCAGGCCTGCCGGACATCCGCTTCCACGATCTGCGCCACACTTCGATCTCGTTCCTGCTGGGTATCGGCACACCGGTCAACACGGTGCAGAGAAGGGCGGGGCACTCCAAGGCGAGTGTTACCACTGACATTTACGGGCATGTAATGACCCATTCTCAGGATGCAGCGGCTGATAACATCGAAGAGATTGTGACGCCGCTCACTAATGACTTGCAGTAGGGTTGCAGCCGTTTTTGGCCCAAAAAGGCCCCAAAAGAAGCCCACCCCCATATCTGGTGCGGTAGCCTAAAAGCAACCCCCCGAATATGGGGGTAATATACGAGAGTGGAAGCTATGGAAAAATGACCAGTAGACTCATAATCGCTTGGTCGCAGGTCCGACTCCTGCCGGGCCCACCTAAACAGCAAAAATCCCTTCATGAAGGGATTTTTGAATCTGGCCATCAAATATCCAGCCGAGAAAGTACACCTTAGTTTTAGCCCCTAATCTGTCTCACGGGCTTTGAAACGCTACACTCGAAATCTCGCCACTAACGCGGTCCGAGAAAATCGGGGTGCGGGCGGGCTTCAACGCAAACGGCGCGAATGCCCGAGTCATATGCATGCGCCATTTCTTCGCGGATCACGCTTTCTTCTTCGCCGCGCTGCCAGAAAAACGGCAGGAGGTAATTGTCTTCATTACCTGCGAGCACCCCTTCCAGGTGGTTCGACATTCTCGTTACTCCTCTCTCGGTTCCTTCCGGAAAACTGCGTCTCGGAGATGACATTCCCGGGGCGCAGTTTTCCAGTTTGTGGAGTGATCGGAAAGCTCTAACGGTTCAGGGATGCCAACGCTTCAGCAACACTGGCAATGATTTCAGAACCCTGGGGCATAAACGATACAGCCTGGTGGACTTGAAGATGCTCCTGGGTCATCATGCGGTCAGTCACTTCGGTTCCGTACTTGCGGATGGCGGCCAGCACCAGCGGCAGCGCCTCATTATCATCGATGATCTCACCCATTGTGCTGTCTACAGTCAGCCGAAGACGCCTGGCTCGTTGATCGCGGTACGCATAGTTCCAGGAATGCTTACCGGAACCGACTTCCAGAGCCTCACCCTCCGGTTTACCCGGCAAATGGACCAGTGCGGATGTGTTCGGGGGAACCTCGACCTCAACGGTGATCTGCTCGCCTGCTATATTCCATGCGCATGCGGCCGGGCCGTAAGGGGTAATGTGTTTTGCATTGGCCCAGGTTAGGCCGCCACCCGGCTGTGGATTGATTTCCAACCGGCGGTAGCCCGGTGCAGCCGGGCCCAGCCCACCAATGGTGCGGTGCATCCAATCGGACACTGCGCCCAGGGCGTAATGGTTGAAGGAGGTCATCTCGCCGGGGTTGATTGAGCCATCCGGCAGCATGCTGTCCCAACGCTCCCAGATGGTGGTGGCGCCCATGGTTACCGGGTAAAGCCAGGAGGGGTCTTCGCGTGCGGTCAGCAGCCGGAAAGCCACCTCCTGCAAGCCCACGCTGCACAACGCGTCGCAGATCAGCGGTGTGCCAACAAAGCCCGTGCTGATGCGGAATCCATTGGCGCGGGCCAGGGCAGCCAGCCGCTTGCCGGCATGCTGGCGCTGGGCTTGTGTGGGTAGCAGCGAAAACTGCAGGGCCAGGGCGTAAGCCGTGGAGGAGTCACTTAACAACCGCCCGGTCGGGCTGACATATTCGCGGTTGAAAGCTTCACGCACCTCGCGGGCCAGTTCCCGATAGGTCACTTCCTCCCGCGTTTTCCCCAGCACCCCGGCCGCCAGCCCAACAAGTTCAGAGGAGCGGGCAAAATAGGCCGTGGCGACGATAAAACCATGTGTGCGGGCAGCGGCCGGGTTGTCCGGCGGGGCGGCAGGGTCCAGCCAGTCGCCTAACTGGAAACCCTTATCCCACAAGCGGCTCTCTCCAGCGATGGAGGTCAGCAAGTCTACCCAGACGCGCATACTCTCAAACTGGTCTGCCAGCACCTGTGTATCTCCAAAGCGCTGGTACAGTACCCAGGGGATCACAGTGGCCGCGTCACCCCAGGCGGCTGCGGGTGGATTCTTGCCTGGTAAAACGTTGGGTATCACATAGGGCACCCCTCCATATTCTTTCTGCTCGGCGGACAGGTCGCGCAGCCAGGAGGTCAGGAACCCGGCTGAATCGTAAAGAAAGGAAGCAGTGGGCGAGAAAACCTCGATATCGCCGGTCCAGCCCAGGCGCTCGTCGCGCTGTGGGCAGTCGGTAGGAATATCCAGGAAATTACCGCGCATGCTCCAGAGGGTGTTTTCATGCAGCCGGTTGATCAACGGATCCGAGCATGCAAACCAGCCAGTACGTTCCAAAGCCGAATGGCAGACCACGGCACGCAGATCTTCGATTTTCATCTCGCCCGGCCAGCCCTCCACTTCGGCATAACGGAAGCCATGGAAGGTGAAACGTGGCTCCCAAGTTTCCACCCCTGCGCCATTGAGAATGTAGCAATCGGTGGCTTTGGCGTGGCGTAAGGGGCGCGTGCCCAGCTCACCGTGTTCCAGGACCTCGGCGTGCCGCAAGGTGATCATCTGCCCGGCCGGCCCTTGCACCGAGATGCGCAAGCGGCCCACCAGGTTCTGTCCAAAGTCAACCAATGTTCGGCCGGAGGGTGAGGTGCTGATGGCAATAGGTGTGACCAACTCGGTGGCGCGCACTGGCGGCCCCAGGGGTGCAAAGAGGGTTGCCAGATTCCAATCAATTTTCTTGACGCCTGCCCAGGTACTGTCGTTAAAACCCGGTTTTGACCAGCCGGGCTTTTCCAGACGAGAATCGCAAATCTCGCCATCGTAAATATCATTGAACAGGATGGGTCCGGTTGCGGCCCGCCATGCTTCATCTGTCTTGATGCATTCGGTCATACCGCCGGCGTACTCCACCTCGAGCTGTGCCAGAAGCGCCAGCCGGTCGCCGTAAATATTCGACGTGCCACCCCCGAAGCCCAGCCGCCCTCTGAACCAGCCATCGCCCAGCATGGCGCCTAGGGCGTTGGGACCGGCGCGCAAAAGATCAGTCACATTGAACATCTGGTAGCGCAGGCGGTGATGATAGCTGGTCCAACCGGGAGCCATTACATGATCGCCAACCACAACGCCATTTAAATAAGCCTGGTACAGTCCCAGGGCAGTAATGTAAAGCCGCGCCTTTTTCACCTGCGCGCGCAGGTCGAAATCCTTCCGCAGCAGCGGACCAGGCTGAGGTTGGGTAACATCTTCCTCCCAGTCCGGGGTGATGAAATTGGCTTTCCAGTCGCTCGAATCCAGCAGTGCGGCTTCGACTGGAAAGAGCTCACTCCATGTAGAAACCTGCCCGGCTGTGCTCCAGGTTCGCACCCGTACCCACAGACGTTGGCGCGATGCTAGCGGCGGAAAAGGCCAGGGTAACAACACCGATTCAGAGGATTCGATCCGGCTTGTCCCACTGAAAAGCTGACCATCAGGTGTATAGGCTTCGATTTCGTAGGCGGCCTGGATCCAACCAGGCACGCTGGTTTGCACCAGCCAGGACAACCGTGGACGAGCTACCCCGATTCCAATCGCGTCGCTGAGATGCTCAAACCTGATTCTGGCTATCGTGACATTTATCGGGCTTCCGCTCGATTGGGTAGTCCCAAAATGCTCCATCGCTTATTCTCTTTTCGCTTAAGATTCACTTTGATGTTGACTGGATTATTATCCGTTGCGTTGCATGATCTGCTGGATCAATTCCACTTCTTCCTGCCGGAATGGCAAGCCATCCCGGCGCAGGATATCGTGATGCCACAGGGGCGGTTCCTCCCCGGCGGGATAGTAGTCCCCCCAGGAATAATAGGTCTGGGTCTTGCCAGCTACCAATCCCCAGTTGTAAGCGCCTATCTTGTGTTCCTTAAAGAAAGGCAGGTGGCTCTTGAAATTCGAACCTCCGCCGCGCGCCAGGTATTCGGTGCAGATCAGCGGTCTACCTGCCGTCTGTAATTGGGAAAAAATACCTCTTGTAGCTTCCAAGTTGAAGTAAGAATGGAACGTGATCACATCGCTAAGTTCGACGGCAGCCCGGTTCAAGCGGTTCTCCAGGCGACTCGTCAGATACCAGGTGGCTGTGGTAAGCGGTTGCCTGGGTGCTGCCTGCCTGGCCCATGTAAAAGCCTTCTGGAGCAGTTTTGTTGCCGGTACGGGCATGACCAGGTAGCAAGTCCGCAGGGAGATCAAGGTGGCTATCTGGACCAGGCGCGGCAGCTTGGGAGAGACCAGGAAGCCATTTCCTGGTTCGTTGTAAAGGTCCCACAGGAGTACCCGCTCATCCTGCCCAAAGGCACTGACGGCACCGGTGACATATTCCTCAAGCCTGCCCCAATTTTGTTCATCCCGAATCGCCTTCAATCCAGGCGAACGCACCCAACCGGAATTATGCAATCCGGGTGCAGGGTCCGGTTGTCTTCCCAACTGCGGGTGATCATGCCAGCAATCATCGAACAGCACAAATAGCGTAGTGATCTGATATCGCCCGGCAATATCCAGGTAGCGGCGGATACGGTTGCAGAACCCTTGCGAATCCTGGAGCCAGAGCAGATCGTGCAGGTACACCCTCACTGAGTTGAATCCCAAGTTGTGCGCCCAACCGAGTTCACGCCCGATCGTCTCTGGATCGAAACTATCCGCCTGCCACATCTCCAGTTGGTTGATGGCGGTGCTGGGGATAAAGTTGCACCCCACCAACCAGGGCTGCGCGGCGTACCACTGCTGCGCCTTTTCGACAGACCATCTGCTTTCTACCATCTCAGTTCCTTCTCGCCATCTAGCGGCTAACACCCTTCAACATGTCCTGGGTTTCTTCTTCACTGTCCACAATGGAAATAACGCTTTGAGATATGAAAACGAGCGTTTTTTAGGAAAGACTTTTTACAAACATCTCTATCTACCCGGCAGGTATGTCAATCTTATTCAGGGCCTTGTTTTACGGTTTACTCTGAATAATCGTCTCGTTTCAGCTATCTGGTGTGCAAAATGTCAATTCTCTCTTCGATGCCAGAGCAGGTGAACCAGGTTGCCCTCTGGATCGGGTAGATCGAGGTATGCGGATTTTTCTTCCGACTGGATCGACACCTTCGTGAGCGCAATCCCCTCGTTTTGAAGCCAGGAAGTGGCAGCCTCGAAATCAGAAACCCGGATGGCAATATGCAAAGGGGCATCCATGGCTTCTTTCGGAAATTCGATCCGCCCCGCACCTTGCCCGGACAAAAAGAAGGAGTTTTTCCCCTCCTTACGAATTAAGCCGAAAACCTTCTCGTACCAGCTGCTCAATTCCTCAGGTGATACTTTTCTCGCATTCAATCCGATATATTCAACCCCAAGCAAAACCGGTACACCGCGCGCTGCCTGCACCCAGCGGACACAGTCAGCGATTTTAGCCTGGATACCAGAGTAATCCTTTTTCACCATTGCCTGTTTCGAGATCAATTTACTTCCCAGCCCCACCGCAGCGGCTCCCGCCTTGATCCATTCTGAGATGCTGACTTCAGTGGCATCCACACCACCTGTAGGAAGCAAGCGGTGCCAGGGACAGGGCGCCATGACTGTACTGATAAAACCAGGTCCTCCAGCCGATTCCCCGGGGAAGATCTTGCAAATTTCAGCACCCAACTCTTCGGCATTGGCAATCTCGTTTTCGGTGGCGCAACCAGGAAGGTAAAGCACCTTGCGCCGGTTGCATAGGCGCGAGATCTCAGGGTTCGTGTTCGGCCCCACAATAAAGTTCGCACCACTGGACAGGAACAAAGCTGCCGTAGGTGCGTCGATGATCGAGCCGATTCCCAAGATGATGCTTGGATCAGCCTTGGAAAAGTACCGTACCAGCTCGGTGAAAACCGGGTAAGCCATCTCGCCCCGGTTGGTGAATTCGATGGCACGCACACCGCCAGCCCGGCAGGCATTGATGACCCCGACTGCCTGGTCCACCTCATCTGCGTAAAAGAGAGGCAGTACCCCGGCATCCAGAATCTCGTGAACAACATCCAGGCGCATATATCGAGCCATTATTCTCCTCCTATCTGGACACCCTGCCAGAACCATCACCTGCCATCAGATTTTCCACCTCAGTTTCCGTGACCAGGTTGAAATCACCCTGGATGGTATGTTTCAGGCAGGCAGCCGCTGCAGCAAAATCGAGGGCTTTTTGTATTTCGTCAGGATACTTCCGCAAACCATGGATCAGGCCTCCCATAAAGGCATCTCCGCCGCCAACCCGGTCCACAATGGGCAGAATATCAAATATGGCAGTGGTGAAGAACTTGCCCTTCTTCCACAGCACACCCGACCAGGTGTTGTGACTGGCAGAGATCGACCCGCGCAGGGTGATGGCGATGGTGTGGAGCGCAGGAAAGCGCCTGGCAAGCTGTTCACAAACGATGCGGTATTGATCAGAAGCAACTTTCCCGGCCTTCACATCCGCCTCCTGCGCTTTGATCCCAAAAACCTTCTCTGCATCTTCTTCGTTTCCAAGAGCAACATCACATAATGCAACCAGGTCCGACATGACCTCACCGGCGTTCTTCCCCCATTTCCACAACTTGGCCCGATAGTTCAGGTCGGTTGAAATGGTCAAGCCCATCTCCCGGGCTACCAGGATCGCCTCCTTGCATGCTTCTGTAGAACCCTGGGAAACAGCCGGAGTGATCCCTGTCCAGTGGAACCAGTCTGCACCCGTAAATACCTGGCGCCAGTCAATCATTCCAGGCTGGATGGTGGCAAAGCTGGAGTTGGATCGATCATAGATCACCTTGCTGGCGCGCTGTGCCGCACCAAATTCCAGGAAGTAAATACCGATACGCTCTCCGCCGCGGACGGTATGTTCGGTAGACACCCCATGCCGCCTGAGCATGCCAATGCACGCCTCACCCAGATCATTCTTTGGCAGCCTGGTGATGAATTCTACATTATTGCCATAGTTTGCCAGCGATACGGCAACATTTGCCTCGCCACCGCCATAAGTCGCCTCAAATGACTGGGTCTGTCCAAAACGCTGAAAGCCTGGAGTCGCCAGGCGCAGCATGATCTCTCCGAAAGTGACGATCCTGTTGCTGTTCATTTCCATAAAACATTGATCCTTCATAGAAATCAGCACGGGCTTCAGTAAAGCTTAGCGCGCCTTTCCCACCAGCAGGCGGCTGAGCTTGTCAGCTTCGGCGCGCATTGCCTCGGTCTCGGGCGTGCCGGAGCGGCGGGCCTCCAGCAGGCGGGTCAGGCGTTGATGGATCTCCTGTGTGAGCGGGAAGTGGAATGCTGCCCAGACTCCCAGGCTGAGGAAGACCAGTGGCACAAGCACGAACAGCAGGCGCAGGAAGAGCATGAACTGAGCCGACTGGGGCTGCTCGACCAGCCGGGTAGCCCCATCGATCACCTGCTGGACTGGCGGCAGGTAGCCGGTCAGGTTGAGGAAGTTGCCCACCAGGAAGAGTGAGAAGGCCGAGCTAAGCTTGCGCATGAAGGTGGTCAGCGCCGAGAAGGTGCCCTCCTGGCGTTTGCCGGTGCGCAGCTCACCCGCGTCCGGGACGTCGGGGAAGATGGCGTACATGATCACCACCACCCCACCCGTGCCGAAACCGACGAAGGCCGCGAACAGGTACATGATCCAGCGCGGCTGGCCCGGGCCGAGCAGCAGGCTGGTCAGCATGACCAGGATCCACAGGATTGCCCCAACGATGTAGGCGGTGCGCTTATTGGTCTTGCGGCTCAGGATGACGAAGGCCGGCAGGATGACGAGCTGGGCGATCAGCAGCGTCCCGTTGACCATGGTGATGTCCTGCGGGTGCTGGATGTAGTTCTTCATGTAGTAGACCACCACGCTCTGGACCACGTCCATGGCAACGAAGGCCATCAGGTACATGACCAGCGCCAGCACGAAGGTCTTGACTTTGAACGGCTCGATGAAGCCCTCGCGCCAGTTGAACTTGGTCAGTGGGCGGGAGAAGTCGGGTCGCTCGCGGATGGCCAGGATGGTGAAGATGAAAGGCAGGGCGAAGAGCAGACCGAAGACGATCCCCATGGCGATGTACCCCTGGTGCACATCCGGGAACGCCTTGACGATCTCGAGCGGGGCCACTGCCGCGATGATCGATCCGATTGAGGAAAAGAAGATGCGGAAGGAGCTGATCGAAGTGCGTTCGTTGTAATCCGGGGTCAGCTCGGGGATGACCGCATTGTACGACAGGAGGACGATGCTGACGATGGTGGAGAAGAATAGGTAGGTCAGCAGGACGAAGACGAAGCGCCCGATCTCGCTGGCCAGTGCCGTCGGGTACCACATCAGGAAGAAGGACAGGAAGACCAACGGTATGCCGGCTATCAGATAGGGCTTGCGACGGCCCATGCGCGTGCGGGTGCGGTCGGTCAGGATGCCCTCGAACGGGTCAGTAATGGAATCGTAGAACTTACTGATCAGGATGACCGTACCGGCCAGGGCCGGGTTGATGCGGATGACATCGGTCAGGAAGACCAGGTAGTAGAAGCCGATCACCACCATGGCGCCGCCGCCGTAGATGTCGCCCATGCCGAAGGCCACCTTGCGCCAGAAGCTTAATTTATGGGATGCTTGTGTTTCCATGCTGTCTCCTTATATGGATTATTGTTAATTTGTATCGACCAGAGGTTTCCATTCTCCTTACATCGACATTGCTCTATGGCAATTTGGAATAAATGTCGTATTCGATTGCCGCAAAAACCGCAGCTGCAATGCCATAAGCAACGTTCTTTGCCCGCGGTGTCAGCTTGTAGCCTAAATATGGGAAAAGCGGCAGCGGTATGGTTGGCCCACTGATTTCCGGCAAAAATACACCATTATCGTTCGTTGTAATACTTTCGGCAACGGCTCTAAACGCTTTTATTCCCGGCTGCAGACAGCACTTATCCAAATATCCACATCGTACCCCGTGCAGCAATCCCGCAGCAATCAGCGCAGTTGCTGAAAGCTCGCGGTAGGTTTTCCCGGGCATATTCAACACGGTAGCAAAAGTTCCGTCTTCACGTTGATACTTGAGCAAGGCCTGAGCAGTATCCTGCAAAATGCCACGGATTTTCTGATGTTCGGGGTGGTCAGGACCGATATGATCGAGAATCATCGGAAGCGCACAAATTACCCAGCCGTTTCCCCGCCCCCAATATAGCTTACTAACCGGGTAGTGGCTTTTTAACCTGATCCAATAGCTGTGGTACCACAGTTTGTCATCCTTGTCCTGCAAGTAGCGGCTGTAGATTTCAGGCTGACGGGCAGTAAAATCAAGCAGCTGTTTGTCGCCTTGTTCTTTGGCATATCGAGCGGGAAAGACACAGAACATCATCAGGCTGTCAACCCAAATCGATTTGGGATAGAACCTGCTCTCGAGGCTTGTACCGAGGTGATTGACGGCGTCATCAATAAGCCTAGGCTCGTAGCGGATGTAATCGAGCACTTTTTCGGTCAGTTTCTGATAATCCGTATTGCCCGTCTTCTTCTGCATTGCGTATGTGATAAGCGCGGGCGCCGCTCTGTCGGCATAATCGATATTTGGCGGGTTTTTTACATAGTAATCGCAGAATGCCTTTAAAAATGGCGTGTATTTATCCGTGTCCAAATAGCTGTCGAGTTCAGACAGAGCATAACCCATCAGAGCGTGTCCCCACATCCAACGCATTTCGGGCCTGTTTACGCTGACCCAGTAATCGCAGAGCTGTATTACTTTCGAAAAATATGCGTCAGGCATATTTGTACTACCTTTCAAAACATTTCCACTTATTCATGGTGATAACTATTCACATTTTCGCACTTGATTGTAAAAATCAAGATGCAGCTTTGTGCCCTTGTAATCGACATCGATGGTTTGTGGTTTGCGCGTCACGTTGGCAAACGGGCTCTCGATCCTTTGATAATTAGTATTAACCGGCTTTCCGTCAACCCTAAAGCCCTTTTTAAACTCAATCTCAAGGACATTTTCGGTATTAAGCGTCAATTTTCTGCCGGCTAATTCGAGCTTGCACCTGTTTACATATTCCGAAAAAGAATCAAGGCTTACATATGTTTCCACATCACCAAGTATCACGGCCCAACCTGTTATTATGCCTTTTTGAATAAGCTCGCAGTTGTCCTTTTTCTCGAGCGGGTTTAGGGAGATAAGCGCTATATATGCACCTCCCTTTTGCCCTATGACGACATTGGGGTTGTCAAATATCACCTGGTCAAACTTCTCAAACGGGAAATAGGCGTGCGTAAGCTCCGGGCGGCTTCTTTCGAGAAAACCCTTGCGCGTTCTTAGATCATACAGTGACAAGCTCATGTTTTTGTACTGCGCCGAATGCGGGTTTATGCCGTTGCCGACCCAGTATGAAGGCGAAGAACTGCGCGCCTTATCATCGAAAAACGCCACGGCTGGATGGGTTGTGAAAACAGAGATGCCCCCCTCCAGTGTTGCCTGCCAGATATGCTGCTGGTCGCCAAACTCTTGGGGATGGTGGTTTTGCGCTGTTGAAAGCATCCAGTGCTTTGTTTTATACGTGTATGTGTTCGCGCGCTGTATGGCGATCCCCTGTGTTACCGGATTTAAAAGCTTGATAATGAGCGGCAACAGGTTCAATTTCCTAAGAAGGGGAATATCAATGATCTTGATATCCTTTAAAAATTCATTGGTGTGCAGCCTCCATTTGCGGAATATATCTATCGTCAGGTTGACGGATTTTGTGTTTGTAAAAGCTTCCATGGCCCACATGAACATGCCGGCGTCATCGATATCCATGCGGCCGAAGTTCTTCTTTATCTCTGCAAGATCAAGGCCCATTGAAGTCTTGACCTCAAAGCCGTCTTCGCAGTGAGCGATATCGTAAAATACCTGGGGCACAATATACTTTTCGTTGAGAATAAACTCGGTCGAAAGGCGGTTGTAACTATAGTCTTGGACCAAACCGAAGCCAAAGGCTTTTTCGATAATGTCCCTGACGTCCTGTTTAAACGGGTCTTGCTTTTGGGTTTCATAGCAACGCCCGCTTGTTGCGCAGAATAACCCCTTATAGATGTGCAGGGCTAAATCGAGCATGAAGAGATCCATAAGTATTGCCGCTTTTTGGACGATACTTTCATCTGCGCAAAACTCGATCAGCAGTGAAAGCGGCGCAATATCCTCTTCATAATATGTATTCGAGTGCCATTCGATGAATCCGAACTGCCAGCGGCGTTCAAGCCAGCGGTTTATCTTTTCTTCGGCTTTCTTCAGGTGCTGTGCGCCCGTCATCCCGCTGTTCGTGAAGACTTCAGCCGGATAAAGCTGACCGGCAATATATTCGCAGGCAGCAAAAAGGATCTGGTGGTTCTCGGACCAATAACACATACTGTCTTCACCGGGCTCATCCATCCAATATTTAAAGCCCAGGACGCTCCTCTTCATCATTTCAAGCGTAGGCTGCGATATCAGTGTAGTGTATTTGCATAGGCTGCGCAGTATGCAGATCATGCGGAAATCGGAGCAATCAAAACGTTCGTCGATAAAACTTAAAATCCCTTCGATCTGGCTTTCATCGGCTTTCTCGCCTCTTGCGAGTTTCTTAATGTCATCAAAGCCACTAGTATTTTTCATTTTTATAAGGTTCTTGTTGTCCTTTTCTTTATCCATAAAAAAGCCTCCAATTTCACGTATTGCTCATTCATGCTTTGTCTTTGCCTTTTCTTCATCCGCCAGCGAACCGACGCACTCTTATGGCGGTGATCCAGCAATAACTGCGCATTTTCTCAATCCATTTCAGCACGCTCTTCCACCATGCCATCCAATGACTTTACATAATCGAGGCTCGACACGATATCGCAAAAAGGATTCTTGGAATCCTGCTCGATTGAAATGAATTCGATCCCGCTTTCGGTGCAGGCCGTAAGTATCTCCTTAATGTTCAGCATGCCTGAACCGATCCTGCAGTCGCCCGGTTTAGCCGCAAAAAAAGGCGGTAACAGTGTATAGTCGCGTAAATGGATGGATATTGCCCGTTTACCCAGCCGGCGGATCAGCGCGGCAGGGCACATGCCGCCTTTTTGCGCCCAATAAGTATCACTGACAAAGAAGACCAGCGTAGGGTCGGTGTTTTCGAGCAGGATGTCGAGTCCGCACTTTGAACCGAATTTCAAAAACTCAAAATCGTGGTGGTGAAAGGCAAGGCGTATCCCTTCACGCCTGTATCTTTCAGCAAGGGCGTTCATATCCGCAGCAAATCGTTTCAGCCCGTGCTCGCCGCTTAATATGTAATGTGGCGGCAGCAGAGAGATGACCGCGTTGCCGCATTCAACCGCCTGCAAAAAGTTCAGGGTTTGGGTAAAATCATTGCCTAACTGTGTGAATCTTATCTGGCTGCTCGGCACACTAAGGCCGAAATCCTGCCTGGCGCGGTTAATGACCGCCGCCGATTTTGTATCAAAACCAATGCGTGCCGCCTCGATGGAGCTATAGCCAACCTGACAGATCTTTTGCAGTGTGTCATATAAGTTTTTTCGGGCGGATTTGCGCACGGTAAAAAGCTGCAAAGATATTTTCAAATGAATACTTCCCGCTACACAGGAATCACGGCTGCTTTCCGAGAGAAGCCAGGATGCCGCCATCGACATAAAGGATGTGGCCGTTTACAAAGTTGCTCGCATCGCTTGCCAGGAATAACGCAGCACCGATCAGATCCCCAGTTTTTCCCCAGCGCGCGGCAGGCGTTTTGTTAATGATGAAGCTGTTGAAGGGGTGTCCTTCGAGCCGCAGCGGCGCTGTTTGGGGGGTTTCGATATATCCCGGACCCAAACCGTTGCACTGGATGTTGTACTGCCCATATTCAGAGGCAATGCTTCTCGTCAGCATCTTTAATCCACCCTTTGCCGCTGCGTAGGCAGATACGGTTTCACGTCCGAGTTCGCTCATTAGGCTGCAAATGTTGATGATCTTCCCTCGCGTACGGTGCATCATGCCCGGCAGAACGGCCTTCGCCATAATAAACGGGCCGACTAAGTCAACGTCGATCACCTTGCGAAAATCCGCTGCGGACATTTCGTGCATGGGTATACGTTTTATAATGCCAGCGTTGTTCACAAGAATGTCGATCGGGGCAATTTCGCTCTCGGCTTTTTCTAAAAAAGCCGTCACCCCGGCTTCGTCGGTCACATCGCAGACATAACCGTGCGCCTCGATCCCCTCGCTTTTATAAGCCTCAAGCCCTCTTTGTACAAGCTCTTCGCTCAGGTCGTTGAAAATGATCTTCGCACCCGCATTGGCATATGCCGATGCAATCGCAAAGCCTATGCCATAGGATGCACCTGTTACCAGCGCAGTTCTACCCTTGAGCGAAAACTGGTTGATCATTTCCATAATACGTTTCTATCTCAGACTTGTTGTATCGATCGTATCCATATCGTCGAATTCCTGATTTTCGCCGCCCATTGCCCAGATGAACGAATAAGACCCGGTACCAACCCCTGAATGGATGCTCCACGAGGGGCTTATGACAGCCTCGTAATTTTGTATGACGATGTGGCGCGTTTCACTACCCTGCCCCATGAGGTGGAAAACAACCCCGCCCTCGAGAATATCAAAATAGGTGTAAATCTCCATGCGCCTTTCATGCGTGTGAACGGGCATTGTGTTCCACACCGAGCCGGTTTCAAGCTCGGTTAGCCCCATTGAAAGCTGGCAAGTCTGAAGCACAACAGGGTGAATGAATTGATTGATGGTCCGTTTGTTCGCACTTTCGAGCGCTCCAACGTTTCTTTTCGCCGCCTGTGCTATCGTGATAAGCTTGGTCTCATAGCTTGTGTGAGCAGGTGCTGAAACCATGTAAAACCTTGCTGGGTTTTCGTTGTAAATACTTTGAAAGTACACATGTTTCGTGCCCCTGGTGATATACAGGCAATCTTTGCGTCCTAATGTGTAATCTTGATCGCCAGCTGTAATGATTCCTTCTCCGCCGATGTTGAATACGCCAATTTCTCGGCGTTCAAGGAAGTAGCTGCAACCAAAGCTCTTCCTTGTATCCAGGCTCTTATCGATTGCCACACGCTTTGTCACAGGCATGCAGCCAAGCACTGTCATGCGATCGATGTGGCTGTAGAACGCGGTGACTTCATCTGGAATATACATGCTGCTTATCAAAAATTCGCGGCGGATATCCTCAGTCGAGTAATGAAGAAAATCGCGCGGGGAGGTGCCGTATCGAGTGTCTATCTTCTCTTCTCCATATGGCAGGATTCTTGTATCAGCCCAAATGAGACGGACTTCCATTGTCCGACAAAAGTAGTCCTTCAAAAACCTGTCTTACGCACTTTTCAAGCAATTCTTCTTTGTTCTCCTCTTCAACATCAAGCACTTGCTTGGTGATCCCCAACATAATGATTCGAAACAGACTGTGGCCGATATCTTTGATTAGCCCTTCTTGAACAGCTTGTTCGAACATTTTCTTGTTGACCTGCCAATTGCTTTCAATGTAATCAATAAACATTGCATATGCCTTTGGCGATTCCTTCTTAAGAATCAAGGCCTTATGGTAGTCGATATCTCTTTCGTCAGGGAAAGCACAGGTTATCCGGATAAGTTTCTCTACACTGTTCCATTCTGTATTTGCCAAAATAGCTTGAAGCTGGTGTTCAATTCCTTCAAATACAGATTTGACTACCAAAAAAATAAGATTCTCTTTGCTGCCATATTCTTTGTAAATTGTTTTTTTGCTAATTTTCAAAGCCTTTGCGACATCGTCCATGTTAAACGTAGAACCATGCGCGCTAAAAAGGTCCAATACCACGTCTACGATCAATTTGTCCTTCTGATCCATCGCTGCTCCAAATCACAATGCCATATAAAATCAGCCCATGAAGGCTATCCAACATACCAGTTCAACAAAACAATACAGATTATCTTATAATGCTTTCGAGCTCTGCGGCTTCTTGTTCTGACAAAGGTGCTCCTTCGTTATCTCCACGTTGGATTTTCAGCTGGCGTCTTAGTAAATCCAATACACGGTTGCTCAGCGTGTATTTTCTAGAATAGAAAATAACAAACACGGTCAAGAGGATCGGAACGACACAGATCATGATCCGAAACGCCCAAATCACAGAATTCGGCTGCGGTTGATCGATATTTTTCACCATGCCATCTACTGTCGTTTTAACTGGTTGTATGTACCCTGAAAACTGAATCACGAGAGTGATCGTGTATCCAACCAATGCGCCTGACACAGTGCGAAGAAAGGAAATAACCCCGTTATATATACCCGCACTTCTCTCTTTTGTTTTATATTCACCCACGTCGGTAATATCCGGATACATGGTGTACATCAGTACGATAATACCGCCAATGCCTGCACCAAGAATTCCTGCCGTTACATACAATAGCCAGCCTGGCGTGGCAGGCGAAACAAATGCAAGAACAGCAAGCCCGGCTAAAGAAATGGTGGAAAATAACCTGTATGACCTGGGTCTTCCAATTAAATCTGTCATCTTGACAACCAATGGAATGGTTACCGTCTGAACGATTAACATGGTTCCCAGGATATATGTCAATTCGCTGTATCTATGCAGATAATACTTCATGTAGTAAGCCAGGATCGTGGAAATAATGGCGTTGATAACGAAGGTCAACATGTTCAAAATCGCAAAATTTCTGAAAAGTTTTATCT
>CAIQQN010000230.1 GCA_903873975.1 uncultured Anaerolineales bacterium
CCCAGCAGCACTGAAACAACAAAAGCCAGCCCGGAGGCTGCGCTTGCCACCGTACCGATGGCTTTTTCGCCCATTTTGCCGCCAAAGGCTATATTGATCAGCAGGCCAAGAACGGGCAGGAAGACGATCAGGGGGACCAGGGTGAACAATGTGTTCATGCGCTATCCTTTCAGGCTGCTCATCTGGTCCACATCGATGCTGTGCTTGGAGCGGAAGATCGCCACAATCAGCGCCAGGCCGACCGCCACTTCGGCAGCGGAGACCGTCATCACGAAGAAGACGAATAACTGTCCGCTTAACAAATCGTAGGAACGGGCGAAGGCCACAAAAGCCAGGTTGGCTGCATTCAACATCAACTCAATCGACATGAAGATGATGATGGCATTGCGCCGGATCAACACGCCCAGCGCCCCCATCGTGAATAGTATGGCTGAAACTGCCAGAAAGCCGGAGAGAGGAATTCCACCAAGTTCACCCATCAGGCCTGCTCTCCTTTCACCTGTTTGGTCAGGACAATTGCTCCCACCATCGCCACCAGCAGCAGGAGGGAGGTCACTTCAAATGGCAGGAGATATTGGGTGAATAATGCCATGCCGAGGGTCCGCAAAGTCTCGGTGGTGTTGAGCTCTTCTCCGGGCGCCGGGAGGATCGCGGTGGTATGCAGACGTTGGAAGAGCAAGAAGCCCGATTCCACCAACAGGAGCGCTGCCAGGCCAATCGCCAGCGGACGCTGCCAAGGCAGCACCTCTCCTTTAGGGAGTTTCTCCGCACCCAGCAGCATGATCACAAACAGGAACAGCACCATGATGGCCCCGGCATAGATTGTCACCTGCACCAAAGCGATAAAGGGCGCCCCCAATAGTAAATAGAAAACTGCCACGGTGGCGAAGTTTAAAACCAGGAACAGGGCGGCGTAAACCGAATTACGGCTGAGCAACAGTCCGGCCGCGGTTGCCACCGCCGTGACTGCCAGAATATAGAATAGGATGAGTGTCAAGTTCATAAGCGTCTCAATCCTGCGGGTCTTTCATTTGAGGAACCGAGCGGGTGAATTTGCCCGGCTCCGTCTTTTGTGGAGTAGGCTGTCCGCCCAACGGGACGGGTTCGATCAGCATCTCCTTCGGATAGATGGCCTGGCGACGCTCGGTGAAGGATAGTTCATACTGATCGCCCAGGACAATCGCCTCAGTCGGGCAGGCGTCTTCGCAAAAGCCACAATAGATACAGCGCAGCATATTGATCTGGTAGGTACTGGCGTAACGCTCACCGGGTGAGAAGCGTTTCTCGTCAGTATTTTCGGAGGATTCGACGAAGATGGCGTCTGCCGGGCAGGCCGCCGCACATAACGAACAGCCAATGCACTTTTCCAATCCATTCTCGTAACGATGCAGCACATGTCGCCCGCGGAAGCGAGGTTTGACCAGTTTCTTCTGCTCCGGGTACTGGACCGTCACGGGCTTTTCGAGCATAAACTGGAGCGTGGTCCACAAGCCGCGCGCCAGTTCGATCAGAGGCTCAAGCACGTGCATATTCTTTTCTCCTCAAAGTCCGGTACACCAACACAACCGCCAGCAACCCTGCCGGTAAAGAAACTAGCGGGATGCCTGCCAGGAGCAGGTTGTTATTGGTTTGCTGAGCCAGCAGGATAAATACAGCGGTGATGAAGACCAGCGCCAGCGAGAGCGGCAGCAGCACCTTCCAACCGAAAGCCATCAGCCGGTCATAGCGGATGCGCGGGAAGGTGGCCCGCACCCAGATCATCCCGAAGAGCAGGAAGAAGATCTTCAGGAATATGTAGAACGGGCCAAGCCAGGGCGTCCGGTCCACACTCAGGAAGGTGTTGGAGAGGAACCAGAACTCGCGGTACCCGCCGAAGAAGAGGGTTGCCCCGATGGAACAGATGGCAATCATCTTGTCATACTCGGCCATGAAAAGCAAGGCGAATTTCATGCCGGAGTACTCGGTGTGGTAGCCGGCGGTCAGTTCCTGTTCGGCCTCGGGCATGTCGAACGGAGCCCGGTTGACCTCGGCCAGGGTGGCGATCAGGAAAATGACCGTCCCGACCGGCTGGAGCAGCACGAACCAGGCGGATTTTTGCGCCTCGACGATCTCCGTCATCTGGGCTGAACCGGCCAGCAGAACCACTCCGACGAACGACAATCCAAGTGCAATTTCGTAACTGATCATCTGGGCCGTGGAGCGCAAGCCACCCAGCATGGCATACTTGTTGTTGGATGACCAACCTGCCAGCACAATCCCGTAGACCGCAATCGAAGCCACCGACATGATGTACAAAACGCCCACGTTGATATCCGCGA
>CAIQQN010000231.1 GCA_903873975.1 uncultured Anaerolineales bacterium
GCCACCCGCCGCCGTGCTCCGCAGGATTTCCTGGATGAGAACCGCATCGAGACTTGCGGCAAGAGCCGTGTCTACCTGGGCGGGCTGGCGGAGGAGCTTCACCGCCGGAATCTGCGCTCTCTATACCTCGAAGAAAAGGCAGCCAAGGATTCTGCTAAAGAATAAAGAAACCGCCGCACTTTTCGAGTGCGGCGGTTCGCTGGGTACCGATTCGATGCCAAATACATTTATCTCTAAGACGGCTTCCCGCCGCTCTTTGGAGCCCGGGCTTTCTTCAACTGTTGGAGCTTCACCGGCAGTCCGTGACGACGCTCCGTCCCCTCCATCAAGCGCTTGAGGTTGGGACGCAGCGCCCAGATCATCAGGATTTCCACCAGGAAGCCATAAGCCACATAGGCCCAGGGGCCAAGGCCGAGGGCGGCGCGCACCCCAAATATAATGATGGTCATCAGCCCGATGCTCAGGGTGGTCACGGATGCATAACCAATTCCGTACCAGATCAGGAGCCCGAGCGGGATCAGGATAAAGGCCACCGGAGGCCACAGGCCAAAAGCGCCGCCGCCCGCCGCCGCGCCTCCCGCTCCACCCCCCAGCCGGATGCGCCCGTCGGGGCCGCGCTCGATCAAAAAGAGGGAATGGTTGTGCCCAATGACGGCGGCGATGGGCGCCAGGGTATGGATCCATACGTCCGGGGTCACCCTCTGCGCCAGCCAGACGGTCGCGGCAGCCTTGAGCACATCCAGCACGGCGGTCAGCCCGCCTGCCCAGGGTCCGGCGGCGCGCATGGCGTTCGTCCCGCCTGTCCGGCCGCTGGCGATGGTGCGGATGTCCTTGCCCGTCATCATTTTGACGACCAGCAGGCCGAACGGGACGGAACCGAAAATGTACGACGCCAGCAGGACGCCAACGTCAATCAGGACTTGCATAACGATCTCCTCCGGGAAGGTCAAACCTGGTTCTCTGGGAATCGCCGTGGCGATGGGGATACTACTCCCTCTATCGCGGGAACTCCCAAAGACCCTCAAACATTGGTACGAATATTAATAACACACAAAAGGGGGAAACGTCACTCAGGCTGAATAAACTCCAGGCTGATTTCGGTCACTTTCCTGCCCTCGATCCGAAAGCCGCCTCCCCGCCACTTGCCATCCGCCCGGTACCAGATGATCTGCGCCACTGGGTACATGGCCTCGGTGATATCTGTCGGCGAAGGGCGGTCGGGACCGTTCGGGTGTGAATGATAGATGCCGACCAGCTCCAGCCCGGCCGCCTCCATGCGCTGGAAAGCGCGCCATTGCGCCCGCGGCTCCATCCGGAAGCGCACCGGGCTTCGCTCTTCATTATGAATACCGATCGTGGACACCACCCGGCCATTTTTCCCGGCCAGCAGACCGCAGGCTTCCAGCGGGAGGCGGCGGCTGACGTGGCGGCGCATCCTCTGCCAGTCTTTGCGGGTCAGGATCAGTTTTTCAGCCATCTACCGGAACCAGACTGCCAACCCCCAGAACAGGACGAGCATGACTGCCGGCTCGAAGAATGCCCGCCGGAAGGGATTGCCCTCCGCCAGGCTGACCGACAGCAAGGTCAGCGCGTAGAGCGGAGCCAACAGCGCCAGCCCGAAGCGCACCGGCGTCAAAGGCAGGTAATGCAGGGCTGCCCCCAATTGCATTGCCACCAGGCCGATCCCGGCAGCCCAGGCAAACTCCCAGCGTTCGTTGAGATGCAGGTGCAGGGTGCGCAGGGCGGCTAGCCCGCCCGCCAGGAACAGTGCCGGCATCAACCATATCAGGCGGACATTGACAGCTTTGAGGACGACTGCCAGGATGAGAAAGATGACAAAAGCAAACACGGTCAGGATGGCGGTTGCCAGCGGGTAGCGGGCGTCGTTTGGGTCCACCACCACAAATTCGGACAGGGCCACCACCAGGAAGATGACTACCCCCAGACCGAAACCAAGCCACCAGAGCGGTGTGTCCGGCAGGGTGGTGAGGGCGATGCCGGTGACCAGCACCGTCAGGGTGGGGAGCAGCCAGTGCTCGCGGGTTTCCCCCTTTTCCAGCGAGGGATGGGTGCTCAGCAGCCAGTCCATGCCGGTGGCAGTCAACCCGGCCGCCAGCAGGACGATGACGGTATTCAAGTTGATCGAGAGCGACAGCTTGATATTCCCCACCGGGATCAGCAATGAGAATAAATGCGGCGCGTTGAGCACCCGCGTCAGGGCAAAGGCCAGCAGGACGGCCGCGGTCAGCACGCTGACCCGTGCCGGGTCCGGCAGGTAACGGCGTTCAGTCATCGGCTGGATTGTACCGCAAAATCCTTGGAGGTTCTTTCATTGCCAGAAATCCCAATCGCGACTATAATACCGCCTAGCCAGGGCGGCTTCGAGCCGCCATTGGCTGTGTCGGGCGCATAAGCGCCCGATGCTTGCCTGACGGGGCGTGGCGCAGTCCGGCTAGCGCGCTTGCATGGGGTGCAAGAGGTCCCGGGTTCAATTCCCGGCGCCCCGACACGAAAGACTCCA
>CAIQQN010000232.1 GCA_903873975.1 uncultured Anaerolineales bacterium
AAATGGAGATTATCTATTGCAATCCGAACAGGCTGGATTACGGTGATTACCGGATTGGATCGACATGTTTGGATGGTCAGCCGGTCGAATGTACCGGGCCGTCTGTTGTCATTCCTCGTAATTGGATTGCCGTGTTGGACCCTGATAAGTCCCATCACATTGAGATTGAATTGTGTTAATGGAAATAGAAATACATGCCTGAATTGAGCGGTGCAAGCATTGCCATTACTGGCATTGTGCAGGGTGTCGGTTTCCGGCCTTTTGTCTATGGGCTGGCAGTGCGTTTTGGGTTAATTGGCTGGGTACGGAACACTTCCGCCGGCGTGGATATCGAGGTGGATGGGACACCCGAAACGCTGGAGTCCTTTATCCACTCACTGAAATCTGAACTTCCACCCCTGGCACGGATGGATACTTTTAATGTCTCTTTCGGGAATCCGCGCGGGTTTGTCGGTTTTGAGATTGTGCATTCTGAGTCTGTAGCCGGGGCTTTTCAGCCCATTTCGCCGGATGTAAGCATTTGCCCGGAATGCCTGGGGGAACTGCTTGATCCGTCCAATCGGCGCTATCGATACCCTTTCATTAACTGTACCAACTGCGGGCCGCGCTTCACGATCATTAAGGATATCCCATACGATCGGCCCAATACGACCATGTCGCCATTCAGGATGTGTCCCGAATGTGCAGCTGAATATGCCAACCCCCTTGACCGGCGTTTCCATGCCCAACCAGTCGCCTGTCCGGTGTGCGGGCCGCAGGTCTGGATCGAGCAACCAGATGGCCAACGGATGGCCGAGCGGGAGGCTGCCATCCATGTTGTGCAAAAACTTCTTTTGCAGGGGAAGATTGTTGCCATTAAAGGCTTGGGCGGATTTCATCTGGCATGTGATGCCACGAATGCTGAATCCGTGGCTGAATTACGCCGCCGCAAGCTGCGCGTGGACAAACCTTTTGCACTGACGATGCCCGACCTGGCAACAGTGGAAAAGCACTGTTTTCTTAATTCAGCGGAACGTGCAATGCTCGAATCCCGTCAGCGGCCCATTGTAGTATTACGCCGCAGACCAGACTCTCCCATTGTGGAAGAAGCCGCGCCGAAGCAAGTCACCCTTGCAATCATGTTGCCCTATACGCCTTTGCATTATCTTCTTTTCATGCCGGAGACTAATTTTCAGGATCCTGTCATTAACATTCCGCCTTTGGTAATGACCAGCGGCAATCTATCCGAGGAACCCATTGCCACCGATAATGATGAAGCGCGTCAACGTCTTGCTTCCCTGGTGGATGCCTTCTTGATGCACAACCGCGATATACGAACGCGTTGTGATGATTCATTGATAAGAGTAACAAGCAATGATTTAGCGGGTCACGAGTTGGAAAGCACTCCTGATCCATTACCTGTTTCTGGTTACTTTTTACGACGTTCAAGGGGATATGCCCCCGATCCGATCCAAATTCCATACCAGGTTCCTTCCATTCTTGCCACCGGTCCGGAACTCAAGAACACATTCTGCCTCACCCGCCAACGTTATGCTTTTGTCAGTCATCACATCGGCGATATGGAGAATTACGAGACGCTACGCTCTTTTGAAGATGGAATACAGCATTTTGAGCGCCTGTTCCGCATCCAACCTGAAGCTGTTGCTTGTGACCTCCACCCGGATTATCTTTCCAGTCGTTATGCCCTGCAACGTTCTCAACAAAATGATCTCCCCCTATACCGTGTCCAGCATCATCATGCCCATATTGCGGCTTGCATGGCTGATAATGGGCTGGATGGCAGCCACCCGGTCATTGGGCTGGCATTTGACGGAACTGGATATGGTGATGACGGAGCCATCTGGGGTGGAGAATTCCTTGTGGCGGACTATGCCGCTTACCAACGACCTTATCACCTGGCTTATTTTCCCCTTCCCGGTGGAGATACGGCGATCAAACGACCGGCTCGGACAGCCCTGGCTTTGCTCTGGTCGCTGGGCATGCAGTGGGATAATCGGCTGGCTCCTGCCCAGGATCTGTGTTTCGAGGAGCGACAGGCTTTGCGTATCCAATTGGAGCGTGGTATAAATACGCCTCGTACTTCCAGCCTGGGTCGTTTGTTTGACGCGGCAGCTGCCTTGGCCGGTGTGCGGCAGAGGGTTAATTATGAGGCCCAGGCTGCCATTGAATTTGAAGCGGCGCTGGATCCGTCGGAATCTGGCGCATACCAGTTCGAAATCCGGGAAGGCTCGCTGGAGGTTGGGGAGGTTATGCGCCGTCTGTCGGCAGATGCGCTTTCGGGAGTCCCAATACCGGTCATTTCGGCTCGTTTCCACAATGGACTGGCCGAAATGTCGCACCAGGTTTGTGTAGAGATCCGTCGCCGGACAGGAATTAGTGAGGTTGCGTTGAGCGGTGGTGTCTGGCAAAACATGGCATTACTTGAACGGACGACCCGCAGCCTGCGCAAGAACGGGTTCATTGTTTATTTGCACCACCAGGTGCCTGCGAACGATGGCGGCCTTTCGCTTGGGCAGGTTTTGGTAGGTGCAGCCAAGTTTGTCGTATAATACGAAAGATTGGATTTAGTGATGAGTTTCTGAAATTTCAGGGTGAATATGCAAACGATAATGTTGGTAGAAGATGATGCACCTTTGTTGGAAGTGATGCGCTGCCTTCTGGAAGCCGAAGGGTATGTGGTGTGCCCGGCAGTTAATGGTAAGCAGGCGCTCGATTTATTCCTTTCAATCCAGCCCAATCTGGTTATTTCAGATATCATGATGCCGGAAATGAACGGATACGAATTGCTTGAATCAGTACGCGAAATGCAGGAAGGTATTACCGTACCATTCCTTTTCCTGAGCGCCCGGACAGAAAGATCGGATGTCGACCGGGCGCGCAGCCTGGGGGTGGATGATTATTTATTCAAGCCGTTTGAAGCACCTGAATTAATTAATGCTGTGCGTGCCCGTCTCGACCGGCGGCGAGTCATTGAGCTTTTTGATACAAAGGCTGCTCATCTGCAAACTGTGATCATGCTTGCTAATGTTATTGAAACGCGCGATCCGTATACTGCCGGTCACCTGGAACGAGTTCGCCGTCTGGCTCTCAACCTGGCTTTTGTTCTGAATTGGAATACTGAAGATATTGCCATTTTGGAATTCGGGGCTATTTTGCACGATATTGGTAAGATTGTTGTGCCCAGCCAGGTTTTGAAGAAAACAGGGCCGCTCACAAAAGATGAATGGGTACTGATGCGCCAGCATCCAGTGGTGGGTGCAAAAATGTTGGAAGGAGTCGAAGGGGAGGAACCTGGGATCGGCCACCGAGCGCGGAGCCCTGGCCCGGCACAAAACGCAGGTGGCTCGGGACACCACGGGTTCTGGCTCGGCTGCAACTCTGGCGGAGGGGCCAATAGGACACCTAGGACGAATGGGCCCGTTGCGCCAAAAGTAACTGTTACCCGAGGGGGGTATTCGTTGTGCCAAAAGGGGTGTTACCCGATGGCCCAGTTGTTTTTGGTTAAACTGTTCCTTGCCTTGGTATGGGTTTGGGGTGTGGTTAGCAAGGTAAAACGAGCAGGGGGGCGGGCTGCCGAGCTCCCGCTCGCGCCCCCCTGCGGTCGAAGACCCGCGACCTCTTTCGGGGGGGGCGGGGGGGGACGGAGGGTTCCTCGCGTTAGGAGCGCGCCCGGCGCAGCGCGGCAATCTCTTTGAGGCTCCGGTCCACCACCCGCTTGAGGGCAAACGGATTCAAGGCCGCCTTCGCCTGCGTCAAGCGCCGCTTGGTCTGTGGCTTGACTTCCGCGCTGGCCAACACGCGTGTCAAGGGCGTTTGTGCTGCTCCGTATATTCGCTTGACACGCCCGGCGGCGCGCTCCGTGCGCGCCAGCTTGAGGCTGGCGTGAAAGTAATTGAGCAACTGCCCGTAGGCGCCCTTGGCCAGCGCGTTGATCAACGCCACCACCTCGGGATTGTCGTGCCGCTCATACCCAAAGCACTGGCGGATGTGCGTCCAGTTCTTCTGCTCCACATGCGCGTTGTCATCTTTTTTGTAGGGCCGGCTGCGCGTCATGAACACGGGCCGCGCCCGCTGTTGCAGCCAGCTCAGCACATGATAATTGAGAAACTCTCCCCCGTTGTCACTGTCCAGGCCCAAGAGCGCAAAGGGCAGGTTTTCTTCCATATCTTGCAGCGCCGCCAAGGTCCCGGCCTGGCCCCGACCCCACATCGCCCGCACCTCCACCCACGTCGTCGCGTAGTCCACCCCGTCGACCATCCACACAAACTCTCCGGCCACGCTGCCCCCGCACAAGGCCACCGTATCGACTTCCAACCACCCCGCCTTGCCGTCCTCCCACAGGCTGCCCCGAATGGGAATCTGGTGGCGCAGCAACGTCCCCGGCCGCGTGAGCGAACGCCCCGCCCCCTCGCCCCGCAAGGGTTCCAGCAACCGATCCAGTGTCCGCCCACTGGCCATTAAGAGCTTGTCCCGCACCTCCCCCGGCAAGCGCCGCTCGTGCTGCTCGTAGGCCGGAATCCACTCCGGCAACATCGCCACCAGGCGCCGCCCGCAGGCATAGTCCGTCGCCGCCCAGATCGGGCGCAGCCACCGTTGCAGCAACCCAGGCTCATAGGTTACCGGCCGCCCCGTGAGAATCCGCGGCCCTCGCACCACCGTGGGCGCGCGCAAGGCCCGGATCGCCGACTTGCGATGATAGCCCAAGAGCTCCTGCGCCTGGTCCAGGAGCTTGCGTTTGTGCTCCACGCCCGCATGCTCATACCGCCGCCGCAACCGCTGCAAAACTTCTTCCCGTGTCTGTTTACTCATCGTTTTATCCATTCCGGCCACGGTAACAGTCACTTCTGGCGCAACGTATCCTTTTCGACCGCTTTACCCCCCCTCCCGGGTAACAATACTTTTGGCGCAATTCGACCCATAGACGGCGGCAAGTTTAAAGTTGCGGAACGGGCTGGGGCTTCCTATGATGAGGCCGCAAGGGTTTGGCCCCGCAGCAAGATCGGTGTTCAGGTGAAGCATTATGAAAGCAAATAGGATACAGCGCAAGGACAGGACACCCAAGACGCGACGACCGGCGCCGGAAAAGAAGGCCGCCGGCCTGCAGGTGCCCGCGATCCTGCTGGAAGGCGACGCCGCCGCGCCCACGCCCACGCCC